>CAYPBU010000065.1:0-10588 GCA_964409045.1 uncultured Anaerolineaceae bacterium | reverse complement strand
ACTCGAAGACGGAGCGATCGAGTTCGTTGGTGTTGATGAGGTTGCGGCCGAGAGCCATATGGACGCGGGCAATGTGGGGGTTGATGGCGATGGCGGCATCAAGCTCGGTGACGGCTTCTTCGTAGTTGCTGGTAATCTCGAACACATAGCTGCGTGCCCAATGCGCCTCGAGCAGGTTGGGTTCAAGCGCCAAGGCAGTGCGGGATTCCTCAATTGCCCGGTCCATGGTGTCGAGCTCCTCGAGACCAGCTTCTACCCGCAGGGCAAGGATGTATGAAAGCACGGCATGCGCCAGACCGCTGTTTTGGTTGAGCTCGATGGCGCGCTTGGCGTCGGTTTCGCCGTCAAGGTATTCCTTCTGGAAGCCCTTCGCCCAACCTGAGAGAGCGTAGGCATCGGAGGCGGTGTTGTCGAGCAGGATGGCGTTTTGCGCGTTGACCTGCGCCTGGACAAGCTGATC
Organism: uncultured Anaerolineaceae bacterium; assembly: GCA_964409045.1. GTDB lineage: Bacteria > Chloroflexota > Anaerolineae > Anaerolineales > Anaerolineaceae > Mesolinea. The sequence continues at coordinate 10,128 of CAYPBU010000065.1, read as the reverse complement.
GGTGTAGATCTGCAGGCGCGAGATTTTGAGGTAGTTGGTGATGTCTTGCGGGTTGGCGTTGATCGCGCCCTGGTAGGCTTCGATCGCCTGGAGGTATTTACCCTCCGCGGCAAGGGCGTCGGCCTCAGCGACAAAGGATTGGGGGTCGCGAGTGGGAGTGGCGGTGGGGACAAAAGGAGGGTCCATCATGGGGACGACGACCACGTTGAGGTAGACCAGCGCGCCGATGGAGATCAGGAGAAAGGTCAGCAGCCAGGGGTTGACCTTGCGCCGCTTCTTGCTCATGGAGAGTTTGCTTCCTTTAAGATACATAAAACGATATTATCATTGTTTTTGTATCATCGTCAACCGCCGTGCGGGTTAGGGTTGACCCAAGCATCGACAGTAATAAGTTAGGATGGGAAGTTTGCCAAAAAGTTGGTCACCATAGGGGCAGGTCCCCGTACCTGCCCAAAACATGATAAACGTGGGTAACCACGGGGGGTTACCCCTACAAGTTGATAACCGTAGTGGCATGCAAGTTCTCTACAATTTAACCTCACAAACCTAACCAGCGGGTGGCTTTTTCGGGGAGGTTGGCGATACCGCCCTGGATGACGGTGCACTGGGGCAGGGATTCCATGAAGAGCCTGCCATAGGGTTTGGTGAGCAAGCGCTTATCGAGGATGACGACCACACCGCGGTCGGTTTGGGTGCGGATCAGGCGCCCAAAGCCTTGCCTGAAGCGCAGGATCGCCTCGGGGAGGTTGTATTCGTTGAAGGGGTCGTCGAAGCTCTCAGAGCGGGCGGCGATGATCGGGTCGCTGGGCACATCGAAGGGCAGTTTGGCAATCACCAACACGGAAAGAGCTTCGCCAGGGACGTCCACACCCTCCCAGAAGGCGCGTGTGCCGAGCAACACGGCACGGGGAGTGTCTTTAAAGGTGTCCAGCAGCGCGGTAGCGGAAGCGCCCTCGCCCTGTTCAAAAACAGTGATGTCGTGCTTAGCTAAAGGTGCCTGGATGGCTTTGGAAGTTTTTTGCAGTTGGGCATAGGATGTGAAAAGCACCAACATGCGCCCGCCGCTGGCGATTGCCAGGCGAGAAACCGTTTCATCGATTGTGCGTTGATGACCGTGGCTGTCGTTCGGCTCAACGATGTCGGTGGGGAGGTAGACCATGGCGGAGTTTTCGTAGTCAAAGGGGGAACCAACGGTCAGCTCATCGGCGTCCTCGCCGTTCAGACGTTTGCGCAGGTATTCAAACTCGCCATGGGTGGTGAGGGTGGCGGAGGTAAGGATGACGCTGGCTTTTTCGTGCCAGAGGTATTTTTCCATCAAGCTGCCGATATGCAGCGGCGCGATCTGGAGCGTGAGGCGACCCTGGAGGGGGTCCAGCTCGACCCAGTAAATCTGGTCGGATTTTGGATCCATGGTGAGGCTCTCAACGTTCTCCCGGATCTCCATCAGGTTTTGATTGAACATCGCGAGGGTGCCAAGCAGGTCTTCAGCGTCTTCGGTCTCCATCGATTCCATGCCGCGCAGCCCTTCGCGGATCTGACGGATGATCTTGAGGAGAGCGTCCAAATCGCTGGCTGCCTGCTCCCAACTGATCTCAACATCCAGCCAGGCTGGCATGGTGCGGACTGCACTGAGAATGCGGGTTTGTTGGGGATAGGTTCCGATGGGTTTTCCCTCGCGCAGCTCCAGCAGGAGGTTGTCCAACGCACGGAAGTAGGCGGTCATCTCGTTATCAAAGCGGAAGGCACGGTCAGTGGCTTCGCCGATGAGCTTGTTCAGCTCCGCCAGGTCAGAAGGTTTCAGGAGGGCATAAGCCGCGGAAAGCAGCCGTCCCATCAGACCTTGCTCGTGGCTGCCAAGGTCGCGCACCATGCGGTTGACATCCTGGGCACGCAGGCGGTACGCCATGGCATCGGTGGTGGCAGATTCGAGGTGGTGCGCTTCGTCGATGACAAGGTAATTATAAGCGGGTAAAACGCGGTTTTCGGTGGCGGCGTCTGCCAGAAGGAGGGCATGGTTGACCACCAAAATATGAGCGCTCTCAGCAGCCATACGCGCCTTGTAGAAGGGGCAGCGTCCGCCAGTGCGTTTGAGGCAGTTTTCGAGTTTGCAGCCTTCATCCTCGGCCGAGAGTCGGCTCCAGATCAGGCGTTCTGGCATGCCGTTGAGGTTTAGCTCACTGCGGTCGCCACTCTGGCTGCTTTGCAACCAAACCAGCACCTTGCCAACGACACGCAGTTCGTCCAGGTTTTCGGGCTTGCGCCGCCGCATGGCGTTGAAGCGGCGCGGGCAAAGATAGTTGCCGCGCCCTTTGAGCACTGCCGCCTGGATATCCAGACCGGTGGCTTCGATCAGGTCGGGAATATCTTTTTTGATCAACTGATCCTGCAGGGCGATGGTATTGGTGGAGATGACGACCCGTTCTTTGTTTTTAAGCGCCCAGGCGACCGACGGGATGAGGTAAGCCAGCGATTTTCCGGTGCCTGTGCCGGCCTCGACCATCAGATGTTGCCCCTCATTGAGGGCGTTGCCGACAGCCCGGAGCATTTCCACCTGCTGGGAACGGTGTTCAAAGCCTTTGATGTGCTGTGAAAAAGCCCCACCGGGCTCCAGAACCGCGGCGAGTTCTTCAACATCAATCGGCTGAAGCTCAGCGTCCGGTTGGAGCGGTTTGGTCCGCACTGGCTTGCCAAACTCAAAAAGCAGCCCGCCTTCCTGGTCAAGGACGCGTTTGGGCTGGATGCCCTGCTGGATCAAGTCCTGCAGAACCCAGCGGAAGGGCAATTCCGCTGCCCAGGTTAACCCCTGGCTCTGTTTTACCATCTCAGCGATCAGGTCGATGGGCAGCAGAGCGAGTTTCTCGTAGAGCTTGGAGTAGACGCCCATGGTGGCGCGGGCGTCATTGATGGCGCGATGCGCGTCGCTGAGGACCACGCCGAGCTGGTAACACAGCGAGCCCAAGCCGTAACGTGGGGCTGAAGGCATCATCACCGCTGCCATCTCATAGGTATCGATCACCGGATTTTTCTTGAAGCCGCCGTAGCGCTGGAAGAAGCTGATATCAAAGCCGACATTTTGCCCCAGGATGGGGTGGTCGCCGATGAAGGTTTCCAGTTGCGGGTATACATCCGCCAGCAGGGGCGCATTCATCACCATGGCGTTAGTGATGCCGGTGAGGTTGGTGATGAAGGAATTGATCGGCTTGCGCGGGTTGATCAGGGTCGAGAACTCATCCAAAACGCGGTTTCCGTTAAATTTCACCGCGCCGATCTCAATCACAGAGTCGTTTTTTGGGTCAAGACCGGTTGTTTCAATATCAAGGGAGACGATGACAGGCATGGGGCGAATTATACCCGTAGTCTGAGCCATCCGTGCCTATTTCCGCCAGGGGTTTTCGAGCAGCGCCGCATCGATTTTGTCAAAAGTTAATACCATTCCAACAGACTCCCATGCGCAAAATAGGTATAATTCCGAGTAAGGAGTACGCTCATGTTTAACTTTGGTTTGATCATTCAGTTCATTTTCGTGTTCGGGTTGATCGTGTTTGTGCACGAACTCGGGCATTTTTTGGTTTCAAAATGGGTCGGCGTTGAAGTGGAAGAATTTGGTTTTGGCTACCCGCCGCGTCTGGCTAAGCTTTTCACATGGAAAGGCACAGAGGTTACGCTCAACTGGATCCCCTTTGGCGGGTTTGTACGCCCAAAAGGTGAGACAGACGATGGCGAGCCTGGCGGTATGCTGGCAGCGCCCAAATGGAAGCGTTTCCTGATCCTGGTCGCCGGCGCGACGATGAACTTTATCCTTGGCATCCTACTGCTAATTTTCCTCTACAACGTGGTCAACCCGGTTGATTCCAGCAAAATCCTGGTGGTGGAGGTTGCCCCTGGCTCCCCTGCCCAAATGATCGGGCTGCAGCCTGGCGATATAGTCACCAGGCTAGGAGATGAGGCGATCGATTCATCCGATGCGATGATTTCTGCCACGAAAAAATACCTCGGGCAGGAAGTCAGTCTCACTTACACACGCGAAGGTGGCGAGTACACAACACTGGTAACACCGAGGGAAAATCCACCAGAAGGACAAGGCGCGATCGGTGTCGTGATTTCCCATCCGGAGATCGAGCTCAATTTTGGCCAGAGCATCGGCGTGGCATTCAAGACCTTTTGGGAACAGGTGAAGACGACAGTTTCGCTGCCTTACAACTACATCAAAGGAAAGATCGCTCCAGGCGAAGCACGCTTCATTGGCTTGAAGGGCATCTACGACCTTTTCTCGAACGCGGCTGAGATTGATCAGAGCAACGCGGAAGCAACCAACGAGGTGTTGCCAATCACACGGCTCTCGCTGGTTTCGATGCTTAGCATCGCAATCGGCATCACCAACCTGCTGCCCATCCCTGCTCTGGATGGCGGGCAGATCTTATTCCTGCTGATCGAGGCGATCACGCGGAAACGCATCCCGACAAAAGTTGCCAACACAATCAATTCGGTCTTCTACTTTCTCTTGATCATCTTGTTTGTTTTTATCAATATTCGTGATTTCATCAATCCGATCACGATCCCTTAAGGAACACGTATGGACGCCCCAAGCTCAATTCACGACCTGATAAAAGCACTGCTGGACCTCGAAACACCATTTCCAGCCCGATTGCTCTATCAATTTTCAGACATAGCGCCTGATGACTGCAAAGTACTTACCAGCGCCTGGCACACTATTCCTGCCGTGCGCAGGAGAGCTGTTTTACAGGATCTGGTGGAACTCGCCGAGCATGACAACCTCCTGTTATTTGAGGATGTCGGACGCATTGCCCTGAAAGATGGCGACGCGGAATGCGAAGTGAGCGGGATCAGTTTGCTTTTGGAAGCAGAAGACCCCAAACTAATTCCAATTTTCATGCGCATGCTTTCGAATGCCAACAAAGCCGAATTCGTACGAGCCGCGGCAGCCAACGCGCTTGGTTTTTACGTGTATCTTGGGGAACTTGAAGAACTCGAGCCTGCGATTCATCACAACATCGAAGACGCACTGCTGCAGGCATACGCGGAGGACCCTTCCGAGTTGGTACAGCGGAGATCGCTTGAGTCTCTGGGTTATTCCAGCCGGGAAGAAGTCCCTCCCTTACTGCGTGGCGCCTCCGTCAAGGACAGCGATGAATGGCTTGAGAGCGCGCTGTTTGCCATGGGTAAATCGGCAGATGCCCAGTGGGAGACCGAAGTGTTGGAGAACCTCAACCATGAAAATCTCGAGGTTAGAGGGCAGGCGATCCATGCTGCTGGTGAACTTACATTGAGTTCAGCCAGGACACGACTGCTCAGACAGCTCGATCGGGAAAAAGATGGCTATCTTCGCAGTGAGTTGATCTGGGCGCTTTCACAGATAGGAGGGGAAGGCATTGAGGAAAAGTTTGAGCAACTACTTGCTAAAACTGACGATGATGACGAAGCCAACCTGCTTGAAGAAGCGCTTGACATGCTCAACTTCACTAATGACAGTACCGATTTCGAACTGATGGAAGTTGATGTTGACCACAAGCATGATTCTCTTGACGAGGATGATGAAAATGAGCCATGGGACACCGATGAGGACGAAGAGGACGAGTATGAAGACCTCGAAGGCTTTGATCCTGAAGAGTGGCAGCAATATGTCGATCAGGACGAAGAAGATTTAGATGGAAGCCTTGAAGACAGTTACACTCTCGACGAACCTGATGACGAGGATGATCTGTGAGTGAGCCTTCCACGGCGCATCCTGCATGGCAACGCCTGCAGGCGATCGTTTACGGAAGAGTTCAGGGGGTGGGTTTTCGGTTTTTTGTCTTGCAGCAAGCGGTCGCGCTCGGCTTGACCGGTTGGGTGCGCAACCTGGCTGAGGGCATGGTTGAGGTCGTGGCTGAGGGGAATACTTCAGATTTGGAATCGTTGCTGACCGCCTTGCGTGAGGGTCCGGATGGGGCATATGTGCGGGATGTCAAATGGCATTACGGCCTCGCATCGGGGGAATTTTTCGATTTTGACATTCGGTATTAATAGAGGCCTTTGCGTGTTAGGCAGGATAAGCGATACGCCTTGCTTTGACATAGACTTTCGGAAGTCCGACGTAGGGGCGAAGCATCTCGATGTAAATGTAATGCTATATCCAAAGCATTCTTGACAGATGCTTCGCCCCTACCGGTGAATCGATCGCGGTTAAAAATGGAACAGCGGGTTGGGGTAAAACAAGATTAATCCTGCATACCTGCAAGGGCTTTTTGCTTCTTCCAAGGCGGCAGGTTTGAGTCTTCAATGACGACAGCCCGCAGTTCAAAGATTTGATCCCGAAGCATTGCCGCGCGTTCAAATTCGAGCTCCGCAGCGGCGGCTTTCATCTGCTTTTCCAGCTCGCCCAGCAAAGTCTCCAATTCCCGGTGTTGCATCTTTGCAGCCAGTTCCCGGGCGCTGTGGGTCTTGTCTTTCTCGTCAGGGGCGACTTTTACCAATCGGGACGTGATGTCGTAGACTGCCTTGGTGATGCCCACGGGCGAGATGTTGTGCTCCTGGTTGTACGCTTCCTGTTTGGCGCGTCTGCGGGTGGTTTCATCAATGGCACGTTTCATCGAGTCCGTCATTTTGTCTGCGTAGAGGATGACCTGCCCATTGATATGCCGCGCAGCCCGACCAAAGTTTTGGATCAGGGCTGTAGTGGACCGTAGAAAGCCTTCTTTGTCCGCATCCAGAATTGCCACCAGAGAGACTTCTGGTAGATCAAGCCCTTCGCGCAGGAGGTTGATGCCAACCACAACGTCGAAGACACCCAAACGCAGGTCGCGCAGGATGCCAACCCGTTCAAAGGTTTCCACCTCGGAGTGCAGGTATTGAACCTTGAAGCCAGACTCGAGCAGGTAGTCAGCCATATCCTCAGCCATGCGCTTGGTGAGGGTGGTGACCAGCGCGCGCTCGTGACGATCTACCCTCTTGCGCAGTTCCGCGATCAGGTCGTCGATCTGACCCTTGGTGGGGCGCACTTCAATCTTCGGGTCCAGCAGACCAGTCGGGCGGATCACCTGGTCCACTACTTGTTCAGCTTTTTCCATCTCGTAAGGACCAGGAGTGGCGCTGGTGTAGAGCGTGATGCCCATGGTCTTTTCAAATTCCGGGAACTTGAGCGGGCGATTATCCATCGCAGATGGCAGGCGAAAACCATAATCCACAAGTACTTCTTTACGGGACCGGTCGCCATTGTACATGCCACGGATCTGAGGCACCATCATGTGGGATTCATCCAGAACCATCAGGTAGTTCGAGGGCAAGAAGTCCAAGAGAGTCCAGGGCGGGCTGCCAGGAGCGCGTTGGTCGATGTGGCGGGAGTAGTTTTCGATGCCGGCACAGGAACCGACCTCGCGCAACATTTCAAGGTCGTAACGAGTGCGTTGTTCGAGGCGCTGCGCTTCGAGCAGGCGACCGCTCTGGTTGAAGAACTTCAGCCGATCCTCAAGCTCGGTTTCGATGTCGAGCAGGGTTTTTGCCATACGGCTCTCTTCGGTGACGTAATGCTTGGCGGGGTAGATATCCACCTGGTCTGGTCGTTCGATCACCTCACCGGTGATCGGGTTGAGGCGGGTGATATCTTCGATCTCATCACCGAAGAAACTGATGCGGATGGTTTCCTTTTCGCTGTATGCCGGTAAGACCTCAAGTGTATCGCCACGCACACGGAAGATGCCTGGTTTGACTTCCAGATCGTTGCGCTGATACTGCACATCGACCAACTGACGCAGGAGAGCATTGCGGCGATAGATCGAGCCTTTCTCGATGTGTAGAACGTTGGCTCGGTAGGCGTTTGGATCGCCCAAGCCATAGATGGCTGAGACCGAGGCGACGATGATGACATCCTGGCGGGACATCAGCGCGGTGGTGGCTGCCAGGCGAAGGCGATCGATCTCCTCGTTGATATCGGTTTCTTTTTCGATGTAGAGATCGCGACGCGGAATGTAGGCTTCGGGCTGATAGTAGTCATAGTAGGATACGAAGTACTCGACGGCGTTTTCGGGGAAAAAGTCCTTGTATTCAGCGTAGAGCTGAGCGGCGAGAGTTTTGTTGTGAGTCATGACCAGGGTCGGCAGCTGCAACTGCTGGATGATATTGGCAACGGTGAAGGTTTTGCCGGTGCCGGTTGCGCCGAGGAGCACCTGGTGTCGGTAGCCTTTTTCGATGCCAGCCATCAGTTTTTGGATTGCTTCCGGCTGATCGCCGGTAGGTTTATAGGGGGCGTTTAGTTTGAATTCCATTTCCTTATTATATTACAGAGGAACATAACTACGCACAATTACTAGAACAAAGTTTCTGCAATTCTGGATGTTTTTGTAAAAAAAGGCCAGGGCTTTGCATCTGGTTTGGTCTGGCAAAATCCAGCGAAATAAACATCACCATTTGGCGAATTATCACAACGCAGGACGATCTTTCAGGTATACTCAGTTCTCTATGCCCTTCTTCACCATTATTTTGATTTCCCTCAGTGTCGCTATGGACGCTTTGTCTGTTTCATTAGCAATTTCGACGTGTGGTTTGATACGTGATAACCGCGGAAAATACCGCCTGGCTGCCCACTTTGGAATTTTCCAATCGGGGATGACCTTGCTTGGTTGGCTTGCTGGTAAAACGATGGTCAGATTTATTGCTCCCATCGACCATTGGCTTGCCATGGCACTCCTGGTTTATGTGTCCTATGGCTTGATCAAGGCGGGTTTAAACCCGGAGGCTGAGGCTTTTCCCCAGGATCCTTCCACAGGAAAAACCATGATCCTGCTGGCAATCGCAACGAGCATCGATGCTTTTGCAGTCGGTATGAGCCTGCCGGTTTTAAGACTTCCCATTGGTTGGACGATAGCCAGTATCGGTCTGGTGACTTTTGCACTTTCATGTGTCGGACTGTTTGCTGGTCACAACCTGGGAGAGCGCTTTGGTCGGCGTATGCAAATCGTGGGAGGTGTTGTGTTGCTGTTAATTGCCGTAAATGTCGTAATAGGGCACCTCTTTCCACAATTCAGTCTTTTATAAATCTTTCCATCACATCTTAGTTCCTGAATACAGAATTTTCATCTTTCCAAACGAAACGTTTTCAAGCAGGCAGGATGGGTCATCGTGCTCGAAGAGTATGACGTCACAAGCTTAGGTATATGCACACCGGGTTATAGCCTACACAGGCCATGATCTGAATTGGAGTGAGTCGTTGAGAGTCATTCGGGCCTAAGGTTGAGATTGCCATGTCGCTTCGCTCCTCGCTAGGACGAAACCTCTGTCATAATGAACCTCTTTTGCAAAGCAATCTAAACTTTCGACGGAGAAATAATGTTGGAGGTAAAAGGATCACGACTAATTGTCCTAGAAGAATTTGCGGACCGTTTACGTTGACTGTGGGCAAACATTCTAGATTGCTTAGTTTCTCGCAATGACAGATAACATCATCCCAGCCACGGTAAAATATTTGCATGACCAAAACTTATTACGCATATATCATTACCGACAGTTCTCACCGCACCTTATATACTGGCGTAACCAACGACATATTCAAGCGTGTATGGCAGCACAAGAATGGTCAGGGTGGGGGTTTCACTTCGCACTACAAGTCAAAGTATCTGGTGTACTATGCAGAGACAACTGATGTTTATAGTGCAATTGCAGAGGAGAAAAGGATTAAAGGGGGGAGCCGCGCTAAAAAGATTGAGTTGATCGAATTGCAAAATCCTGAGTGGAAAGACCTGTCTGCCGATTGGTGAGCATTTTTTTCTGTTTACTCTGTCATTGCGAACCTCCTTTGTGAAGCAATCTAGACTTTAGGTAACCTGATAGGTTGTGGGTAGCAAGACTATCTTAATAATCCACATTGGGTATGTGAACATCGCAGGCCAATTCAGGGCTAAGATTTTAGATTGCTTCGTCCCTCGCAATGACAGATAAGCAGGATCGTGCTTATCACCGCAAAGGGTTTATGAACATCGCACGGTAAACCAGAGCTTAATTTTTTGATTGCTGCGTCCCTCGAAAGGACAAATAAAAGACGGGCACTTCATCGCCCGTCTTTTATCATGTGCGTTTAATATTTTAAAGATACTTCTTGATGTTCTGGAGCATGTAGTCCCAGTTGATGATCGTGTC
>CAYPBU010000064.1:0-11939 GCA_964409045.1 uncultured Anaerolineaceae bacterium | reverse complement strand
CCCGCGCGAACGCGCTCGAGCCCAACAGCCCGGGAAGCTTTGGCTTTGATGACGACGGCGTCCCCGCACAGGACAACCTGCTGATCGACAAGGGTATCCTTGTTGGCGCGATTACTGGTCGGCAGATGGTGGAAGAAGCTAACGCGAAGGCTAAAAAACAGATTTTCAACGGCTCCAGCGGCGCCAACCGCGCCACATCTTTCTACCGTGTGCCGATTGAACGCATGACTAATATCAACATTGACCCTGGCACGGACGGCAGCCTGGAAGACATCATTGCCAACACCAAGTATGGTGTGGTGCTGGATGGCGACAAAAGTTGGTCGATCGGTTCCAACCGTGAGCAATTCCATTTCGCCTGCGATATCGGCTGGCTGGTGGAGGACGGGCAGAAAAAGCAGGTGGTAAAGAACCCGACATATCGCGGTGAGACCCTGCCTTTCTACAATTCGCTCAGCGCAGTTGGGGATGAGAGCACTTGGAACGTCCATTATGTTGAGAATTGCGGTAAGGGCGCACCAAATCAGATCATGCAGCTCGGGCACGGCGTGCCTGTCTGCCGCTTCGATAACGTACAGGTAGGAGAGTAAGATGAGCAACCAGGTCATTGATTTATTACAAAAACTGCGCCAGTCCGCATTAAGCAGAGGACTGCAAGCCTTGATCTCTTATCACGAAGAAGACAGTTACCTGATGCGCTTCGCCAACTCGGCGATCTCATTGAACACCAACGAGCACCTGATCTCGCTGGACTTCGTCGCTTATGATGGTCGGAAAAAGGTCAGCTACGGCATTATCGCCGACCCGACTGATTTCGACAGCATGGAAAAGGGCCTGGACATCCTGGTGGAAATGCTGCCTCACGCTCAAGCGCTCTCCTACGACCCCACCTTCCCCGTCTACGAGAAGGATGTGATTGACGAACGCGCCTATGACCCAGCTTTAGCCGCTCTTACCAACGATGAACGCCTGGCATATTTCAACACACTGGCTGGAGGTTTGGAAAGTGAGGATGTGAAATTGAGCGGCATCTTTAGCAGTGGAACCACCACCACGGCTCAGATCAGCACAGCCAACGAGCACAGCCAGTTCTTCCGCTCGACGGACGCGCAAGTTACCGCTGTTCTCTCCTCCGAGAGCCTGAAATGGGAGGTGAACGCTGAGCAAAGCGCGCAGAAGAAGAGCGATTTGGACGCAGAAGGATTGCATGCGGACCTGGCTTTGCTGGTGAAACATTACCAGGAAGATGAAGCTATTCAACTGCCTGTGGGCAAGTACACCGTTGTGCTCGGTCCTGCAGCGACTGCGGAACTCAGCAACGTCATGGCTTTCTACGGTATGACCGGCGGCGCGTTGATGCAGGGATACTCGTTCTTGAAAGAAGAGGATCAGGGTAAGTTGCTTTTCTCAGAGAAGATCAGCGTCGTCGATGATCCGCGCGAAGAGGAAATTTATGCTCAAAGCGCCGATCGCTTTGGTATGGAGAGGAAACCCTTCCCCCTCATTTCCGAAGGACATTTCCAGGCTTTCGTGTGGGACCAGGATTCTGCGGATGAATTTGGAAAAACACCAACCGGGCATGACGTCAGTCACTTTAGCCTGGTGATGGAAGGTGGCGAAAAATCGGTCGCGACGCTGAAGGACCTGCTGGAAATGCCACGGGATGAGGATATCCTCTACGTGCCGTACATCCATTACATGAATGTGGTGAACCCGACTCAGGGCATGGTGACCGGATCCAGCCGCTTCGGCGCGCTGTATTTGAAGAAGGATGGCAGCGTGCAGGTGCCTTACAACGTGCGCCTCACTCAGAAGTTTAGCGATTTCTTTGGGGAGAGGGTGGAATGGTTGAGCAAGGAGCAGGTGGCATATAACGTTTCCAGCAGTTATGGGCGCCGTGATCCGACCGCGTTGAAAGTGCCGCGTTTCATTTGCGTCAGGGAGATTGAGATTTCGCATTCGAATCCGTCGTATTAGGATTTCCAGGGATTTGGGGGGATATATTGAAACTTTTCCGTACGGAGGGAGCAAGCCCCCTCCGTCGGCATTTTCTTAGGCAATCGTAGCGGCTGGACTAAAGCCCAGCCCTACGAAAGAATATGTCTTCCCTTAGTGGATACCTTCTTGGATCGATCACACGGCTGGAAAGAGGATCAGCCATACTGAGGAGGCTTGACCTCCTTTTATGTCTTGGTGGACATCATTGGCGGCTGGACCAATACCCTACTTCGCGGGAACAGCTGCCCAGCCCTACGACGGACTGTACTCCCTCGGCCAAAACTAGCCCAGGCAGTACCATTTACAAGGAATTAGATTCCCCATTTTTGTTGAAGAATTCATCCTTCTGCCAGTTATTCACATTCTGATCAATGTAATCCCAATGCTTGGACAAGTCCCACTCGTTCCTTAGTATGTGATCATGAAAGGATTCTTGCCAGATCCTCATCCCGGGATATCTTTGTCTAATCTCTTTAGTTGCAAGAGACTTTAGTGCGCAGACAAAATCCGAGATAGTGCGATCCTGATGGGTATCTGACCCTAACTTTGCAACCAGAATGTGGAGGTGGTTTGGCATGATAGAGTAGTTTACGATCTCAAATTCAGGAAAACGATCTGGAAGTCCTTCCAGTGTTTTTTGGATGATCAATCCAATATCGGAGATTTCAATAGAGTTTCCGTGAGAATTAGCCTTGATCTTTCCGAGTAGATATTGGCGGTGATATGTGCAAATTGTCAAAGAATACACACCACACAAGGAATAATCGTAGTTTTTCAACCTGGGAGATTTGCGGACAGGTTTTTCCATCACAGCAATTGTACTTTAACTCCTCGTTCAACCACCTTTACTTATTGCACGCGTGGATCCCGGACGGCTGAAATGAGGATCAACCGTACGGAAGGGGCTGGCTCCATCCACCGGCATCTTCTTGGGCAATCGTGGTGGCTGGACTAAAGCCCAGCCCTACGGATTGTCTTCGTCAAAATGAGTGGTATCAGAGTGTCCTATTTCTTTCGTACGGAGGGGGGTTGATCCCTCCACTTATGTCTTGGTAGGCCTCATTGGCGGCTGGACTAAAGCCCAGCCCTACGACGGACGATCCTCTCTCCTCGCATACATCTGCATCTGTGGGCAGAGTAGCTGGAAAAAGAGGCTATTGTACGGAGGGGGCTTGCTCCCTCCGTCGGCATTTAAGCAGGCAAAACGGTGGCTGGACTAAAGCCCAGCCCTACGAAAGAGATTAATCTCTCTCCGTCGACATCTGCATCGACCATTATAATTATTCCATGGACAGGAAAAAGATCTATGGCACGATTGAAGGTGGAGGGACGAAGTTTATCTGCGCGGTTGCTGACTCGCAAAACAACCTCTTGCGTGAGGTCCGCATCCCCACCACTCTCCCCCACCCTACCCTGACAGCCTGCGCTGATTTCTTCCTCCAAGCTCAGCACGACCTCGGCAACTTATCTGCGCTTGGGATCGCCTGCTTCGGTCCGCTCGACCCCCGAGCCAACTCCCCGACATACGGTCACATCCTTGCCACGCCAAAACCTGGCTGGGAAAATACCGACGTTGTTGGGTTCATCCAGCAAGCTCTGGGCGCGGATCTCCCCATCGGCTTTGACACGGATGTGGATGCCGCAGTGTTGGCTGAATCCCTCTGGGGTGCTGGTCGGGGCTTCGGCAACCTGGTTTACCTCACCATTGGCACTGGCATCGGCGGAGGTGCCCTGGTCAATGGTCAACTACTCCACGGCTACGCGCACCCTGAAATGGGGCACATGCTCCTCCCGATCCACTCTTCCGATAGTTCTTTCACCGGTATCTGCCCCTTCCACAGCGCATGCCTGGAGGGGCTGGCTTCCGGACCTGCCATCGAAGCGCGGTGGCATCAAAAAGCTCATAACTTAGCCCCAGACCACCCTGCCTGGCAACTCGAAGCCCATTATCTCGCCCTCGGTCTGATGAATATCTGCCTGATTCTTGCCCCCGAACGCATCATCCTGGGTGGCGGGGTAATGAACCAGAGTTTTCTCTTCCCCATGATCCGCGCAGAGTTGACCAGATTGCTCGGCAACTACCTGCAATTGCCCCAGGTTGCCGACATGGAAAGCTACGTCGTCCCCAGCGGACTGTCGGGCATCGCCGGGCTATACGGCGGGCTTGATCTCGCCCATCAGGCGCAACAAGACCAACAATAACACCTTCCATCTGAGTACCAACTTAAAAGCAGAACCGGGAGCAATTCATGCACCCGGTCCCATATTGCCTGCAAATCCGTGTTACTTCAATGGAATGTCTGGCGGCATATTCTTGGGGATATCGGTTCGGAAAATCGGTCCACCCTCAACCGCTTCTTTTGGATGTGTTTTTTGGGCTTGGGCTGTATCCGCGCAGGGATCAGGTGGATACATTTGGGGGTCTTCTTTTTTTGGAGAGGGTTTCTTTTTCATGGTTAACTCCTATCTTTTTCAACCATGACAGGAATTGTAATAGCAGATTCTTGTATTTATAACGATTGCACAACCTATCTTAAGTGTGCTATTCAGCCAGCACCTTGTTCAACCGCTCTGTACCAGTGGTCAACAGCAAGGCTAACAACAGTAATCCAAATGGATAGAGTTGCAGACCAAAACGACCAACGGTTAATCCCAACAGAGGCGGCATCAGCGTCAGCCCAACATAGGCGGTCGCCATCTGCAACCCCATCAAACTGGCTGAGTTTTCTGCGCCAAACCGGCGAGGAGTCTCATGCAACAGGGTGGGAAAAATTGGCGCACACCCCAACCCGACGATCATCAGACCCGCCAGGCTCAGGACCGGGAAGGGTAGCAACAATAGACCAATCCCCAACAAGATCATCGCCTGCCCACCACGGACCAGGCTTTTTGCGTCAAAGCGGGAAGAAAGGAAACCGTTGAGGAACCTCCCCAGGGTGATGCCAAAATAGTAAGCCGAAGCCCCGCCAGCTGCTAAGACCTGGCTAAGCCCGCGCTGCTGCACCAGAAAACTGGCTGCCCAGAGACCTGTGCTGGCTTCCACCGCGCAATACGCAAAGAATGCCACCAGGTTTGGGGCAATCCCTTTGATTTTGCGTATCTTCCCGCTGCCCTCACCAGTTTGTGGTGAGGATGGGGTCGGAAAACGCTTCCACAAGGGTAATGAGATCGCAAGTATTGCCACCAATACAAACTGAACAATCGACACAGTGCGGTAGCCCATCTGCCAGTGTCCAGTTTGGTTTAGCATGAAAGCCATGATCAGCGGACCCGTCGTGGCGCCAACACCCCAAAAACTGTGAAGCCAGTTCATGTGCCGAGCCGCGAAGTTGCGTGCCACAAAGTCATTCAGGCCGGCATCCACCGCGCCAGCGCCCAAACCCAAGGGGACAGCAATCAGGCAGAGCCAAAGATAGTTTTGACTGAAAGAATAACCCAACAAAGCCAGAGCCGTGGTTAACACGCTCAAAAGCGTCAACTTGCCAGTGCCAAACCGGCGAATCAGCACACCGCTAAAGAGGCTCGAGATGATCGTGCCACCTGAAACTATCATTGAGACCAATCCTGCCCCAGCGAGAGGCAGCCCAAGCTCGCCCTGCATCACTGGCCAGGCTGCGCCAAGCATTGAATCGGGCAACCCAAGACTGATGAAAGCGACGTAGATGATTAGAAGCAGCAAGGTTGTCATGGCAAAACTTCGCTGATTTTACCCCAGAAAGCTCAGAAATAACGACCTTAACAAAAAAAGACCCCGATGATACCGGGGTCTTTTGTTGGTAATGAAGCTATTTGATCGTGGAAAGATAGAAGGGTAGAGTCATCTGCTCTATCTGACCAAGCTGTGCCTCAAAGAAATCGACATGTCCTTCTTCGTCCGCCAGGATGGCATCCAGGAGCTCCTTGGTGCCGTTATCTTTCTCGGCAATCACAAGTTTGATTGCGTCGTTGTACATTTTCACCGCGTCAGTCTCCAGAGCGAGATCGTTCTTGAGCATCTCATCCACGGTTTTGCCGATGCGAATGACATCAAGATCGCTGACGATTGGACGCCCTTCCAAAAACAGTATGCGGGCAATCAGCTTTTCAGCGTGCTTCATCTCTTCGATGGAGCTGTGCTCTTCTGCCTCACCAAGCTTGGAATAGCCCCAGTTCTCATACATTTCAGCATGCACCATATACTGGCTGATGGCGGTCATTTCTTCGCGCAGCAAAGCGTTCAATGTTTCAAGTACTTTTTCGTTGCCTTTCATGTTTCCTCCGCTTACTTGACCGTGGTCAGATAATGCTCAAGCCCCATCTGGCTGATTTGATCGAGCTGTTCTTCGATGTAATCAATATGCGCTTCTTCATCCTTCAGGATGCCGTCAAGTAGTTCCTTAGTGCCATTGTCCAACAACTCGGCTGCCAGTTTGATGGCTTCGTTGTAATTCTTGATGGCGTCTACTTCAGCTTTTCTGTCGTTTTCAAGCATTCCGGGAACGGTGTCCGAGATGTGCATCTTGTTGAGCTTGTCCACCACTGGCAAGCCTTCAAGGAAGAGGATCCGTGCGATCAACTTCTCGGCGTGTTTCATCTCGTCGATTGAGCGTTTTTCAATGCTGTGGTGCAGGACCTCAAAGCCCCAGTCGCCACATTCTTCCGCGTGAACAAAATACTGGTTGACGGCTGTCAGCTCGTCTGCCAGCAGGAAGTTCAGTTTTTCAATAATTTCAGCTTTACCTTTCATACAAAACTCCTTTCAAGTTTTCGATAACTTATTATAACCCGAACTTAAGCCGATTCTCCCCTTCAGTACAACTCGACCGATTTATCTAAGATAATTTTTACACTATCCATATCTGTTCAATCCTCGTCAAATCTATGAGCTTTTCAAGATCTCACGATTTCAGGTAAAATATTTGTCAAATTAAAGACTTGTAACTAATTCACGACAAGCAGGTTAATGTTTACAAATTCTGGGTCTCCGGATGGGCGGCGGCGAACCCTAAACGGAGAGTTGAACAATGAGTGCTGTTACTGACAATGTGATGGGTAAATACAACCAAAAGCTGGCAGATACAAAAATCGCCGACTTCCCTCGCTATGACTTCTTCAAAGAAGTGAAACCACAGGCCAGGTATCTGACTCCAGTCACCTGGGCGCTCAGTTATCCTGACGTCTGGAAGCATAAAACCCGCTTTTCCCGCGATTTGAAGGGCGTCAAGCCCCCTTATCTACTTATGTGCAACCACAACAGCTTTTTTGACTTCAAAGTCATGACCGCTGCCATTTTCCCTCACCGGCTAAATTACGTTGTTGCGCTAGATGGCTTCATCGGGCGTGAAGGGATCATGCGCCAGGTGGGCTGTATTGCCAAGCGAAAATTCGTCAATGACCTCGAGCTTATCCGCCAAACGGCTAAATTGCTCAAACAAAATCAGATCATTGCTTATTACCCTGAAGCACGCTATTCATTGATCGGCACAGACGCGATTCTGCCCGAATCCCTGGGGAAAATGATCCGCTTCCTGAAGGTTCCGGTTGTCACCCTGATCTCCCACGGACATCACATTAACGAGCCTTCCTGGAATCAGACCAACCGCGGCATTCCCACTACGACAGAGCTAAAACTGTTGCTCACCCAACAGGATGTTGAGACACTCGATGCCAAAACCATCCAAGAGCGTGTTGAGGAAGCCTTCGAATATGACGACTTCGCCTGGCAGTTCGAAAACAAGATCGTTCAGGATGCCCCCGATCGCGCTGAAGAGCTGCATCGCGTGCTGTATCAGTGCCCCCACTGCCTAACTGAGTACCGCATGAACAGTAAGGGAAGCGAAATTTTCTGCGAAGCTTGCGGCAAGCACTGGCAATTAACCGAGTATGGTCAGCTCCAGGCTCTGGAAGGCGAAACGGAATTTCCCCATCCCCCTTCCTGGTATGAGTGGGAACGCGCGAACGTCCGGCGTGAAGTTAAAGCCGGCACGTACTACCTGGAATGTGAAGTGCTGGTGGATTCCCTGCCCAATAGCGATGGTTTTGTTCAGATGGGCAAGGGCTGGTTCAAACATGATATGGACGGAATTGTCCTGCGTGGAGAGTACCTGGGGGATCAATTCGAGGTCGTGAAGACGGTGCCCTCTTTGTACTCGATTCATACTGAGTACAACTACATCGACAAGAAAATGGACTGCATCGACGTCAGCACGTTGGATGATACCTACTTTGTCTACCCAACCACCCGTGACGCGTCAGTCACCAAAGTCGCGCTTGCCGTGGAAGAGCTTTACAAACTGAAGGTGCGGGAAGCGCGGTAGTTTTATAATGCGCTGTCTCGTCGCAACCTTTGATGGGCATGTGTCGTCATCATGAGCAGCGCGAAGGATCTGTCCTTTTAAGAGTCAGATTCTTCGCAAAAAAGGCTCAGAATAACTGGAATGTCGGATAGAAGTACGCATACTCTTCAAGCACGATGATCCGACCTACAGCAGACTACGGCCCAAACTGTCTTTGCGAGGGACGAAGCAATCTAATATGTTTGCCCCGAAGTATCTCTTGAGGTTCACAAACCTTTCGTGGATAATCAGCTCGATTGTCTTGCCACTTACGTTTTTAGTCTGCTACCAGTTGAGATTGCTTCACAAAAGAGGTTCGCAATGACAGAGGAATTGTCATCAAGAGAAGCGTAGTGAATCCAACATTGTCATCCTGAGCAGCGCGAAGGATCCGTCTGTAAAAAATCAGATTCTTCGCAAGAGAGGCTCAAAATGACTCGAGTCGCGAGCTATCAGCTATCAGCTAATCCTACGCCAGATCCTGACGTCCGATCGCTTTGAGGTGCTCCACGAGAGCTTTTACTTCTCCCGCCCGAGCCATATCGCACACCAGAAGCGCGTCGGGAGTATCCACGATGATCATGTTCTCCAGCCCAATTGCAGCCACCAGCCGCTTGTCACCGATGACCATCGAGTTTTCCGAATTCCACAGGACTACGTCGCCGCTTTTGCTATTGCCCTTCTCATCTGAGTCGAGCACCGTCTTGAGGTTGTTCCAGGTGCCCACATCCAGCCAATCCATATCTGCGGGCAACACGATCACGCGCTTGGCGTTTTCCATGATGCCGTAGTCAATGGTCTGTTTGGCAATCCCAGGCCACAACTCTCCCAAGACGGTATCATATCGGTCAGTCCCAATTGATTCTGCTATGCGCAACAGGCGCGCGTAGAGGTCCGGCATTTGCCACTTGAACTCGCCCATGATCCGGTCGACTTTCCAGATGAACATGCCGCTATTCCACGAATACTTGCCCAAATTGAGCATCCGTTGTGCATTTTGGGCGTTTGGTTTTTCCACAAAGCGCTCCGCGACGAACGCTTTAAAGTCCAACTTCTCACCCAGCAGATCTGATTGCTCAATGTAACCATACGAAGTCGACGGCCAGGTGGGTTTGATGCCGAGGGTAACAAGGTAATCATCTTTAGCAAATGCCAGGGCTGAGCGAATCACCGACCGAAACACCTCCGGCTTGCCAATGATATGGTCGGCTGTGAGCACTGCCATGACCGCTTCAGGATCTCGCGCCTCGAGGTGGATTGCCGCCAAACCAATCGCCGAGGCGGTACCCCGACCCTCTGGTTCAACGATGAAATTCGCTTCAGGGATGGATGGAACCTGCTCGTGCAGGACCTGGTTGTGATCAGCGCTGGCAACTACCAGGATCTGTTCTGGAGAAAACAAAGGCAAAAGCCTCTCGACTGCAATTTCAAACATACTTTGCACGCCATAAAGACGAAGCGCAGGTTTGGGGAGATGTTCACGGCTTAATGGCCACAAACGTGTGCCAGCTCCACCAGCCATGATCAAGGCATAATCCATTGGAAGCCTCCAGTGTAATTGTGATACTCTGATTATACTCTTGCCCGATTATAGGCATGCCAAGATAATTCCCACTTCAAATTATTGGGGAAGACGTTGCCAGGAAACCCTCATGGAAGGTAACCACACCCTTTGGATATTGCCCATCGAACGATATGGCAAAAAAGAATTGATCAGGTACTTCTTCATAAGAAAGACCGTCAGGGTGGATGAACCCGATCTTGCCGTAATACTCCGGGTGACCCACCAGGCAGCAGCCCTTCTCGTGCATAGCTTTCAGGCGCTCAAGACCTGCCCAGATCAGGGCTCTGCCGATACCGGTCCGTTGATACTCGGGCAGCACGGAGACGGGTCCAAGCGCGTACCAACCCGAAGTTCCATCCGAAACGGTCGCGGGAGAAAAGGCGATGTGCCCGATCACGCAATGATCGATCTCAGCAACCAGTGAGATCGTGAGCGCGCCAGCTATCCGCAGCGATTCAATCACGAAGGGTTCGTAGAGCGTTTCGAAACCAAGGGGGCGAAACGCCTCGACGGTCACCTCACTGATCACGGAGATATCTTCGGGGGTTTCGTTTCTGATGAGGAATGGTGATCTGGACATGTGCACCTCGTTGCAATTGTGTGTGACTCTTAGTATAGTCCCGGATTGCCCTGCTGTGAAATCTATTGACACTCTCGCAGGGAGAAAGAGATGACACACACTTCTATTGAGAAAATGATTGGTGTGGGCGATAGAATCAACAGTCGTTAATTATGTTATGCTATTTAAACAATCCTGTCGTTAAATACTTAGCTGCTTACGGTTCCAGATCACCTTGTTTTTCCTGGGAGGAGGCAGAATTCGCACCAAAAGGAGTGGAAAATGATAGAACTACCCGAAGCAATTACCCTCGCGGGGCAAATTAGCCAATATCTGACTGGCAAGACCATTCGCAACAGTGAAGCGGCGCAAAGCGCGCACAAACTCACCTGGTATCACGGCGATCCCGCGGAATACTCCGCCAAACTTAAGGAAAACCAAGTATTGTCAGCCCGAGGGGTGGGCATGTTCGTGGAGATCACCCTAACGGAAAGCATGCTGCTGTTCGACGATGGCGTGAACCTGAGATTTCACCCGGCTGCAGGTCCAAGCCCCGCAAAACACCAGTTGTTAGTCGATTTTGATGACGAGACCAGCCTTAGCGTGAGTGTCGCAATGTACGGCGGCGTTGTTTGCTGGGAGAGATCCTCATCCTATGACAACACCTATTACGAAATTTCCTTGCAAAAACCTTCACCTCTCTCAGTTGCCTTTGATGAAGCTTATTTCTCCGAGTTACTAGCCCCTGAAGCAGTGCAAAAGCTGCCGCTAAAAGCTGCGTTGGCAACAGAGCAGCGCATCCCAGGGCTGGGGAATGGGTGTTTGCAGGATGTGCTCTGGAACGCGCAACTGCATCCCCGCCGCAAACTCAAGACTTTGACAGACGCTGAAGTAAGCAGACTGTTTGTGAGCGTTAAAGAGACGCTCAAGGCGATGACTGCTGCCGGCGGACGGAGCACCGAAAAGGACCTGCTTGGTCAGCCAGGCGGATACCGCGTGGTGCTCAGCGCGGATACCAAAGTCACCCCCTGCCCCAGGTGCGGGACGGAGATTGTCAAGGAAGCTTTCCTGGGTGGGAGTGTCTACACCTGCCCGGATTGCCAACGAGTGTAGGTTTCAAGTTGATGGTATTGTTTGATTGAATATTAAGGATTCTAATAATTTCTAGCCAATGTCATTAAACTGCGTTTGCTGCGTGACTATGCGCATTATTCTTCTGCCTGCCAGTCCTTATAGCACCTCGCTCTCTTCCACTCCCCTCATGGACACGTGCTATCTCCGCTCTGGCTACGCGCAACTGTGTAATTTTATGTTGACATTTCTTGCAAAGACGAATTCCATTTGACCCTCACGTTATGCTTAGGACAAGCCAATCGATTCTTCAACGTTTTGCTTAAGAAAGTTTTTTTGGTGGGTTGGCTAAATTGATATCAAGATAGGACAAGATACTGTGACGCCAACCCACCCTTGTATCTTTATAGAGATCTCAATTACTCTTAACAAA
>CAYPBU010000063.1:0-11999 GCA_964409045.1 uncultured Anaerolineaceae bacterium | reverse complement strand
ACCGGCGGTGCGATGACCTACGTTGGGGAAGCGTTTGGCAAAGGCTGGCTGATGTATCTTGTCGGCTCGCTCGATTGCCTTTCGAGCACCTTCTATGCTGCTCTTTCCGCTGTCGGTTTTGCCATCTCCCTTTCCATTTTCATCCCTTCCCTGCCCATTATTCCAGTTGCCATTGCCGTGATCGTGATCATCGGCTCTCTGCACATCCGGGGTGTAACCAGCGCGGGTAACCTGCAAGTGGTTCTTGGCGCATTTCTGCTGGTTGTTTTCGGCATTTTTATCTACAAAGGATTCTTTGGTACTGGCGGTTTTTCACTTCCGACTTTTCTTTCTGGTCGCCCGGTCTTCGAAAACCAAAGTGGCTTTGCCCACCTCGGGCGCATGCTTTCCGCCATTGCCCTTGCTTATAACGCCTACGTTGGTTTTGAGGTCATCGCCGATGATGCTGAAGAAATCACCAAACCCAGCCGCAACATCCCGATCGGCATCCTCGTCAGCCTGCTGCTCACGACGGTGATCTATTCATCGGTCACGATGGTCACGGTCGGCACGGTGCCATTCGGGGAACTTTCCGGGTCTGATACCGCCCTCACCGATGCCGCCGCCCGCTTCTGGCCTACCATTGGCGTGCCTATCATGGGCATCGCCGGCATCGTCGCCACGCTCACATCCGTCAACTCAGCCATGCTCTCCGCCACGCGCGAAGCTTTCTCGCTCAGCCGGGATCGCGTTTGGCCGCGCCAGTTTTCCCGCCTGAGCCACTGGCGCACCCCCTGGGTGGCTGTGGTGATGGTGGTCATCGTCAGTGCGCTCGTCGCGGCGATCGGCGTGGTGGACTTCCTCAGCTTTATCTCGAGCGCCGGTTATATGTTCGTGCTCTTCTGGGCAACGCTGGCGATGCCAAGGCTGCGCAAAAAGTTCCCCGACATTCAGCGTCCCTTCAAAGTGCCTCTCTATCCGCTGACGGTTATCGCCGCGGCGCTGACCGGGGTGTTGATTATTTCGTTCGCCAATCCGAGGGCACTGCTGTTCCTTGGCATTGTGCTCGCGGTCTTGAGCGTGTCTTACTTTATTTCAAAGCAATTAAAAGTACGGCAGGATCTTAACGCGCGTCTTGAGTTTCAGGAAGGCGGCGGGCGTGTGCTGGTCGCTGCCAAGCGGATCAACACTGCCCGCAATCTCGTGAACCTGGCGGCTCAATTAGTCGACCAACAGGAAGATACCGCGATTTGCCTCTTCACAGTAGTGAAAACCCCGATTAACCTGGCTCCAGCCGATGTGCCCGCGCTGGTGGAAGCCCAAAAACAGGAACAACACAAGATCCTCGAAGTAATCACCCCGATTGCCATGCAGCAAAACGTCCCCATTTATGCCAAGTTGAAGGCTGCCAGACGAGTTGAAGAGGGGATTTTCTCGGAACTAAGCCGCCATAAAGATGTAAACCTGGTGATGTTGGGCTATCCGCACGAACACGCAAAAGTGGAATATCCCAATAACATTCTCAAGGAAGTCATGATGATGGCTAACCGCAATGTTGCGGTTTTTCGCGACCGCGGACTACCCAACCCGGTACGACGCATTCTCGTTCCGGTTGGCAGCGGACCGAACGCCAGGCTCGCCTTGCAAATGGCACGGGATATCGTGATGCCCAATACCGAGGTCGAAATCGTGGCACTCAGGCTGGTACTTGGTAAAGCCGACGAAGAACGGCTTGAAGATGAGGAACTGCAGGTGCATGAGATTGTCGAGCAGGAATTAGGCGGGATCGACAGCACGCTCAAATTCAAAGTCCGCACCACTGAGTCGATTGCCGATGGGATCCTGGCGGAATGCCAGGAAGGAAATTACGATTTGATGATCATCGGCGCGGCAGAAGAAGTGCTCGCGCCTGAACAGATCTTTGGCGTTCTTGACGATTACCTGATGGAAGTCGTGCCGTGCTCGATGATGGTTGTCCGCCGTCACCAAACCGGCGGCGCCCTTTGGATGCGCAAACAGATCAAACGCATCGAGCAATGACCTTTTGCTGATAAGATCTCGCCATGAGTATGGGAGCACATTCAGCGTGTTAGTTATTAATCATATTCTGCTTGTAGGGGCACGGCATGCCGTGCCTTCTCTTGCGGCACACCGTGCCAGCCCTTGTGCGATGCCGTGTCTGACTGGTGGAAACGGGCAACCACAATCCTCGAGAGGGTAGACGCAAAGCGGTTACGCCTACGAGGCTGAAAACTCCTCATCCATTTCCCAATTGATTGGATTGGCAAGGATGTAATCATAGAATGCTTGGTAATCTCGCTCATTTCTGATGACGTGCTCGTAATAATTCTTTTGCCCGAGGCGATCCGTTGAATGGCCAGAACTTTCGTAAAACTTTCTTGTTGTGGCTGATTTGAAGGAACGTATGATCGTCGGAAGTGAACCTTTGACAGGCTTGCCGAACCGCTCAATTGGGCTCTGTTGTGGAGGCACGGCATGCCGTGCCACTACTTTGATGGAGATGATCCCATGAATGTGGTTTGGCATAACTACAAATACGCCTAATTCAACATTTGGAAAGTGTTCGGGAATGGCATTCCAACTGTCGGTTACCATCCTTCCTAACTTATTCAATGCCATTTCCCAATCAACAATCTGGCCAAATAATTGTTTACGATCTTGGGTAACAATGGTTACAAAGTACGAACCAGGTTGGGAGTAATCATATTCAGGCAAACGAGGTGGGCGATGTAGAGGAAAAGATGGGTTGGGGTTCACATCATCATTTTACCTTTTCGTGCGCTCACAGGGGCACGGCAGTGCAAAGCCTCCCCTTGCGGGACGTTGTGCCAACCCAGAAATGTTGGAGAGATCAGGTCAATGTCAAGAACTAAAATCAAACATCACTCAATGGAATCTCAAAACTAATTGTCGTCCCAACGTCGGGCGTGGAATCCGCCCAAATCTTACCGCCGTGCGCTTCCACGATTGCGCGGGCGATCGCCAATCCCAGCCCGCTCTGGTTGCTGTCGGCATGGCGGCTTTTATCCACCCGGTGAAACCGCTCAAAAATCAATGGCAATTCTTCTGCCGGGATGCCCTCGCCGCTGTCCGTGACCCTGAAGACCAACGAGCGACGATCTGCAACCTCTGAAACGTGCAAGCCAATTTTTCCACCCGCCGGGGTGTGCCTGAGCGCGTTGGAAACCAGGTTTTCCAATACTTGCATCAACCGTCCCTCATCCCCAAAAAGTGTGGGCAGCCCATCAGCTGCTTCAACAGCCAGGCTGATCCCCTTTTGTTCAGCCTGCAGGCGAAACATCTCGCGGACATTCCTCACCAGGCTTGCCGGCTGCACCGCTTCACGGCTGATGATCAACTCACCGCTGTCGGACTGTGAAAGCATGCGAAGGTCGCTCACCAGGCAGTTGAGACGGTTCACTTCCAGCCCAAGCACATCCAATCGCTCGGGGGTCAATTCCAAATCCCCATCCCTTGCGGCTTCCACGTACCCGCCAATGACCGTCAGCGGAGTGCGCAAATCGTGCGCGATGTCCGCCGTCATTTGCTTGCGCATGCGTTCGGCATTTTCAATTTCCTGGCTCATGCGGTTAAAGGACTCCCCGAGTTTCCCCAATTCATCGCTCGATTTCACTTCCACCAGCTGTATGCGCTGGCCGTCTGCCAGGTTGCGCGAAGCTTCCGTCAGCGCTTTGATCGGGCGGGTGAAATTGCCTGATACCAATAAACTCAGCAGCGAGACTAACAGCACCGCTGCCAGCATCGTCCAGAGTAGGCCACGGTTGACCTGGTCCAGGAAGTTCTGCTCCAACCCGGAGTAGGAGAGCAGACGCGAACTCAGCAAGGTGCCCACCTGCTCACCCTTGAACAGTACTGGCACGCCAGAATCCAGTTGCTGCTGTGTCAGTTGGCTGCCGGTAGGATAGAGCGCCTCAACTGCCACCAACACAACCCCCTTGGTGTCAGCCAAACCAAAAGCGCGCTGACCACCCTGCACACCCGGTTGAGTCTGATTGCCTCCCTGCCCCTGCCCCCTCCCAGACCCATGCCCTGCCGTTGCGCCACCCATTGAAGACAAAACCTGCTCCACGCCAACCCAACCGCCGTTTTGGGCGTAAAACGCTTCAACCAGGCTAAGTTTGGTCTGTGACTGCTGATCGAGCAGATAACGTTCGAAATTTTCGGAAATCAGTGAGCGAAAGATGAATGCCAGCGCCAGACCAGTCAGCAGGGATACTGCGATGAACGCCAACGCGAGTTTGAGAGTGATGGAAGTTTTCAAGGACGCTCCTGGTTGTTCATGCGATATCCGACGCCAAAAACTGTCTCAAGGTAGCATGGATTAGCTGGGTCAGCTTCAATCTTTAACCGCAAGTTTCGAATGTGCACGTTCAGCGTGCTTTCCAGCCCGGTGAAACCACTTTCATAGAGGCGGTCCACCAGCTCGGTGCGCGAGAAAACCCTGCCGGGGGTCGCCATCAAAATCTCGAGCAAATCAAATTCAAGCGCGGTCAGGCTGGCTTCCTTTCCCCCAACCTTAACGCTATGCGCAGCCCTATCCAGCACCAACTCGCCAACCCTCAACAGGCTTGCCGGCTCAACGGGGCTTTCCACCCGCCGCAGAGTCGCCCTGATTCTCGCCAGCAGTTCCCGCATCCGAAAAGGCTTGATGACGTAATCGTCCGCTCCCAGTTCCAATCCGAGTACAGTATCCGTTTCCTCTTCTTTTGCGCTGAGCACAATCACGGGCACCTGGTTTTCGCGCCGGAACGCGCTCAAAAACTGGTAGCCGTCCATTTTTGGCATCATGATATCCAGCAGAACCAGATTTGGGTGCTCATGGCGCGCCACAAACAGGGCTTCCTGCCCGTCGTTTGCTGTAACCACGCGATAGCCCTGGCTGCTCAGGTAATCTTTAAGCAGCGTGCGCACACTGGACTGGTCGTCGACAACAAGGATGGTTTCTGTCATATCACCTCAATTATAGAGTAGAACCATAACAATATTTCATTTAGATTGTATGTAGACAAGTAGATAATTTTCAATGTGTTCAGTTTCTCAGCCGCGCTGTTTTCCGTTACAATAGACAAAAGGCAGCACGTTTGCGACGTTCTGGAGGAAAACTATGGATCCCATTACACTCATTCTGATTGCGCTGGCGGTGGTTATCCTGGCTATCATCGGCGTTGTGCTCTATCGCGCTAATCATTTTGCCATCCAACTCCCCGAGGATGATCTGCTTCCGTTGGATAAGATCGACGGCGAAGAAGTCGCCAGGCACATTGGTCTGGCTATCCAAATGAAAACCATCAGCCACGCGGACCCCGAAAAGGTCGACCAGCTTCCATTCGAAGGCTTGCGCAACCTGCTCCAGGTGCTCTATCCCCAGGTGGAGGACCACCTGACGCGTGAAGTCATCAACGATGGCGCGCTGCTCTATACCTGGCAGGGTTCAGATCCGGAGCTTGACCCGATCGCCCTCGCTGCCCACCAGGACGTGGTGCCAGCGAACGAAGCCCCAGACTCTGGCTGGTCGTACCCACCCTTTGCCGGCGAGGTAGCTGATGGTTACGTTTGGGGACGCGGCGCTCTGGACTGTAAGGGCTCGCTTATCAGCATCATGGAAGCAGTCAACAACTTGATCCGCGAGGGTTTCAAGCCCAGCCGCACAACGTACCTGCTCTTCGGACATGATGAAGAATGCAGCGGCTCACGTGGCGCGGTAGAACTCGCACACATCCTTGAAGCTCGCGGCGTCAGGCTGGCGCTATTGCTCGACGAAGGCGGCGCCATAACCAAGGGCACACTGCCCGGGATTGAATCCCCGGTCGCAATGATAGGCGTGACCGAAAAAGGGCATCTCACGCTCAAACTCAAAGCCACCACCCAAGCCGGGCACGCTTCCACCCCTTCTAATCAAACTGCAATTGGCGCGCTCAGCCTTGCCATCGCTACCCTCGAAAGCAATCCCTTCCCCCAGCATCTGGACATGGTCGAATTTATGATGAGTTTTCTTGGCAGCGAAATGCCCTTCCTGGATCGCCTCATGCTCGCCAATACCTGGCTGTTCGGCGTGGCTGTCAAGCGCAAAATGAGCGCGAACCCCATCACCGATGCCAATACCCGCACTACTATCGCCCCAACCATCATCCGGGCTGGATCTGCCGAAAACGTCCTTCCTGCCGAAGCGGAAGGTTTGATCAACCTGCGTATCTTCCCGGGTGAGACCGTTCGCGAGACTTACGAGCGCATTTATGACTTGGTAGCAGATGAAACCCTTGAAGTGCTGCCGGCGCATGGCGAAACCCTCGAGGGCGAGCACACCTGGGAACCAACTGAGATCTCGAACATCGATTCGTCCCAGTTCCGTTTGCTTTCGCGCCTGGCACGCTCGGCTTACCCCGAGGCTCTGGTTGCCCCGTTTATGATGAACGGCGCCACCGACGCGCGCCATTATGCCAACCTCTCGCACTTCATCTTCCGCTTCTCGCCCATCGTTCTCAGCAAGGAAGACCAGGAAACGGTTCATGGCGTGAACGAACGCTTATCCTTCGAGAATGCTGCCCGCCTTGTGGGTTTCATGCAAGCCCTCATTCGCAACGCCAGCGAGCTCGATTTTGCAAGTCTGGAGGATGATGTTGATGACCTGGTCGAGGAGGAAGCGGAAGAGGAAGTTGCAATCCGTCATTTGCAGGAGCCTTTGCCAACCAAACCGCTGCGCAAGCCCCAGGTGGATGACGAGTTGCCCGAACTTGACGCGCTTCCAGAGGATGAGAAGCCTTTGGTTGCCAAGCCTCTCACCCATTCCGACCCACAAAACTAACCTGATCTCCGCAAGCGGAATGATAGCGGCATGACCTCGCAAACCCCCACTCTTCCGCTCGATCGAGTGCGTGTTTGCGCGTTGTTATTTGACGTGGATGGCACCCTTTCTGACAGTGATGATCATATGGTAAGCCGTCTGCACGACAAACTTTTGTTTATCGACCGCTTGTTTACGCCGGGCAGTGCCCATCGCTTCGCCCGCTCGTTTGTGCATTTTGCCGAAAGCCCGGGAAACTGGCTGCTGCATGTGGCTGACCGCATGAATTTGGATCACCTGTTGGCGGCGTATTTGGACCGGCAGGCGAACCAAAAGGAAGCCGAGTTGCAGAATTTCCCTGCCATTGCTGGCATTGTGCCAATGCTGCAAATCCTGAGTGGGCGATTCCCGCTCGCCGTTGTTTCCGCCCGGAACGAAGTGACTACCCGCCATTTTCTGCGCCTCAACCAGCTTGAGAAGTTCTTCCCCGTGGTCGTGACCTCACAGACCTGTCAGCGCACCAAGCCTTTCGCTGATCCGCTGCTCTTCGCCGCGCAGCAGCTTGCCATCCCAATTGAGAACTGCCTGATGATCGGCGACACCGTCACCGATGTGCGTGCCGCGAAAGCCGCCGGCGCGCAGTCCCTCTCAGTTTTGTGCGGTTTTGGTCTGGAAAAAGAATTACTAAAGGCCGGCACCCAGGAAATTCTCGAGAGCACCAGCGAGCTCGCGGCTTATCTCACCTCATCTCCCCTTTAAGGTTCCGATTTGCCGGGCTAACTCACAACCGGTGGTGACTCTTCTTCATTAGCAATTAACGCCCCGCCTTCTCTCTGAAGGTCAAGGGTGTTGACACGTTTGTCCATCATCCCGAAAAGCCCGATAATTAAACAGGCAGCTCCCCCGACAACATAGCTCACTGATGTGCCAAAACGGTCGGCGATTGGCGCTGATAGGAATAAACCAATCGGCATCATCGCGAGGGTGAGGCTGGAAAGCAGCATGAAGACCCTCCCTTGAACCTCAGGTGGCACCTTGGTCTGAAGCAATGGACCGAATGATCCATTGGTTAAGGATGCCATTAAGCCGACCAACCCCATAAACACTAGGGATAAGATGTAGCGATCAGCGGGGATCAAACCGAAAATGAGCATACCTGCACCGATACCAATGATCCCCATCAACACGGTCCACGCCCTGCGCTTAAAGCCACCCCAAACACCCAGCATCAGCCCGCCAATGATGCCGCCAATACCCATCGCGACTTGCAGCCACGCCAGCTCCTGGGCTCCCTTACCAAAGAAGTTGGTGATGTGCAACGGCAGCAGGTTGGTTCCTGGTGCCAGGAACATGTTCAGCAGGCTTGCCATCAAGATCATCAGGAACAACCCTGGCCAGGTGACGATATACCGCACCCCCTCACGCACATCTGCCATAAGCGATCTGGGTGTAATTCTGCCTGCGTTCGGTCTGGCGTTTGGCTTCGGGACCTTCACAAAAAAGATCATCAGGCTAACAGCGATCGCTGCAGTGATGATATCCACCGCCAAAACCCCCTGCATGGGCAGCAATTCCAGCAGCAACGCGCCGAGAGCCGGCGAAAAAACGTTGATCATGCCATCCACCGCCTGGTTCACCCCTCCCAGCCGGCTCAGGTGCTCTTTTGGCACCATCAGCGTGGTGGCTGCTGTGCGTGCCGGACCCTGAAAGACGCCGGCTGCAGAACGCGTGAGTAAAATTGCGATGATATGCCAGATCTGGATCGCGCCGGTGGCAAATAGCACCGCCAGCACCGCGGTAGCCAGTGCCACCACCAAATCCGCGATGATCATAACCAGCTTACGATCCCAGCGGTCCACCAAGGCCCCAACAAATGGACCAAGCACAATATTGGGAAGCAATGCCGCCGTAGTGGCGGTGGCGAGGACCGTGGCAGAGCCAGTTTGCTTGGTGACGTACCACACCAAAGCGAACTGCACCAAAGCGCTGCCAACCAACGAGACTATTTGCCCGACCCCCATTGGCAGGTAATTTCGCAGCCAACCCTTGCCAACGGGATTCTCGCTGGTTTGAAGATCCTCTTCCGCCATCGCGTCCCTCAAGCTATCAAATCGCGGTGTAGCGATCTATCTGCTTGCCAACCTGCGCCAGGGAGGCCGCCCAAAAAGCTTTGGAACGAATGTCGATACCAAAGCGCGCCGCCAGTTCTGCCGCCTGATCCTCACCGGTGTTGGAAAGCAGAGCTTTGTAATCTTCCACAAACGCCTCACCACGCTCAAGATAAACACTGTAGAGCCCCTTGGCAAACAGGCTGCCGAAGGCGTAGGGATAATTGTAGAAGGAAAGCTGTGTGCTGTAGTAATGCGGCTTCCAGGTCCATGCAAATTTGTTCAAGACATCCTGGTCCAGCCCGTCGCCGTAGGTTTTCTGCTGAGCTTCCAGCATCAAAGCACTGATCTCATCAGCCGAAAGTTTGGACTCTTTGCGCTTCTCAAAAACCGATTTCTCGAAGATAAAGCGTGAGTAAATATCCACAATGGTTTGGCCATCGCTGGAAATGGATGTTTCCAAAATGGCGCGTTCCTCGAGGGGATCGGAAACGGTTTTTAGGATCGCGTTGAAAACGATGGTTTCGCACATGATCGAAGCGGTCTCCGCCAGGGTCATGGGAGTGTTGGTTTGCATCGGGGTCTTGCCAGACTGGTAGGCACAGTAATTATGGAAACCATGCCCAACCTCATGTGCCAGGGTCATCACCTGGTCAAATGAACCATCGAAATTCGCCATGATGCGGCTTTCCTGCACGGCATCCACGCCCATACAGAAGGCGCCACCGCGTTTGCCAGGACGCTGTTCCGCGTCTATCCAGCGTTTCTCGAATGCCCCCCGGGCGAAATCAGCCAGTTCAGGTGAGAAGGTGCCAAAATGCTCCAGGATCAGATCACGGGCTTCATCAAAAGTGAATTCCTTGTTGACTGCACCGATTGGAGCAAATAGGCTCCACCATGGCAGCATGTCGTGCCCAAGAATGCGGGCCTTCGCCTGGAAGTAGCGGCGGAACATTGGCAGCGCGTCATCCATCGCTCCCAGCATCGCCTCAAGCGTGGCGCGGTCAATCCGTGCCATTTGCAGGGAGGAATCCAGGCAATCTTCGCGACCGCGCTTGCGGTCCAGGGTAACAACCTCGCCTTTGACACCATTCAAACAGGCTGCCAGTGGCTCCTTCATCTCTTCAAACACTTGCTGCTCGCGCTTGTAAGCGCTTTCCCGCACCGCGGCATCCGGATGAGAGCGCAGGTTGATCAGCGCCGGCAATGGCAGCGATTGCAGCTCACCATCGAGCTCAAAATCGACGCTTTTCTGCGATGTGAGTACGCCTTGCAGGTCGTCCCAGGCGCTGCCACCAGAGAGCGTCAGCTCGTTGGCAAGGATTTCCTCCGGTTCGGACATCAAATAACGGCTTTCCTTCGCCAATTCCAACAGCCTGAAGGCGTGATCGTGCGCCAGTCCGGGAATTTCCAGCGCCTGATTCAAACGCTCACCGAGCGCGCCCAACCAGGCACTGATGCGCACGCTCAAATCGTGCAGCGGGAGCATGGCGATTGCCATTCTTGAATGCAGCTGCTCCGCGCCTTTATTGAAGGAATCGGTGGAGATGATCGCGCCTAAGAAGGAAAAAATCTTCCCTGCTTTGAGTTCGAGGGCATTGGCACCCTGGACGTAGTCATTCAACACCCGGTTTAGCGCCTCAGCGGGCGTGGCAGGGTCAAGCAAAGGCAGGTATTCGGATTCGAACGCCTGGGTTGCGTCCTGGATAGATTGCTTCACGGCTTCAATATCGGCTGCCAGCGCCGGATCGTCAAGCGAGAGGTAAATATTCGAAAGATCCCATCGTGGGGGTGTGGTCATGGTTAACTCCTTAAAGGTTATTGAGGGAATTATAACTGTTCCAACCCGCTTGTTATCAATCTTGCGTCACATAGCGGGATTTATGTCTGTAGGGTGGTTTGGCGTCACAGAACCCTTACCAACATTTTTTTGTAGGGTGGTTTTGCGTCCCAGAAGCCTCACCAACGTTTTTGTTGTAGGGTGGGTTGGCGTCACAAAAACCTATACCAACTGTTGCCCCGATATAGCCAACCCACCAACAATCATCGCATCCCACCGACGTTTCTCTTGTCCCCCATCAATGAGTTAGCGTCACAAATGGTATTGTCTGTGTAGGGTGGGTTGGCGTCACAAAAACCTATACCAACTGTTGCCCCAATATAGCCAACCCACCAACAATCATCGCATCCCACCGGTGGGTTGGCTTTTGAACACCATCTTGATTCTTAGTTTTCTTAACGCCAACCCACCCTACATTGCTTTTCTTCCATTTTTCCCCAAACACCAACCCTCCAACACAAACTTCAAAAACATTATTAATGTAAAATTCAAATCGTGCCAAACTATCATCGCTTCTATGTTCCTAATGCCATCGTTGCATTTACCCTCGTTACTTATAACCGCTCGCCTATTTTCTCTAATATCAGGACTGCAGATTTGTTTTTGAATTTACTCACTAAAATTACAAGGCAGTTTCACTACGAATGCATTGCATATTCGATACTTCCAGACCACATTCATCTATTGATCCAACTGTCACCGGATGATCCTAATTTTTCCATTCCCATTCGCGAACTAAAACGCCTTTTTTCTCTCAGTTACAAGAGAACAAACCCATTACTCCCCTCACCAAATTCATCACGCCAGAAACACCATGAAACAACGATCTGGCAGCGCAGATTCTGGGACCACGTCATCAAGGATGAACGTGACCTTGAAAGACATTTAAACTACATTCACTTCAACCCTGTGAAACATGGCTACTCCGACGACCCAAGCCAGTGGCCTTGGTCAAGTTACTCTAACTACATCGAAAATGGATACTATCCAAAGGAATGGTCACCTGAGCAAAATCAATTTGATGATTCAGACAATTGGGGGGAATAATCTACATCGTTCAGTTGTAGTTGTAGGATGGGTTGGCGTCATAAAAACCTATACCAACCATTGCCAAGTTATAACCAACCCACCACCCAAATATATTGCATCCCATCGGTGGGTTGGCTTGTAAATGCCTTCTAAATCCCATGCATCTGAACGCCAACCCACCCTTGTATCTTTATAGAGATCTCAATTACTCTTAACAAAG
>CAYPBU010000062.1:0-12123 GCA_964409045.1 uncultured Anaerolineaceae bacterium | reverse complement strand
AAGAGAAGAAGGTTGCATTAGTGGCATGTATGCACAAGATACTGACCATTCTCAACGCGATGCTCAAGAAAGGAGAGCTTTTCAACCCTGTGTGCCCTTGACATTCAACATAGTTACTCTGAGCCTCTTTTGCGAAGAATCTGAATTTAGACAGACAGATCCTTCGCTTCGCTCAGGATGACAACCCGAAACTGCGTTCCCCGAAGTGTCAACCCTTGGAATAATTAATCAATATTTGGTTTGAAACAACTCAACTCCAAACCATAACCCACTGCACTAACAGGGCAATCGACACACCAAAAAACACGCCTGCGACCGCTTCACCAGGAGTGTGACCGATAATTTCCCGCAAGTAGGAAACCTGGCTTTCCTCCAGTCTCTTTGAGTGCAGCAGCTCCCGCACAATCTGGTTGATGCGTTCAGCGTGAAAACCTGCCTGGCGGCGGACTCCCGTAGCGTCGTAAACAACAATGGCGGTCACGGCAAGCGCCAGGGCAAATACTGCGCTGCCCCAGCCGGAGTTTAACCCAATGGAAGTGGTGACCGAGGTCATCAGGGCGGAGTGCGAGGATGGCATACCTCCCGCGCTTAAAATCAGCGTCCAATCCCAGCGTTTGTGGCGCAGGTACTCCACAGGAACTTTTATCAGTTGCCCGAGGATCCAACCAAGCATGGTTGATACGCCCACCGGATTGGTAAAGAAATCAAGCAGACTCACGCAGGCTCACCATTCACTGCTGCGGAGGCAGAGGAAAGCGTTTCAACGCGCAATTGAGCCGTCTCCAGCAGTTGGCTGCAGATGTCGCTCAGGCGTTTGCCATCTTCGTAAAGTTTCAATGCTTCCTCGAGCGGCAGCTCGGAGTTTTCGAGCTGGCTGATGATCTGCTGTAGAGATGCAAAGGCGGTTTCAAAACTGGGGTTGGATTGTTCGGTCATGGGGTATCTCCTGAGATGGTCGCGGCAATTTTGCCATCGCTCAACTGGATCTGGATGGATTGATTTGGAGTGGTCTGATCCTGGCGTGAGATCAGCTGTTGGGTCTGCGCGTCGCTGACAATCGCAAAACCACGCCGCAGAACAGCCATAGGGCTGACACTTTCAAGCCTGGCAACTTGATTTTGCAGTTTGAGCTGATGCTGGGCAAGATAGTGGTTCATGGCACGTTCGAGACGCTCTCGGGTCTCATCCTGGAATTGCAGGAATGTGCGCACACGCTGGGCGGGAGAGTGCCTCTGCAGGCGGTTTTCCGCCAGCAACAGGGATTGGCGCGCGGTTGTCAGCTTGTTTTTCAGAGTTATTTTCAAACTCTGATTGATAGAGAGCAACTCAGCAGCCAGGTCGGCACTGGTGATCGGGGTGGCGAGCTCTGCGGCGGCGGTGGGGGTGGGGGCGCGCAGATCGGCAGCAAAATCGGCGATGGTGAAGTCCGTTTCGTGCCCCACACCCGAGATGACGGGTATGCGTGAGGCGCGGATGGCGTAGGCAACCGCTTCATCGTTGAATGACCAGAGGTCCTCTATGGAGCCACCTCCTCGTGCCAGGATAATGACATCCAGGTCGGGCAAAGCGTTGAGGGACCGCAACCCGCTGACAATGCCGGCTGGGGCTTCGGCGCCCTGAACTGCAGTTGGGGCGAGGGTGACATGCGTCAGTGGCAGGCGCCGGCGCAAGGTGTTAAGGATGTCTTGCAGGGCAGCTCCGCTGGGGGAGGTGATGACGCCGATGTGGCGTGGAAATTGCGGCAGAGGGCGTTTTAGCTCAGGGGCAAAGAGCCCTTCCGCTTCAAGGCGCGCTTTAAGACGCAGGAATTCCTGGTAGAGCTGCCCCTCGCCAACCGGCTGCATTTCGTCGATATACAGTTGCACTTGCCCGCCGGCAGGATAGAAACTCATAGCACCGTGGACTTCCACGCTCTGACCATCCTTGGGGTTGAAACGCAGGCGGAAGGTCTGGCTTTTCCACATCACGCACTTCAGTTGGGCATCGTTGTCTTTGAGGGTGAAATAGAGGTGCCCGGACCGCGGTTGGGTGAAGTTCGAAATCTCTCCCCGCACCCAGACATCACGCAGGATTTCGTCAGTCTCGAGCACCTCTCGCAAGTAGTTTCCAAGGGAGGTGACGGTGAAGACCATCGGTTTAAGCGGCGGAAAGTCAAATTCGAGCATGGGTTAAAGTATAAGCGATTTAGGGGAAAATTCATGGCAGCGAAAAGGTTCCTGTTGTGACATAGAATCCTTTAAAACGTTAATCAACGACTTTATATCCATACTTTAAGACCTTATAATTTTTCATACCACTTGCCCCGATTGAGAGGAGAGACATGAAACGAGTCCTTTTACTATCGATTTTTCTTCTATTGACGCTGAGCGCTTGCGTTACCCCTCCGAATACCAACGTTGAGGCCGAACTGCGGGCAACACTGGTGGCAGTGAACGTTCAATCAACGATCCAGGCAGAGCAAATCGCGTCCTTACAGACGCAGGTGATGCAGCCGACGGCAACCTGTCCAGCCTGCCCGACCCCGGAGCCTACCCCCACCGCTCTACCTCCTACTGAGACTCTTGCTCCAACAGCAACCGTTCAGGCCACTGGCAGCGTTTCAGGGAGGTTGGGTTACCCCTCGGAAATGGTTCCACCACTAAGGGTTGTGGCATTTAACATCCTGACAGGTGAGTATTACTGGCAAAACACCGTGCTGAACCAAACGGGTTATCGGTTTGAGGCGCTGCCAGTGGGCACGTATCATGTGTTGGCTTACCTGATTGATAATCCCACCCGGACCTTTTACGCGGGATATTCCAATTTTGTCACTTGCGGCTACCAGCAGAGTTGCACGGACCACACATTGGTTACGGTCGAAGTAAAAGCGGGAATGGAAACCTCAAACGTCGACCCGAACGACTGGTATGGTGCCGATCCGGAATCGCTCGGTTGGCCGCTCGACCCAACAATAAATTGGAATTGACCAGGCTTGCCCTCTCTGCGAAACCAACAGAGTTATGAGCAAGCGGTTGATAGCAGTCTCATAACCCTGACGGGCTCTTTTTCCGACCTATGAGCCTGCTTCGGAGTCCGAGGGGGTTGCGTTTAGGTTCAGCTCACCAACCTGGTCCGGATTTGGTTCTGGGTAGTCATTTTCGAGCAAACCATCCGTATCTGTGGGCATCTTATGAACTTCTGCCAGGTGGTTTTCGATAGCCTGTTTGCGGGCATCAACAATGGCGATCATTTTCTCGCGTTCCTGGTTCCAGGTGTTTTCCATTTCAGCAGAATAGCCGGTATAAGCCCAGGGGGCAAGTTTCTGCAGTTTATTGGTCAAATCTGTCACCGCTCCGCTATCTTTCCCATAGAGGAGGGATTTGGTCTTGCCATAGCGGTCGTAGACCATCAGGGTGTAGATCTTTCCAGTGACAATGCCGAACGAACGATACGTGACCTGGAACATGTGTTGCCAGATCAGATCCCGATACGGGACAGCATCGAAACGATTTTTGGTTTGATAGACCAGCCAGTCGCGGGTGAGATGGAAAATGCCGCCATGGGTTTCGTGTGGCTCAGCCATCTGGCTATCAATCTCGTGCGCGAGTTGATTCCAGTCGCCATAACGGGAAATTTCCCGCGTAACAGGGTGTTTGGCAGGGTTTATGGAGCGTCGCAGAAGGTTGAGCAGGCACCAGATGGCGATCAGAGCCAGGGCAACAATTCCGATAATTGTGGACCAAACCGATTCACCACTGGCGGTTGTGTCGAGCATGTACGGCAAAAACACGTCTTTGAGGTTTGGGTATTCAGCAATGAGAGAATCCAGGACCTCTGTGTTTTCTGTATCAGTCAGCTTGATAATCTTGCCGGTGACGGGTCCGGGATCAAGAATGTCACCTTTTCCAGCGCCAGGATACTTAGCCAACAATAGTCGTTCATCAAACATCAAGGCATAGTAAGAGTGGATGACCTTCTCGCTGCCGTCTTCCTGCTCCTCATAAAAGTAGAAGTAGGTATCCAGCGCGATATCCGGATGGGTTATGACATTAGTGCGCAGGGTGTCTTCCGGACCCTTGTACGAAGTCAATTCTTCAGCTGTAACGTCGAATGGACCCGCGAAGTGGTTGTAGAGCGGTTTCGCGCTGACGGCTGCCAGGAGAGCCAAAAGCAGGATCGCGACTGCGGCAGTAATGATCAGGCTGAGATTCGTGCTTTTCATTGCTTTTCGAATCGTTGAAACATCTTCCATGGTGGCTCCTCCAGAGTTAGGTAGGGTAATTATACAGCCTGTATTTTTTGGGTGTGTATTGATTACCGATACCACCTCTCTTTCATGTAAAATACATAGGTACTCACGATCCCGGGAGACTGGCAATGAATGTCATGAGAGTTAAATTCAGGCAATTTTTTTTCACTCTGGTTATGGTGGCGCTGGTAATCAGCTCCTGTGCCGCGCCGGGAAAAGGCGGTGGAGGAAAGGTCCTGGTCAGCGCCAAACACCCCCAAACTGGCATCCAACAGGGTCAGGTGTTTGACTTGGAACTAAAGCTCTCCAATCCCGATACGATCAATGCCACGGTGCAGGAAATCCGATTTGAATCTAATTTTTTCGAATGGGCAAGCTATGAGGGCTCGATCCCACCCCTAACCATGGAAAAGCAGGCAAATGGCGATGGAGTCATCAAACTCGATATGACTATCGCACCGACTGGGGTTGAGGACTTCGTTTTTCGATTTAGGGCGAACAAGAGTGGTGATGTGCTGGGAAACTGGCGGGTTGTAACAGGCTCAGCCATCACGGTAATTGAAACCAGGATGAAGATCACCGGCACCACCCCCACAGGATGGGAGCCTGGAGTATCTCCGGAGGAGGAAGCTCCAGATCTTGGTGCCATCCCCTTCCAGGCAGTGGTGCAGATTACCGCGTTTGTGGATATGAATGGCGAGGCTGTGCCGCGCTGGAGTGGCTCGGGTACCATCATCAGCGCAGATGGCTTGATCCTGACCAACGATCACGTGGTCAGTTCCACCCGCTACGAGCAGGTCGTGGCGCTGCTTGTTTCGCTGACTGTCGCCCAAGACCAGCCGCCGGTGGATAGTTATTACGCAAATGTGGTCCAGGCGGACGCTGCGCTGGATCTGGCGGTGATTAAACCAGCCTGGGATATGGATGGAAACCCACTGGATTACAGCCAGCTGAACCTACCGTTCGTTCTGCTTGGCGACTCCGACACACTCGACTTGGGTGAACCAATCGTGATTCTTGGTTATCCGGTTATCGGGGGAGGGACGATCACGCTCACACGCGGGGAGGTCAGCGGTTTCACCTCTGAGGAGCCATTTGGCAACCGCGCCTTTATTAAAACCAGCGGAACGATTGCGGGTGGCAATTCGGGAGGATTGGCGGTGGACTCGGTGGGGAAAATCGTCGGGATCCCGACCCAGATGGGCTACGGTGAGGCATCGCTCGATATTGTGGATTGCCGTCCAGTGCGGGATACCAATCGCGATGGCTACATTGATGAGAATGATGATTGCGTGCCAACGGGCGGGTTTATCAACGCTTTACGCCCAATCAATCTTGCCACCGAGATGATTAATGCCGCCAAACGGGGGGAAGTGGCAGTTAGCACTGGGGAAAACCAGAATATTGTTTATCAAAACTCGGGTGATGTCATTTTTGAGGATGATTTTTCTACTGGCTCGAGCGGTTGGCTGAACAGTGAGGATCCGGATGGCAAGCGTGCCTATGAAAATAGTGAATACACCATCGAAGTGACTTCGCCGATGTACTGGTACTGGTCGGACCAGTATTTTGCTTACGACGCGCTGATGGCAGAAGCGGACGTGCGCGTGGTGAAGTCGGTGGGGGACGCGGATTATGGCTTTGTCTGCGGTTTGCAGGACGATCAGAACTTTACCGCGCTTGAGATCAGCGAGGATGGTTACTTTACCATCTGGAAGCAGGCCGGTGACGAGTTTAAGACCCTGATTGACTGGACCTACAGTGAACAAATCGCGGGGTCAGGTCCTTTCCGCCTGGCAGCCCAGTGCAGCCGGGAAAAACTGCTCCTGGCAGTGGATGGCGTTTTGCTTGGTGAAGTCCAAGACCCGGATTTTTCACCCGGTAGTTTTGGAATGATAGCCGGCACCTTCGAGAATGGGGGCTTTAAAGTAGCATTTGATAACTTGATCATCATGATCCCATGAGGTGAACTATGCGCATGAAAACATTGACAATCCATCACCTGGTGAAGGGGGAAGACCTCAATCACCACCGAACTTTATTTGCCGGAAGAGGCGCGGAGTGGCTGGTGGAGGCGGGGTTTATCGCCGCGGCTGATTTGCTGCCCCCAGAATATGTGCTGTGCCTCAAGATCCATGGGATGACCTTCCAGCGCCCGGTGCGACCTGGCGAGGTGGTGCGCTTTGACTCGAAAATCGTGCAGACTGGAAAATCACGCTTGATCGCGTACGTCCGGGCGACCACCAAGGAAGAGCTTACTGTGGATGGATTCCTGACTTTTGTGTACGTGGACGATCACGGCAAATCCCGCCCACATGGGATCACGATTGAGGCGGAAACACCTGAAGAGATTGAACTGCAGGAACGCGCCAACCAGCTTTAGGGGTTTTAGAGCTGCAATATTTTCTTAGGGAACGGTATTGCGCCGTTCCGGGCACAACACTGCGGAAGGGGTCGAGCCTCTTCCCTACGAAAAAAATGGAAGGGTTGTTTGCGTTTCCAAGCAGCACGGATACGGGTGAGCGGTTAGCGTTTGACGTATAATAATCGCAAAAATACACACGAAATTGGGACGATTCATGGGCAGACAGGAAACAAAATCGGAATACCTAAACAAGTATCACTACCCCCGCCACCTGTTCCGAAGGGGATTTATGCGGGCTGGCATTGCCGTGCTGGTGAAGCTCCTCGTCGATTACGAAATCCATGGTACTGAAAATCTACCCAAAAAGGGACCACTCCTGATTGTTGGGAACCATTTCCATTTTCTGGACACGATCGGTCCCATCCACAGCACTAAGTATCCGCTGGAATTTATTGGTGATGCCGAAATGCCCAACGCTCCGATGAGCATGAAGATTTTCCCAAGAATGTGGGACACACTGCGCATCCTGCAGGGCACGCCAAACCTGGAAGCCATGCGTGGAGCTGAAGCAGTGTTGGCGCAGGACGGCATCCTGGCGATCTTCCCCGAGGGTCACACCCACGAGCCGCCGCTCGGCGCTCCGCTTCCGGGCGCGGCATTCATGGCGCTGCGGTTGGGCGTTCCCATCCTGCCTATAGGGACATTTTGCGAGGATAACTGGAACATATTTGGCACCATCCGGGAAAAGCGGCGCAAAGCCCGCGTGGTAACGCGCATCGGCGAGCCTTTTGGTCCACTGGCCTATGGCGAACCGGGCAAGTTGCCCGGGCGGGCTGAAGTTAAAGCTGCCGGGCAGGCAATCATGGAGAAAATTGCAGCCTTGCTGCCCTTATCTGCCAGAGGACCTTACAGCACAGAAATCTCCTGAAATTCAGCAGGTTAATAGAATTTCAACAATGGGTTGTTATCATACATGCATTGTTAAGCCGTTTTGGGCTGGATTGGATTTATGA
This sequence comes from uncultured Anaerolineaceae bacterium, assembly GCA_964409045.1. Classification (GTDB taxonomy): domain Bacteria; phylum Chloroflexota; class Anaerolineae; order Anaerolineales; family Anaerolineaceae; genus Mesolinea. The sequence goes on along the minus strand of CAYPBU010000062.1, from coordinate 4,517 downwards.
TGGATTATAAGGATTACTACAATACGCTGGGTGTCAGCAAAACCGCGACTGAGGGCGAGATTAAAACTGCTTATCGCAAACTGGCTCGGCGTTATCACCCTGATGTGAACAAAGACCCGAAGGCGGAAGATAAGTTCAAGGAAGTGAACGAAGCCTACCAGGTGCTTTCGGACCCCGAAAAGCGCAAGAAGTACGACCAGTTTGGCTCGGAATGGCAGCGCTACCAATCCTCCGGCGGGCAGCCTGGCGGGTTTGATTGGGGCAGGTGGCAGCAGGCGCCGCAAGGCGGTCAGCCGGGATACCGCACCGTTTCCCAAGACGAGTTGAATGACATGTTTGGGGGGCTTGGCGGCTTCTCGGATTTCTTCAATACCCTCTTTGGGCAGGGTGGGTTTGGCGCCGGGCAAACATTCAGCCGCGGCAGCCGCTCTCCACAGCGTGCCGCGCAAAGCGCTCAGTCGATGGAGCACGAGGTGGAGCTCACACTCGAAGAAGCTTACACCGGCACCAGACGTACCCTCCAGTTTGAGGACGGCAGAAAAATTGAAGCCAGCATCCCCGTGGGAGTCAGCACGGGTTCCAAAGTGCGTCTGAGCGGGCAGGCAGGCGGGGCAGACCTGTACTTGAAGATAAAAGTGCTGCCACATAAGAGCTTTACACGAAAAGGGGATGATCTGACCGTAACCGTGCCCGTCGATCTCTACACTGCCATCCTTGGCGGTGAGGTCAGCGTGGACACACTCGGCAAACCAGTACGCCTGACCATTCCAGAAGGAACGGACAGTGGCAAAACAATGCGCCTGAAAGGGCTCGGCATGCCAAATCTCAAGAAGTCAGGCGAATTTGGCGACCTTTATGCCCGCATCGAAGTGCATTTGCCAGGGCACCTGACACCTGCAGAGAAAGAAAAATTCCGCGAAATTCGCAACATGCGCCACGCTTAGCTAAGCTTCTATGCGGAGCGGTAGGCAGGGTTGTTGAAGGTATAATTTGAGGGTTAGCGATTGCCATGACTGAACCATTTCTCAAGAATATTACCGTTTACGCCGGCTCGGCTGATAACCTCAAGCCGGTTTATTTGGATGCTGCCTGGATGTTGGGCGAGACTCTGGCAAAGCAAGGTCGCAGGCTCATTTTTGGGGCTGGCAAAACCGGTCTGATGGGAGCGTTGGCTGGTGGCGCTTTGGCAGTGGGGGGCAAAGTGATCGGGGTCATCAATGATGGGCTAAACCTGCCTCACCTGGCGCATGCTGGCTTGAGCGAGCTCGAAATCTTGCCGGATATTCACGCCCGGCAGGCGCGCATGACTCACCTGGCTGACGGCATGATCGCTCTACCCGGCGGCTTTGGCACCTTCGCTGAGCTGTTTGAAGCCCTCACCTGGGCGCAGATCGGCTTGCACAATAAACCAGTTGGATTGCTAAACGTGGAGGGATATTTTGACCCTCTGATTGCCCTGATCGAACACGCCATCACAGAAGACTTTATCTATCCTGAGCATTGGAGTTTGTTACTAGTAGCGGATAAACCCGCCGAGCTTCTTAAACTACTGGACGGTTTTACTCCATCCAATGAAATAAATAGATGGGTGGAGCGCCCGTGATGCCCGTAAAGACCCTGCTTATTGATCTCGACGACACAACTTACCCAACCTCAGTTGGCGTTTGGCCTATTCTGACGGAGCGGGTTTTCCAATATATGCGTGACGTCGTAGGAATACCCCAAGATGAGATTCCCGAAAAAAGGGATCGTCTATTTTTGGAACACGGTACCACGATGCGCGGTCTGAACATTGAATACGGCATCGACGTGCATGATTACCTGCAATATGTCCACGAAGTGGACCTTTCCAGGCAAATTCAGCCCGATGAGCAACTCAAGGCAGCTTTGAGCTCCCTGCCACAGGAGAAATGGATCTTTACCAACGCCAGCCGGCAACATGCCGAGAACGTGCTTGGGCTTTTGGGTATTGCCGATCTATTCGAGGGCGTGATTGACGTGTTGGACACGGAACCGTGGTGCAAGCCGCATCCCGAAGCCTTCGAGATTGCGTTAAAACTAGCGGGCGGTCCAAAGCCGGCAGAAACTTTGTTTGTGGATGACCTTGAGAGCAACCTGGATGCAGCCAGAAAGCTCGGAATTCAGACCCTGCGGGTCTCAAGCCAGAGTGTGGAATCGAATCACCCCGTTATCAATAACTTAATGGAGCTGCCAATCTTTTTGTCAGAAAATGGAACTAAATGAATTTACCTGCTGCCGTCATAGTGCAGCTTTTTAGATGGAGTTGTAATGGAAAATAAAACTGTTCGTTCATGTTTACTGATTTTTGTAGCTATCCTGCTCATGGTAGGTTCATTTGCGGCTGGGTTTGGGGTGGCAAGCGCCCTTCCCAAAAACCCGATCCGGCAAGCACTGGGTTATGACAACTGCGCTACTTGCACAGACTGTCAATCCTGCGAAAGCTGCCCAACGACCGTTCCCCAGCCAGAAGGCGCTGAACCCCAGGGCACGACCACCAATACTTACTGCCTGGATTACACCAGCGCATCCACGCCCGAAGAACTGACCAAACTCTTTGAACCCTTCTGGGAAAGTTGGAAATTGCTGCATGAGAACTTTGTTGACCAACCTCTGGACGATGTAACCCTGATGCGCGGCGCCATTCAAGGCATGCTGGCAGCCACTGGCGACAAGCATACCTCCTATATGGACCCGGACCAATTCAAACAGGCTAACACCGAGATGGAAGGTGAATACACCGGCATCGGCGCGTGGGTAGATACCACTGGCGATTACGTCGAGATCATCTCGCCGATGAAAGGCTCTCCAGCCGAAAAAGCCGGCATACAGGCAAAAGACCAGGTGATTGCGATCAATGGCGAAGACATGACTGGAATCCCCGGAGACCTGGTTTTGAAGCGAATTTTAGGTCCTGCTGGCGACACAATTGTGCTGACCATTCGGCGCGGTGAAGAAACGCTGGATATTTCGGTAACCCGTGCTGTGATCCAAATCCCGGTGGTGGAGTACGAGATGCGCGACGACGGGGTTGGATACGTGGCGCTGTATACCTTCAACGAACTCGCGACTGAGAAGTTGCGGGAAGCCTTAAAGGATTTAATGTCACAAAACCCCAAGGGCATTGTGTTTGACCTGCGCGGTAACGGTGGCGGATACCTCGTGACGGCGGTCGAGGTCACCTCTGAATTCCTGAAAGATGGCGTTGTGCTCTACGAAGAATATGGCGACGGCACGCGCGACGCGTACCCGGTCAAGAAAGGCGGGCTGGCGACCGAGATTCCGTTGGTGGTTCTGATCGATGGAGGCTCAGCCTCCGCGTCGGAGATCACTGCTGGCGCACTGCAGGACTACGGTCGCGCGAAGCTGGTTGGAGCGACCAGTTATGGCAAAGGCTCGGTGCAAAACTGGATTTCCCTCCGCACTGAAGCAGGCGGCGTGCGGATTACCATCGCGCGCTGGTTGACCCCGAACGGCAACCAGATCGACGGCAAGGGTTTGACCCCAGACGTGGTGGTGGAATACACCCAGGAGGATGCCGACGCTGGACGCGATCCGCAGTTGGATGCCGCTGTGGAACTTATACTGAACGAAGTGCCATAAGATTGCCCTGGTCGAGCGACTATTGAGAATGAACTAAGGAGAAAACAATGTACTTGGAATACTTAATCTATATGATCCCCGGACTTTTGTTGAGCCTTTTTGCACAGTTCAAGGTTAAATCCGCCTACACCAAGTGGAGTCAGGTGCGGAATTACCACAACCTGACTGGTACGGATACCGCCGAACAACTTAAACCGCGTGTTGGGCTGGAAAATGTGAAACTCACCCGCACCCAGGGTACGCTTACAGACCACTACGACCCACGCAACGACACCCTCGCGCTTTCACAAGGGGTGGCGGATCAGCCATCTGTTGCGGCGATGGCGATCACGGCGCACGAACTCGGGCATGCCATGCAGGATAAAACCAGCTATGGTCCGATGCGCCTGCGCACCGCGATTGTGCCGATTGTCAGCTTTGGCTCCAATTTTGGGGTCATCCTCGTGATGATCGGTGTGGTGTTGAGTATGGCGAACCTGGCGACCATCGGCGTGATCTTGTTCTCGTCCACGGCTCTTTTTTCGCTGATCACCCTTCCAGTCGAATTGGATGCCTCCAAGCGTGCCCGCGAGATGCTGGACCAGACCGGTCTGGTTGCCAACGCGGAGGAACGGGCAGGCGTGAAACAGGTGCTGGATGCAGCAGCCTGGACGTACGTGGCAGGGCTGGCGACCTCCATTTTGCAGTTGCTCTATTACATGTCGGTGGCAGGGCGCGCGAGCGGCAGACGCCGATAGTATTAATTGAATGCAAAGAGAATACCCCGAAAAACCGGGGTATTTTTGTGTACCGAATAGCAGAAATTGGCGTTCGGGGACGTGTACAAATTTACAGCAAACGATGTAGATACCGTCTTGATTGTCAAGAGTTATAGCAGAATTGCTTGCCATAATCCG
>CAYPBU010000061.1:0-12417 GCA_964409045.1 uncultured Anaerolineaceae bacterium | reverse complement strand
ACGCAGGGTGGCGACTGGTTCTACCACGGGGGCCTCAGTTGGGGCTTCGGTGGGAGCTTCGGTAGGAGCTTCAGTGGGTTGTTCGACCACTGGGGGTTCCGTTACGACGGGGGTCTCTGCGGGCTTGGCGCATGCGCCGAGCAACAGAGTTGCAACCAATGCGATTGCAATAAACAAATAGCTTTTCTTCATTTCTTTCTCCTTTGAAAAGATAGAACTGGTTTGGCAAAATCGCCATGTTTTTTGGTTTGCATCCTGACCCGGTTCCTTGAGTAATTAACCTGAAACAGGTTCCGCCCGGTTAGGGGTCAGGGTGTTTTCAATTTCAGAGCTTGCTGTAAGGTAATTTTCAAGTTTTGCCTTATCAAGCTTGGACATCAAGCCATCGACTAATTTATTATAGTCGGGGTAGACATTTTCGAAAAGGGCGTGTCCGGCTTTCGTCAGGGTGAGTTGGTAGCTGCGGCGATCATTAGGATCCAATTCCCGATGGACCAATCCATCTTTTTGCATCCCCTTTACAACGCGGGTCGTGTTGCTTTTAGTACAGAGCAGCAGGTCACTCAGAACGATGTAATTAATTCCTGGATTTTTTTCAACATGCATCAGAACAAAAAAACGCGGAACATTCAAGCCAAATCGAGCGAGAAAAGCCTTCTCATGATTGTCGATGTGAAGGAAAATCGACTTAAGTGACTTATACAGCTCAAATTTTGTCTGTTGCATCAATAATCGCCCCGAAAGCGTAGTGTACACATCAACTATTTTAATGGCATAAAATTAATTGTCAAGTGACTCGTATCAATTATAGGCGCTTTTGTACGGGGTAGATGGTTCGTCCAACCTTGATAGGGGGTATGAAAGCGGGGAGCAAGTGTCAGGGCAAATATGGGCTAAATCGTGCGCATGTACTGACTGGAACCCGAAACCCAGATACTCTGCCCGGAATCGATGCGGTACCAATCACCCTTCACCTCATAAACCGAAACCACATCATCCTTGATCAGGTTCCCGATTATCTTCTTATTATTGCCAGGACCTTCGCGTTTAAATAGTGCTTTCACGATGCACTGGGCTTTGAACAGAACTTTTCCAACTGTCGGGGCAATATCCAACTGCTGCAGATAGGTGCTCTTGCCCGAACACCATAATTGCGCTGTGGGATCGATCCGATACCAACCATCATTAACTTCGTAAACCGACACAACATCTCCCAGGCTCAGGTTCCCCACCACCTGGAAGGACGGCCCTGGACCACTGCGCTTATAAAGCGCGCTGACGATGCACTTGGCAGTGAACAGCACTTTGTTTTCCTGCGGCAAGGCGTTCCCGGTAGGGTTGCCGAAGTAGCGTAAAACATTTGCCTTTTCGCCATTCCAGCGGTTGTAGTCCATGTAATGGCTGACGCCGCCAATCGATTTGCACTTATCCCCAGTCTGGTGAATCAGGTAGGTGCTTACACCTTTGGGCAAATAGGGAGGTCCGTCGTGCTCCTGGCTGTACAAAGGCGAGACCAGTGGTTTGCGATATGTTGCCAGCCACCAATCCAGTGGAGGCAAATCGACCACAGACAAATAGGTATTCACCCACTCCGCGCGCGAATACACGATCGGAAAGAACCCTGTCCTTGCCCTGCAAATATCCAAACACTTTTGGGTGGTCGCTGTAATCCTGTTACGGGGGTTGATTCCGGCAACTTCCAGGTCGAGCGCGATGCGGTCAAAAGCAAAATTAGCCCTGCCATCCAGCATCTTGAAGAGGGAATCCATCTGCGCCAGGGCGCTCTCCCCAAAATAAAGCACATGATAGGCTATGCGCATTGTTTGGATGCGCCCCATCTCGTTCCAGTAATGGTGGAACATCGGATCGCTGTATCCCCACGAGATACCACTCCGCGCAGCAATGAATGTGACTTCTTCCGCGTGATTTTTTACCGCGTTGAAATCCATCCTCTTGCTACCATCCTTACTGGACTGGTACTTGCTGATATCGATTCCAAATGCTCTGCTCATACTGCCTCCTGCTGTGGGCTGACCTCCTCGCTAAACGAGATTAATCAACTCATCTGTTGCAATATGAATGCCAACTGGAATTAAATAATAGCTAATAGTTGATAGGCGGTGGGGAGGTATTTTTTTGCTAGCAGGTAACAGAATTCGGAAAATGTGTCTGCAACCGAGGCTTTTCTATCTGTCATTGCGAACCTCTTTTGTGAAGCAATCTAAAATCTGGCTCAACAATTACACTGAATCGTGTCCATACCTTGTGAATCATTGTTGGTTTAGGTGTCTTCGTTAACCGCTGAAGATACTTGAGGTTGAGATTCTAGATCGCTTCGTTCCTCGCGATGACAGAATCCACGCGGATTTTTAGTTGGAAGCAGTAGTTCCTACTTACGCTCTCCCATCCAGGTTTTGACCTTTTCCTTGGTGACGGGCAAGCTGTCCACCCGCAAGCCAATCGCGTTATAGACTGCGTTCGCGATCGCCGGCGGGGTGGGTACGCAGACGAGCTCCCCAATGCCCTTCGCCCCAAAGGGTCCCTCAGAAGTTGGATCTTCCACGATCAGCGACTCGACCTCAGGGCTGTGTTTCATGCGTGGAATATCGTATTTTGCAATCCGATCGCTTAGGATAATCCCGTTTTCAACAACAAATTCTTCCATCAAACCGTGCCCAACCCCCATTACCACTCCACCTTCCACCTGGGACTGGAAACCGAGCGGATTGATGACCCTGCCGGCATCGCTCGCCGCGATTACCTGCAAAACATTCACTTCCCCACTCTCCGGGTCGAGAGCGATTTTCACTGCCTGGGCTCCAAACCCGTACGCGACGTGGATCTTTCCCCCAAGGTCGAGGGAATAGGTTTGCGGCGCAGAGTAGCGCACCTCCACAGAGGTCCCTTCAGAGGTCTTTCCGAGCAGGTCATAGACCTCCTGCCAGGCGACCTGTTCATCACCCACAAAAACCGCTTCGGAGCTGAACCGAATCTGGCAAGGGTCACATTTGAATTTGGCAATCAGCAAGCTCTCGATGCGTTTTTTCAACTCGGTCGCGGCGTTTTTCACTGCGTTGCCCGTCACATAGGTCTGACGGCTGGCAGTGGTGGGTCCACCATCCGGGGTTAGCGCGGTATCCATCAGGTAAACATTGATGTTATCTGGCAATATCCCCAACACTTCCGCAGCGATCAGCTGCAGGGTCGTGTTCATCCCCTGCCCCACTTCCGACGCGGCAGTCATGATTTGCAGTCTGCCCGCAGGCAAAAGCCGGACTATCGCACCACTACTATCGTCCGTGCCGGTTCCCAACCCGGTATTTTTGAAGCCGGACGCCATGCCCCAGCAGGTGATCACACCTCGCCCGTCTACTTCTTCTTGCTTAGGCGTCCACGGATCAGAAACCCCGAGTTCTTCCAGCCGATCTCCCAATCTTTCAAGGCACTCAGGCAGCCCGGCACTTTCTTCAAGACGGTGACCGGTGTTAGTTTCGCTACCCTTACGAAGCGCGTTCACTTTGCGCAGCGCCAGGGGGTCCATTCCGAGCTTCTCAGCCAGCATATCCATGGCGGATTCGATCCCAAACATCGCCTGAACCACGCCAAAGCCCCTGAATGCTCCCGCGGGGGGGTTGTTGGTGTACATAGCGTAACATTCCGAGAGGGTGTTGGGGATGATGTAAGGACCGCACGAATGCGTCGTTGCCCTGGTCATCACAGCAACGCCCAGCGAAGCGTACGCGCCTGTGTCACCGTAGATTTCAGTCTTTGCCGCCAGGAGTTTGCCATTTTTCCTTGCGCCCAGCTTGATCTTGGTCCAGGTGGCATGCCGCTTTGGGTGCACCATCATGCTCTCACGCCGAGTAAACAGTAGTTTGACTGGTTTTCCCGTTGTTTGTGCCATCAGGGCCGAATGGATCTGCCCGGCAATATCTTCTTTTCCGCCAAACGCGCCACCGGTCTTCTGACCCCGGACGCGCACCTGCTCAAGCGCAAGACCAAGCGCTTCGGCAACCTGCCGACGATCCTCGTAAGGAATCTGGGAACCCACATAAACATCCATGCCGCCATCTTCGCGGGGTACAGCGAGCGAACACTCTGGTTCCATGAACAGGTGTTCCATGAAGGGAGTATAAAAAGTGTGTTCGACGATTACATCAGACCCGGCAAAACCGGCATCCAGGTCGCCCTTGCCCACCTTGATTTTCTTGAGCAGATTGCCCTTTTCGTGCACCTTTTCCGCATCCGGCTCAGCCGCCTGCATTGGGTTGCTCACCACCGGTCTGGGTTCAATTTCCATTTTGATCAGTGTTACAGCCTGATCCGCGATTGCCTGGGTATCGGCTGCCACAATCGCGATGGCATCCCCCACGTATCTCACACGCTCGCCAATCCCCACCAGTATTGGCCAGTCCTTTGCGTAGACCCCGTGAAAGCGTTCATGCTTCAGCCCCGCTGCAGTTAATACGGCTCTGACCCCTTCCAGCCGGGTTGCTTCGCTAACGTCCAGCCCCCTCAAAATTCCAGAAGGTACACCCGCTCGCAACACACGTGCGTAAAGCATGCCTTCAAATTGAAAATCGTCCGTGAATTTCGCACCGCCGATGGCTTTGGCTATTGCATCCGGGCGGATGGTTGCCTTGCCAACGTGGGTGAGATCCTGCTTGCCCAGCGACACCACCCTTGGTTCCACTGCCTCCCCCGTTCGCAGTGAGTTGGCGGCTGCCTGGATCGCCGAAACGATGGCTTCATAACTGCCGCAGCGGCAGACGACATCGTTCATTGCCTCGCGGATTTCGTGCACACTCGGGTCGGGGTTCTCCATCAGCAGCGCGTGAGCTCTCATCAGTTGCCCGGGGGTGCAAAAGCCGCATTGGATTGCGCCATGGGTGATAAAAGCTTCTTGGAGGGGATGCAGCGCTTGCAGATCCGCGCGGTCGTCCTGGCGCTCAACGGGTCTTAGGGCACGTAAACCTTCGATCGTAAGGATGGACTTACCCTGGGCTTTGCTGGCGCGGGTCAGGCAGGACCGCACCGGCTTGCCATCCATCAGCACCGTGCAGATGCCGCAGCGTCCTTCACCACAGCCAACCTTTGTGCCGGTAAGATTCAGCCTTAACCGCAGCAGATCGCTAAGTTTTTCGCCTGGCACTTCATCCAATGAATAACTAACGCCGTTAACGTTGATCTCGAGCATATCGCCCTTTCAGGTGAGTTTCAAAGTATTATAAAGGACTTGCGAAAAAGAATACACAAACCATACCCCTTTTTTGGTTTCCACCAATTGGCATACATCTGTTACAAACCCTCGACATGTTGAACGCTGTGTGTTAATATCTTTGACATGAAACGTAGAATTCCTCAGTTACAGAAAAAAAGCCTCTTACCTGTTTACCTGGTTGTAGGAATTGTTTTACTGGCAATCGGATTCATGGTTTATCGAGGGATTCGTAAAGAAACAGGAAACCCGATCGTCATGTCCGCCTCCGACGTGCCACGCATCAGCGCAGCCGACGCGATTGCGGCGGTTAATGCGAACAAAGCCGTCCTGGTGGATACACGCTCAGCCGACCAGTATGCAGCCAGTCATGCCTTTGGCAGCATTAGTTTGCCTTTCGGCGAAATTGAGACCTGGCTTGGTACCATGGATAAAGACACATGGTACATTAATTACTGTACCTGACCGACTGAAAACACGAGCGCCGGTGCGGCGTTCATCATGCTGAAAGATGGTTACCAGAGGGTTGAAGCTGTTCTCGGCGGATATGAAGCCCTGATCGCCGCTGGCTTCCCCACCCAACCATAATTCAATAAATTTTAAGTCCGTACGGAGGGGTTATGATGCTGCACTCGCAGCATCTGTACTTACTTCTTCCGCAGACTCCCTTTTGAATAAAGTCGTAGGGCGGGGGCTTGCTCCCGCCGTTAAGTTTATTAGATAATCAAACGGCTGGGCTTTAGTCCAGCCCTACGGTGTGTTTTCCCCAATGAGTGGATCCTGCAGATGGCCCGCTTTTTTCGTGCGGAGGGGTTCTATGAATGTGCTGAAAGTTCTTTGTGTTCTCTGTCAAGCCGCTTTTTGAGGGCAACAAGGCGCAGGACATACGCGCCAAGCAGCCCGAAAATTACCACATAGCCAGCAATAAAATATGGCAGGTTAGTCATCCTGCACCTCCCCAAATTCGAGGGCTTCGTTTTGCGCCCTGAGTGTTTCAATTTCAGTTTCACGTGCTGCCAGAATTGAGCGGTGCCAGAGCAAGGCTGCAAACAAAACGGTGAAAGTAATAATACTGGCAGCCATGGTCTGGTACATCGCGGGGGTCATTGCCATGTCGCCAGTGTCAGCGCCAAAGATGGTGGGATGAATGGTGCGCAGCAAGCGGGACGAAAAGAAGGTGAGCGGGACGCTCGCAAAGCCGATTATGGCATAAACAGCCCCAAAACGAGCGCGCTTTTCGGGGTTGTCTACCCCTCGCCGCAATAGCAGGTAGCCAATGTAGGTGAAAGCCATGATGGTCATGGTCGTCAGGCGCGGATCCCAGGTCCACCAGGTGTTCCAGATAGGCTTTGCCCAGATCATGCCGGTAAAGTTGGCGATCGCTGTGAAAAGCAATCCGATTTCCACCGCGGAATAGGCGATGAAATCGTACTTAAGTTGCCTCTTGTTCAGGTAAAGGATGCCGCAAACCGCCGCAACCATGAACGCCAGCATGCCAATCCAGGCAGCGCTGACATGAAAGTAGAACACTTTTTGGACGATGCCCATGTTTACTTCCGTCGGGGTATAAAAAACCACCATGGCAAAAGCTGCCAAAACGAGCAAAAGGGCAATTACACTGAGAATTCTTAGTTTTTTATTCACGGATGACATATTCAAACACCATAATCGATACTGTAGTAACTATGATACCGTAAGCCGCAAGCAAAACCAGCCAGGCTTGCACATCAGCCCACGGAGCGCCAGCCAAAATGCCGCCTGCCGCTTTGACAACAGCCATATTGACGGGCATCAGGATGGGGAAGAGCAGGATGGGCAGAAGCAAATCACGCATGCGAGTCTGCACCGTCATGCCTGCGATGAGCGTTCCTGCGGCGCTGTAGCACCACGCCCCAAGCACCAAAACCAGGATGAAGCCGGCATTAAAGAGGGATTGGTTGTAAAGCAGAGAGTAAATGGGCAAAATCAACACACTGACAAATAGCATGACGAGCCAGTTGGTAAGCATTTTGCCAAAGTAGATTGCCGAGACATCCGGCACCGCCATCACCAGCGCGTCGAAGCAGCCCTGGTCCTGCTCGGCAGTGAAGGAGCGGTTAAGCCCCAACGTGCCCGCAAAGACGATCACAACCCAAATGATTCCAGAAGCAATCTCAGCACGATTGACCGGCGAAAGTTCGATCGCGTAGTTGAAGATAAACAAGGTCAGGATGGCAAACGCGAACATGGCTGTGAGCATGTCTTTGCTGCGCCACTCCTGCAGCAGGTCTTTCCAGACCAGGGTGCGGACAGAATGCATCCAATTCTTCATGTCGCCGCCTTCTGTTGTTCAGAATTGGGTTTGGCAAGTTTGTCCGCCAGCCAGGTTTCGAGCTGATCGAGCGAAAGATCTTTGTTCGCCACCTCCTCAGCCACACGACCGCGCGCCAGGAAAGCAAAACGGCTGCTGATGGGCATGGCATGGGAGAGATCGTGGGTGGTCATGATCACAATGTGACCTTGCTGTTTCTGTTCGAGCATGAGTTGGTTGAAAACCAGGCTGCCCTGCAGATCGAGCCCGGTATAGGGTTCGTCCAGCAGCAAAACACGGGGGGAGTGCAGCAGCGCGCGGGCGATTGTGAGGCGCTGCTTCATACCGCGCGAGTAAGTTCTGACCGGTTTGTTGCCAAATCGCTGCATTCCAACCTGAGCCATGGCGGCTTCGAGGGTGGCATTGTCGTCCGGCACTTGATAAAGACGGGCGTAAAAACGCAGGTTTTCAATCCCGTTGAGGTGCTCGTAGAGGAAGGGTTGGTGCATGACCAATCCGATAGCGTGCCTGGCATTCGACTCGGCGTAGTCGATCTGATGATTTTCTAGCCAAATTGAGCCGGCATCAGGCTTCAGCAGCCCGGCAAGGATCTTCAGCAGGGTGGTTTTCCCCGCGCCGTTGCGACCAAGCAGGCAGAGCAGCTCGCCAGGCTGCACCTCCAGGTCAAGGGCATCCAAAATGCGATGCTGACCAAACGACTTGGAAACCTGCCGAATAGCGAGGGTCATGAACCGGGAAGCTCCTGCTCAGTTTGTCCTTCATAATCTGGTTGGAGCGACTTCCAGGGCAGGGTGGCTGCCAGAATTGCACCCAAAACCATCAAAAGCGCACCGATCCACATGAAGTTGACCAGGGGGTTATCGGAAGCCTGGATGGTCACGTAGCCCATCGTGCTGTTGTAATCCAATAGTAAGGTGTAGAAATCTCCCCGGAGGGTTGATTGTTTATCCGGGATACTGACGTACTGACCACGATCCTCGTAAAGATGCTGCCCGGGATAGAGCTTCGCGACAGATTTGCCATCCTTCCAGAGAACAAGTTCGGCCTCGATGGTCATGTATTCCGGGTTTTCATATTCCGTAGTCAGTTGGACGAACTCCACCTCATACGAACGCAAGGGCATCTTGTCACCCGGGATCATCGTGCCCTGGATACTTGCTTCAAGACCTTCCATCCCCACAATACCGAGGGCGATCAGCAGCACGCCAGCGTGAACGAACCAGGCGCCATGCCGAGCCCGCTGACCCCACCAGCGTTTGGCGGCTGCCCGTGGAGATCTGCTGCCACGCAAACTGAGCGCAAGCATCAGCAGCAAGCCGAAAGTGACCACGAAGATCACCAGTAACGCAATCCAGGATTTGCTCAGGAAGAAAAATGACGCGACGGTCAGTAAGAAAGACAAAATGAGGGGCAGCACTGCCGATTTCCCCAATTGCTTGACTGAATTCACCGTCCAGGCACTCAAGGGGCAGACTGCCATCAAAGCAGCCAGGAGGATAAAAAGCGGAGTTGCGGCTTTATCAAAGAAAGTCCGGTCGAGCCCAATTTGCGCTCCGGTCAAAACGCCAGTGACGAGGGGATAAGCCAACCCATAGAAACAAACGATCGTGAGGGCAATCAGGATCACATTGGTGTACAGGAACGCCGCGTCGCGGGTGACCAGGGAAGTAAGTTCCCAACCCGAGTAAAGGTGCTTCCAACGCCAGGCAAGCAAGGCTACGCAGACCACAAACAGGCTTAGTATGAGTAGCGTAAGGGGCAGCGAGATTTTACTTTCGCCAAAGGCATGCACCGAATTGAGCAGACCAGCCCGGGTGATGAGGATGCTGAAAATTACCATGATGTAGGTCAGCAAGATCAGGACGAAATTAAAGCGCTGGAAGATTTTCCGCTGCTTTTGCAGCAAAAGGCTATGGAGCAGACCGGTGCTGGTAAGCCAGGGGATGAGCGAAGCGGTCTCCACGGGATCCCAAGCCCAGTAACCACCCCAGCCAAGCACATCATAGGACCACCAACTACCCAGGATGATACCCGCGGTCAGCAGGACCCAGGCAGAAAGCAGCCAAAACCGGGTTTCACCCAACAGCCCTTCGCCAGACTCTTTCCTGATAAGGTAAGAGATAGCGACACTAAACGGCACCAGGAATAGCGCGAAACCAAGGTAAAGGATCGGTGGGTGGATCACCATACCCCAATGGCGCAGGAGGGGATTCAACCCAAACCCGGAAATGCCGCCATAAACGGTAGCGCCAGCAAGAGGTGAAAAAACGCCTTCAAGGATGTCGCCAGCTTCAGTCAGCCAGACCCGCGTGAATGGATTTTCGAGGAAGAGGGAAAGCGAACCAAAAAAGAGCAGGTTTACGACCGTGAAAAGAAAAGACCAGCCGTCTTGAATCTGCCGCCGGACGTGCAGCGATATGAACAGGACCAGGTTGAGGGTCCAGCCCCAAAAAAAGAGCGACCCGGCCTGACCACCCCAGATGGCTGTCATCTTCAGGATGGTGGGCATAACAGAATTCACCACGGAGACAACGTAAGAGATGGAGTAATCCTGCAGCACTTGCATTGCCATCAGGGTCAAAACACTGAGGGTGTGCAGACCAAAGGAGAGATTTGCAAGGGTGATAATCGGTTTTGTCAGAGCGGTTTGGCGCTTGACAAGCTGAAAAATGGTGAGGATGAGGGCGATAAAAATCGCCAGCATGGAAGCAGCAAAAGAAATGAGACCTAATAAAAACATGATGACCTTTTCGGGGGGACTAATTGCCAGCCTGGTTTGGCAGGGCGGATTCGTATTTTGAGGGGCATTTTAGCAACAATTCTTTTGCCTGAAAAACACCATCGGCATCCAGGGAGCCCGAGACGATTGCCTGGGCTTCGTGCTTGAGAAGGTCTGGCTTTACGCCATTGTAGTGAATGGTTATGCGTGGGAGAGTAGGATCAGCAGCTGCTTTTTCAAGGACCGCAGCCATTCCTCCCATCTCCTTGATGACACGATGATCGCCCGGGATCTGGGCAACCTCAAAGCTCAGGTCAAGCGTTTGGGGGTCATAGACAATGGTTTCACCCAGTACAACGCCAGACATACGGACGTTGCGACCAGTCATGTCCGTCTCACCCGATTGGAGTTCGGACACGGTCAGGAAGTATTGCGTGCTGGAACGCGTGGTGGCGATTAGCAGGGCGATCAAAGCAACTGCGATCACAAGCACGGCGATAATTGTTTTTCGATTAGTCTTCTTCAAAAGAAATCCTCATTTTTTATCTATTTTATCGTATTAATGCCAGGTCTTAATAGTTCCAAAGAACGGAATACCGACGCTTTCCCGATGAGTCGCAAGTTTCGGAAAGCTTGATACTCCCAAGATTGTTACAAATTTCACACATTGACAGCCAACAAGTTACATTTATAATAATCTTCGTATTAATTTAGCAGTGAGCTATTCTACAACAACTTTTAGGAGAAAGATTAATGAAGAAAAAGAGCTTTTTTTTACTGATTGCCGTCTTTGCTGTTGCACTTTTGGTTTGGGTGGGTTGCTCCACGTTGCAAGCCACTGACGCAGAGGCTTCCATCCAGGATATCACTGCCAAGTGGGAAGGATCCGGTCATGCTGACATGACTTCGGAAGCCTTCAATCATTGGAATGAAGATGATCCTGCTGAAGTTCCCACCTACTGCGCCAAGTGCCATAGTGCATCCGGTTTCCGCGATTTCGTCGGAGCAGACGGCTCTGCGGCGGGCACGATTGAGATGGCTGGAAAAATCCAGGACCCTGTCAACTGCACCGCTTGCCACAACACAGCGGCTCACGAATTGGATTCAGTTCAATTCCCCTCTGGTGCTGAGATCACTGGAACTGGCTCTTCCTCAGTTTGTATGTCCTGCCATGGTGGTATGGGCTCGGGCGTTGCAGTTGCCACAGCCACTGAAGGCAAGCCAGATGATGAACCGATCGGCGATCAGGCAATCATGGGCAACCACTATTTTGCAGCCGCCGCAGTGCGAGCAGGCTCCGATGGCGGTAATGGCTTTGAGTACGCCGGCAAAACCTACGTCGGCACCTTCACTCACGCAGCGGGCGTAGAGACCTGCGCCACCTGTCACGATCCTCATACCTTGCACAACCGCAAGCCTGAGAATGCTGACACAAATCTTTGCCAGACCTGTCACTCGAATGTCACTGGCTATCAGGAATACAAAACTGTCTCCATGTCCAAAGTTGACTACGACGGCGATGGTGCTGTTGAGAGCATGTTCGACGAAATCGAAGGCATGAAAGTTATGCTGCACCAGGCAATGAGCCAGTACTCTGCCAAAGTTGGTGATGGAACCATGTTCGGTTTCTACGGTGGAGCCTATCCTTACTCATTCATCGACACCAACAAAGATGGTCAGATTACCGAAGACGAAGCTGCTTTCCCGAACCAATACAAACTGTTCACCCCTCGTCTGCTGAAAGCTGCCTATAACTACATGTTCACCGTCAAAGAACCCGGCGCTTACATCCACAACGGCAAGTACGTGCTGCAGCTGATGTTTGACTCCATCGAAGATCTCTCTGCGGTAAGCGGCGTGACGACAGACAGCCTGACTCGACCTTAGGCAGATTGAAAGATAAAGGGATAACCCCATGAAATCTTCAACAAGAAGGGTCATTTTTTACATCATTTTCTTCGTATTGCTGTTTTTACCGGCAATCGCGATGCTGATTAGCTGGATTCCCCGCGACATCATTGTCAATGTTTCCGTTCTGCTTGGCTTCTTAGGGCTGGCATTGGCTGGGCTCCAGCTGATTCCGATCGCCAAGCTGAACTGGCTGGCAGACGCGTTGGATATGGACAAGGTCTACAGCACACATCATCTCATTTCAATTTTGGCGATTGT
>CAYPBU010000060.1:4097-12879 GCA_964409045.1 uncultured Anaerolineaceae bacterium | reverse complement strand
GCCGGTGGAGATGGTGACGCGCAAGATCCGCAACGATGGAGACGAACGCGGCATGATCGTTTATGGATATAAGTTCAGGCCGGTGATGCAGGGATAGTACCTGCTTCGATGCAAATTAGACCGCCTTCCAGAAATGGAGGGCGGTTTTTTGATTTTTATGCCATAATTGCAGTGTATTTTAAGTCCGTATAATTAATAATTAGGCAGCCAGATCGATTTCAACAAAAATCACAAGATTCACAAGAGCGAAAGTCGGTTAGCCCCCAGATAGCCAAAGGAGAAACATGATCTTTAAACGGATTAGGATGATTGGTATTATTTTGATGTTAGTCTGTGGTTTGTTGCTATCAAGTTGTGGAGGTGAACTTCCACCCAGTCCGACACCAACCAATACCCAAACCGTCGCAGCTTTATCCACGAATACTCCTCCTCCCGAGCCGACAGTGATTTTACCGCCAGGACTTTTCAGTGTAGTGAAGATTGAATCTGCCGCGATTGCCATGAATTTGATCGGCGAGAAACCTGAACGTACTATCAGCGTTTATCTGCCACCCACTTATGAGACATCCGATAAACACTATCCCGTGGTGTATTTCCTGCCAGGCTTTGAGGATACAACGATGGGAGTATCACTGCCCAAGAGCGTGGATGCCTTGATCCAGTCGGGAAAAATAAACGAGATGATCATCGTAGTCGTGCCGGGAGACAACCGCTTAGGAGGAAGTTTTTACGTGAATTCTCCCGCAACCGGCAATTGGGAGGATTTTGTGGTGCAAGAGGTTGTGGGGTATGTAGACAGTCATTATCGCACCATTACGCAGAGCGAATCACGAGGTATCAGTGGGCATTCCATGGGCGGGTTCGGCTCGCTTAATATTGCCATGCGCCATCCTGATGTATTCGGAGCAGTCTACAGTTTTAGTCCGGGCTTATTCGACGAAAACGGGCTGGCCAACTCGCAAATGTTTCCGACTGAGGAGGTCATCAGCAAGTTCCTCAAAGCACAGAAAGCCATTTTGGAAAAACCTGCAGATCAACAACTGACCGCAGTAATGTTTATGTCAGCTAGCTTCACTGTAGCGTATGGGCTGGCCTTCGCGCCTACCCCTGAGAAGCTACCTTTTTACTTTGATTATCCTTACAGTGACGCCAATGGCGAACTTGTGCGTGATGAGACTGTATGGAAGCAATGGAACAGCGGTTTTGGCGGCATCCCTGAGGAAGTTGCTCAATATAAGGATAATTTTCTGAGGCTGAAGGGCATCGTTGTGGATTATGGCACGAACGATGAATTTGCTTGGATCCCTCAAGGTTGTATTTACTTCGACGAACAGTTGACCGCCGCCGGGATTCCTCATGAGATGGTTGTTCACAATGGAAACCATCAATCACAATTAGGTAAACGTGTCCTTGAGCAGATGTTACCATTCTTTTCAGGCTTGCTGATTGGAGAGTAGAGACCGCCCAACACAACGCGCACAGGTAAAGTTTAGGCCGTCGGCTGCACTTTCAGGAAAGCTGCCCTAAACGGTGAATTCGGCGACTGGTGGTTCTTTCCGTCAAGTTCCGATCTTATCGGCAGCGTATCCTCTTAGAAAATCATCTTAATCTTAGCTACGCGGACCGAGTCAAATGTAAGAATATAAATTGCGCCCGGTGTTGAACCGATAGTCGCTGCGTGAATGGAAATTCGTACCGCCTTCCATAAATGGAGGGCGGTTTTTGCGACATAGATTCGGACAATTTAAATAATTGAAAAGTTTGGCAGGAATACAAATTTTTGCGTTTTCATTTTTACTGGAATATAATTTTTTCCGAGTAGAGTCTAAGCCCGCTCACGTACTGGTAACGCCAGCCGTTGGTTGGCAATTGTGCAAAATCATCTATCAAGGATAACTTTTATGAAGAAACTATCACTATTTCTCTTCTTTGTAATCGTATTAGCAGCCTGTAATTCGCTTGCAGGTAATCCGCAGTCTCTGCCCACTTCAGTTATACCTTCCCCTGACATAGAACTTAGCTCAACTCAAACGCCTCCATCGAGTGTTGATTCAACTTGGAAGGAATATGTCAATACCGAGGTCGGTTTCAGCATTCGGTATCCTGCCAACTGGCAGGAACAGGACTTGCTTGATGAAAATGACGGTCTTCGGCATCATATCGCCCTGCAAGGCGTAGAAGGCGGGATCGAGTTGATCTGGGGAACCGGGTTGGGCGGAGCCTGTCCAGAAGGCTATCAACCATTGACAATGGCAAAAGGGAACTTGTCAGCGTGTCATAGTCAAAGGGGCGACGGTACGGATATGTGGAGTTTGGAATCCCAGACTTTAGGAAATACCGGCTTCGGAGGCTTTGCATATACAAACGACACAACAGAGAAAAGCCGGGAATTGGTTCTTCAAGTGGTTTCGACTCTCAGTTTCCCATGATGGCTGTTTCAGACAGCCACTGGAACAAGACTGAATTGGCAGGTAATACTGCCACCCAACACCGCGCGGAATGATCTTATCTGGCTACAGATTTAGACCCGTCATGCAGGGTTAATCGCTGAACAGATGTAAATATGCAAACCGCCTTCCAGGAATGGTGGGCGTTTTTTGCCCTGGATTGGATGGGTTATTCGCCAATATGTTTTCCTGATTAATCTATAATTGTTAAGTTGAATGAGCCATTATTCAGCCAAAAGGCTTTTAAAGATAACCAATCAGGTTTTTACACAGATGGTTGGATAAAACATAGCTGCGCGGCGTAAAAAACGGTTTACTGCGTAGAATTATGCTTAAGCAACACGAAAAGACTCGAAAATCAACACAAACGATGCTACCGAGGTTCAATTAAAGGAGTAGTAGTGAGTACTGAAGAAATCAACCAAGCATACCCGCGCATGGAAACAAAGCGATTGGTGCTTCGAGCTTTGACTATGGATGATGCGGATTTCGTTTTCAAAGAATATGGTGACTCGCAAGTTTCCTATTACATGTGTGACGAAGAACCTCTCGAGAGCCTGGAACAGGCTAAAGCAATGTTAAGCTCTCTGCAAACCCCGGAAATGATGCCCGACTTCAAATGGTGGGGGATTGAATACAAAACAAAGGGTGAGTTGATTGGCACATGCGGTTACCGTCGATGGGATGAGCAACACCATCGGGCGGAAGTAGGTTATGACCTGTGGCCCACTTATTGGGGGCAAGGGATAATGCCGGAAGCATTGGGGGCATTGTTACGGTTTGGCTATTTAGAAATGGGCTTGAATCGTATTGAAGCGACCACACACATAGAAAATGATCGCTCTCAGCGGGTTCTGATCAAACAAGGGTTTCAAAGAGAAGGTGTTTTACGCGAGTATTACTGTAGAGATGGGCAATACAATGATCAAGTTCAGTTTTCATTGCTCAGAAAAGAATGGCTGCAAATGCATTCGTTAGATTGACACTCCCATATTTCGGTTGACTGCTACCAAAACCGGAAAATGGGGATTTCTTTACGGGCAATTTTTTTTGATTTACGTTATTTGTTACGTGCCTGTGCATAGCATGGGTTCGATTTTTAGCCTGGCATACACTCTGGGATGAGGATTATGGAAAACGACCAAATGGAAAACCCTATTGATTTATCAGTCTCTCGTTGTGAATGGAACCTTAACGATGTTCTCTTGACTCGTTATCATGATGAAGAATGGGGAAAACCGCTGCATGATGATCAAAAGTTGTTTGAATTCCTGTCACTGGACGCGATGCAGGCTGGACTGAGCTGGAATACGATCTTACGTAAGCGGGAAAATTTTCCGCAGGCATTTGATCATTTTGAGATTGACGTTGTTGCCGCATATGACGACACGAAGGTTCTGGAGCTGCTCGCGAACCCGGGAATAGTCCGCAACAAAGCCAAAATCAATGCGATCATCCATAATGCCAAATGTGTCATTGCGATCCGAGAGGAGTTTGGCTCGCTTGATAAGTATTTATGGGGATTCACCGGAGGGAAGGTCATTCAAAACAACTGGCAAACCCTATCTGAAATTCCGGCCACCAGCCCAATTTCCGATGCGATGAGCAAAGATATGCTTGCCCGCGGATTCAAATTCTGCGGCAGCAGGATATTGTATGCTTTCATGCAAGCTGCCGGGCTTGTAAACGACCACATTGTTTCTTGTTATCGTTATCAAGAACTGCGCAGAGGATAACTGCTGAGCCCAGCCAGCGTCATTCTCATAAATTTCTGGTAAAGTTTACGCATCATCATTGACCTCCCAAGACTCTTTTTTGGTGAGTAACAGCCATCAAGCAAATTAAGAACGACTGGTGAATTGAGAGAAATTTTGAAAGGAAACCAACCATGAATTACCGTCAGATTCCACGTTGCAATTTTAATGTTAGCGAGATCGGCCTGGGCTGCGAGCATTTGGAGAAAAAAGAGAAGAGCCTGGTCGAGGGTGTGATTGGTACCGCGCTGGATGGCGGGATCAACATCATGGACGTGTTTATGCCTCAGCCGGAAGTGCGCACCCACATCGGCAATGCGATCCGGCATGTTCGTCAGAAGATTTATCTGCAGGGGCATATCGGGGCGACGTTGGAAAATGGCCAGTATAAGCGCTCCCGCGATGTGGCGGTATGCGACGAATTCATCCACGATTTTCTCACGCGCTTCCAGACAGATTACATCGACATTGGCATGATCCATTTTGTGGATGATCTGGATGACTGGCATACCATCGAAACCCAAGGGATTCTTGAATACGCCTTGCAGCTCAAGCAAAAAGGCATCATCCGGGCGATTGGGCTTAGTTCCCATGCCCCCCACACAGCCCTGAAAGCAGTGCAAAGCGGGAACTTTGATGTATTGATGTTTTCGGTCAACCCAATGTTCGATTTGGTTCCCGAACAAACCCAAATTAATGACCTTTTCGAGCAAAAAACCTACGAACAAGGGGCGTCCAGCGGGATCAATCCGATCTGCCAGCTGCTTTACGAAACCTGCGCGCGCCTTGGCGTGGGCATCACGGTGATGAAAACTTTGGCTGCTGGGCTGCTTCTCAACGCTGAGACCTCCCCATTTGGGCAGCCTCTGACGGTGGCACAATGCGAACACTATGCTCTCACACGCCCCGGGGTTGCCAGTGTTTTAATTGGCTGCGCAAGCAGCGAACAGGTGAACCAGGCGCTCCAATACGAGGCGCTTTCCACGCAAGAGAAGGATTACACCGAAGTTCTGAACACCTCTCAGCGCTACCTGGCCAACGGAGTTTGCATGTATTGCAACCACTGCCTGCCCTGCCCGCAAGAAATTGATATTGCCGCGGTGCATCAATATTATGATCTCGCCAGGAACCTGAGCGAAGTGCCGGCTACCATCCGTGAGCATTACCTGACGCTCCACGCGCACGCGTCCGATTGCATTGCGTGCGGTGCCTGCGAGGGACGCTGTCCATTTGGAGTGGAAGTGATCCAAAACATGGAAAAGGCCTCCGTTCTCTTCGGGATTTGACCTGCTCAATTCGGTTGGCTATACCAATTTGGCTTGTTCTCTGCAACAAAAAATTAGCTAGGTGATGCAGAGTTAGCCACTAAACATAAGAAAACGAAAACCGCCATCCACTCCTGGAAGGCGTTTTTTTAGGAACACTCCATCTATAGCTGGACAAATCTCCCAAATTTGCAGATCCAAAAGACAACATTAAAAAAATCAATCTGATCAATCTCAATTTGTAATCGCTCAAGAGTGAGCAAAGGAATCAACCCGCATTCTTGTTATGCTATAATTTTTTACGTTGGATATTCAATCAATTTCTGCTTTAATTGAGACTAGTCTTGCGTTGGAACGTGCTGGCAACATAGGTGAGGCTTTCAAATTCGCTGAACAAGCTCTTGAACACGCTCGCTCTGCCAGAATCAACGAGTCTATTGTCGAGGCTCAAGTCCGCGTTGCATTTCTCCACTTTCGCCTGGGTCATTATGACCGCGCGCGGAAGTTGGCGGAGGAAGCGCTGGCGATAGATGCGCCTGACTCCAAAAGCCATGTAGATGCCAGGCTGGTGTTGGGAAACTGCGCGGCTGAAACCAATGACCTGTCAGCTGCTGAGGACAGTTATCTCCACGCGATTGATCTGAGCCGCCAAATGGGTTATTCCCGTGCTTTTATGAGCAGTCTACATAACCTGGCCACCGGCATCTATTTGCCCCAGGGAAAATTTAAGCTTGCCCTGGCTGCTGATCAGGAAGTGGCGCGTTTGGCAAAAGAACAGAATGTTCCTAAATTGTATTGGGGTGCACTTGTAACCATCGCCTGGATTTACTGGCTCAGCGGTCAATACACCCAAGCTTCCGTTACGTTGGATGAACTGTTCAATCAGGCAACTCCCGGTTCACTCGAGGAGGGTTATGGTCACTGGCTATTAGGAAACCTGGCTCAGGAACGCGGCGATCTCGAACAGGTGCTGCCCTGTTTTACCCGGGGACGATCGATTGCTGAAGCGATTGGTGAACCCGGATTGGGAATTCTGGTACGCCTGGGGCCAAGCCGATACCATCGTGAAATGGGTGACGCGGCTGCAGCCTGGGAATGGGCTGAGGACGCAATGACGTTGGCAGTACGCGCGGGTTATCACCATCTTCAAGGATTGGCACTGATCGAACGCGGGCTTGCCGCTTGGGCATTAAACAACACAACAGCAGCGGAAGATGACTTGCTCGCAGCAATCCAGTCATCGTCTTCCGCTCTTCGCATTCGATCAGGCCCAGCAGTACGATGACGAAGTACTTCCACTGGGGCTTGCTGAAGCAGGAACGAAACAGCTCCAAATACTGGCGCAGTTGCTCGGATAAGCATACAATTGGCTTGGGCATGGCTCAACCTCCAGGATTAGGTTCTCAGCAAACCTTATTATCCTCGGTTTGACCATGCCTTTCTATTCAAGTTCTGTTAAAGTGCAAAGATAGTGTTATACTTAAAGTCGATGGGGATTTAGCTGATTTTGGGGCTCCCTCAACCTACTTCATTTTCCAAGAGGAGAAACAATGAAAACAAAACTGGTTGTGCCTTTTTTGAGCAAGGCAGTAAACATCAGTATGATTCTGCTGATGATCATAACCCTCACGAATACGTGGTCGGCCAGGGTTGTACAGGCTGCATACGACCCCACGTTTTCGGTCCGTCTTACCGATAATCAGGTGCATGGTTATGAATGGAACCTGGAGGATACAGTCACACTGACTATTGACGATCCTGATAATGGCGTGGGCGATGACTTCACCGATTCCGAGACGGTCGTTGTAGCAGACTGGGATCCCGAAATGACCTTTGTGTTTTTTGACCTAGGCGGGTTTGCGCTTGAGCCCGGCCAGGTAGTTTCCATGACGGATGGGACGACTACAAAAACGCATATCGTCAGGGAATTAGCTGTCACTGTGGTTGATCCGGCAGCCGATACAGTGTCTGGTACCGCCGAACCGGACAGCGAGGTGAACGTCGGCCACATTTGTAATGAAAGCGTCTGCGCATTTCGGCGCGTCACTGCCAACCTGTCCGGCCAGTGGATGGCCAATTTCTCTGAGGTTGGCGAAGACCCGGATGAACAAGACCTGTTCAATATCATCCCCGGCACCTCCAGCGAAGCCCGCCAGGGAGACGTCGACGGGGATAACACCACGGTAAGCTGGCGCGTCCCCAACCCATACATTCAGGCCAGTTCATCAAGTGATTGGATCAATGCGTATGATTGGCCCAATGGAACGATGGTCACGCTGACCATCGACGACCCATCTAATGGTATTGGCGTAGACAAGACGTCCATCGCCACTGTGGGACCGGCGCCCTGGAATCCCAATGAAAACGTAGCGCAATTCGACCTGCAGGGCTTCGATGTGCAGCCAGGTCACCTGATTGAAGTCACCGATGGAACGACCTCTCGCACGATGATACCCACCAACCTGGCCGTCACTGTTCTTGACGTGGACGCTGATAAAATTTACGGCGTGGGAACCCCAGGTCTTGAGGTGCAGGTGTGCGTAAATGCGCCAGATCGCTGCTACTCACGCTATACCACCCCAGACGTAATCGAGGCCTGGGCAGTGGACTACACCACCCCCGGCCCGCGTGACGATGAGAAAGATATAGTGAATCTTCAGCCTGGTAGCGATGGCTGGGCGGCGCAGTATGATGCCAATGGCAATCAGACCTGGTTCGATTGGCGCATCCCCAGACCGTACATCCAGACCAACACAAGCAACAACTGGGTGCAAGCGTTTGACTGGCCCAATGGAGCGGTGGTCACGCTGACCATCGATGACCCATCCAATGGTGTTGGCGTGGATAAGACGGCCATCGCCACGGTGGGACCGGCACCCTGGAATCCCAATGAAAACGTAGCGCAATTCGACCTGCAGGGCTTCGATGTGCAGCCAGGTCAGCTGATTGAAGTCACCGATGGAACAACCTCTCGCACGATGATACCCACCAACTTGGCCGTCACCGTTCTTGACGTGGACGCTAATACAATCTCCGGCGCGGGAGCCCCAAGTCTGGAAGTGCAGGTGTGCGTGAACGCCCCCGACCGCTGTTTCCCTCGTTATACCACCCCTGATGCAACCGAGGCCTGGGCAGTGGACTACGCCAACCCCGGCCCGCGTGACGATGAGAAAGATTTAGTGGATCTTCAGCCTGGTAGCGATGGCTGGGCGGCGCAGTATGACACCAATGGCAACCAGACCCAGATCGACTGGCGCATTACCAATCCAACAATTGAAGCCAATCTAACCAGCAATTGGGCGCATGCCCGAGAATG
>CAYPBU010000060.1:0-3997 GCA_964409045.1 uncultured Anaerolineaceae bacterium | reverse complement strand
ATTGGGTGCATGCTTATGAATGGCCCACCGGCACCGACCTGACACTCACCATTGATGACCCGTCCAACGGTGTTGGCGTGGACAAGACGGTCACCACCACAGTAGGACCCGCCCCCTGGAATCCCAATGAAATCCTGGCGGATTTCGACCTGGAGGGTTTCGATGTGCAGCCCGGCTTTATCCTCGAGGTCACCGATGGGATCACAACCCGCACAATGACAACGGCCAACCTGGACATCACCGGCTTTGACCTGGATGCCGATACCATAACCGGCGTCGCCACCCCCAATACCGAGGTTCAGGTTTGCGTGAATGTGCCTAATGCCTGTTATCCACGCCACATTAACAGTGATGGAAGCGGCGACTGGACAGCCGACTATGCCAACCCTGGCCCGCGCAATGACGAGCAGGATCTGGTAAATCTTCAGCCCGGGACTAACGGCTGGGCAGCCGAAAATGATCATAACGGCAACCGCACCTCTGTCGATTGGCGTATTGCCAACCCATGGCTGCAAGCCAACCCAGTCTCAGAATGGGTGCAGGCGCGTGAATGGCCCGCCGGAACAACCTTAACCTTGACGATTGACGACCCAAATACCGGGGGGGATGTTGACTACACCGGCACAAGTGTCGTCGGTCCCGCCCCGTGGGACTCGAATGATATCGTCGCCCACTTTGACTTGGCTGGTTTCGATTTACAAACTGGCCACATCGTCACCGTTACTGACGGAACGACCACTCGCACGATGACGCCGACTAACCTGGTCGTCACTGCCCTTGACATGGACTTGGATACGATTAGCGGGGTGGGGGATCCTGCTCTGGAAGTGCAGGTGTGCTTCAATTTCCCCGACGGCTGCTACGCGCGTTACACAACACCAGACGTAACCGAAGCATGGTCAGTAGATTATGCCCATCCCGGCTCGCGTGACGACGAACAAGACCTGGCAGACCTGCGCGCTGGAAGTAGCGGTTGGGCCGCCCAGAACGACGGACAAGGCAACAGAACCTGGATCGATTGGTGGATACCCAGCCCGTACATCAGCGATATCGCCGACCAGATCACTAACGAAGATACTTCCACCGCCGCCATCCCCTTTATGGTCGACGACGCGGATGTTCCGCTCCAGGATTTGGTCATCACAGCTGAATCGTCCAACACTGTGCTTGTTCCTGTTGCGAATATCATCTTTGGAGGCAGCGGAGCTAACCGCACCATCACTATACAACCCGCCCCCGAACAGTATGGCAGTGCCACGATCACAGTCATCGTGGACAACGGCAGCCAAACGAACTCCGATACTTTCGATCTGACCGTTAATGCGGTCAACGACTCGCCCACCGTAACGCTAAACAACAAAACGACCAGCCTGCCCGAGAATACCAGTACCGCCAGCGCCATGATGGTGGCGGATATCGTCGTAACCGATGACGACCTCGGGACAAATACACTGGAGCTTAGCGGCGCGGACGCAGCCCTTTTCCAGATTGTGGGCAGCGAGCTGCGTCTGAAGGCCGGCACAGTACTGGATTACGAAACCAAACCGGTGCTTAACGTAACCGTGGAAGTGAACGACGCCGCTCTGAGCGGTACTCCGGATGACTCCGATACGCTTACCATCAATATTACGGACGTGAATGAGGCGCCGATCATCACCGAAGGCGAATCTGTCACCGTAACGATGTCGCAAAACGGCCAACTCCAACAGTTCAGTCTAACATTACACGCCACGGACGAAGACCAAAATAGCACACTGACATGGAAGGTCTTGACTCTGGCCCAGCACGGCACAGCGACCGTATCCGGCACAGGAACCTCCAAAGTGATCAGCTATACACCGGCGGCAGACTACTATGGCAATGACAGTTTCGTCGTTGAGGTGTCAGATGGTGAAGGTGGCGTGGATACTATTACGGTAAATGTGACCATCACCAAGATCAATCAGATCTTCCTGCCCATCGTTGTGAGGTAAACTAAATAACTAGAGAATAGAGGGATGGTTGGCTCCGCGCCAGCTATCCCTCTATATGTTTACCAGAATCACCATAATCGGCGCTTGTTGGGTCAGGCGCCGATTACCAATTCCCCCACCTGCCCCGCCTACGGCCACAGCGCCTCCCGCGCCGGCGCCCCGTAACGCGGCCAGAAGAGATTCAATGCTGGGCCAGGATCGCTTTTCATGTTCACCAACGAGTGACCAATAACATGCTCGATGTCCAGAGGGATCCCCCACCGAGCGCAGATGTCCTCCACCAGCGCCTTCACAGACTCCAGCTGCACCTCCGGGTATTCCTCCCAGTACCGATAACCAAAGGCCATGTTGTAATCCTCATACAACGGACCGGAAAACGCCTTCGGGTCCACTGCCCCCAGGTTCACGATCTCGATCCCCACAGTCTGTAAGTACGGCTCCACCAGCCGGCCTTCCCCATCCTCGCAGATCGGGCATGCCGCCAGGCAGTAGCTTCGCTGGCCCCAACAGTTGACGTGCTTTGCCCCGTACCGCTCCGGCACCGCCTGGTACACCGTCCCATCCCGGTCTACGATGTAATGCGCTGAGGCTTCGTCCTTCTGCTGGAAACGCGCGATTGCTCCCGACAACTCCCCTTGCGTGAAGTGCAATACCACCGCTTTCGGCATATTCCCTGCTACCAGGTTGCACGAAGGCGCTAACTTTGCCCCTTCGTAATCCGGCGTCCACTCCATTTGCGAAAACGCGTAGACCCGCTCTGACCTGCCCCCATTCTTTGTACCACTTAATAAGTTAGTGTTGGGGACAAGCTGGAGAGCAGAGTCACGGCAATTGGCTGTGTGATAACTGCTCTTGGAGCTGGGGGCCTGTAGCCCAATGCACTATGTGGTCTGACTTGATTATATTCCTTTCTCCAATGTTCGATCAGTATTTTTGCCTCCTGTAAGGTGTAAAAGATTTCGCCATTGAGCAGCTCATCACGCAACTTGCCATTGAAGCTCTCGATATAGCCGTTTTCCCAGGGACTGCCCGGCTCGATGTAGACCGTCTTTACTCCCAACTCATTCAACCACTTGCGGATCGATTTGGCCGTGAATTCTGAACCATTGTCCGACCGGATGTGTTCCGGGACCCCTCGTGTGCAAAACAACTCTGTGAGACAGGCCTCAACATCCCCGGCCTTCAGCGACCGCGCAACCTGGATCGCCAGGCATTCGCGGGTATACTCGTCGATGATATTCAACATGCGGAAGGGTCTCCCATCATCCGTCGCGTCCATCACAAAATCATAACTCCAAACATGATTGGCGTGTTCAGGTCGTAATCGGTTGCACGACCCGTCATTCAGCCATAATCGGCCTCGTTTGGGCTGTTTTTGAGGCACTTTCAGCCCTTCTGTACGCCAGATCCGCTCCACTTTCTTGTGATTGACCAACCAGCCCTGGTTTTGCAGCAGTGCTGTGATCCGCCGGTAGCCATAGCGTCCGTACTTCTCCGCCAGTTTGACCACTTGTTCGATCAAGGGGCGGTCTCGATCTGGCAGCTGTGGCGTGTAGCGCTGACTGGAGCGAGGTTGTTCGATTGCCCGGCACACTCGGCGTTCTGACAGGGTAAAGGCTGCTTTCATCTCATCCACTGTCTGGCGCCGCCTGGCCGGGCTGGTCATTTTCCCTTCAACGCCTCCTTGATGATGGCGTTGTCCAGAGATAAATCCGCTACCAATCGCTTCAACCGGGCATTCTCCTGTTCCAGTTCCCGCAGCCGTTGTGCCTGGTCTAACTTCATCCCACCATAGATCTTGCGCCAGCGGTAATAGGTCTGATCCGTCACCCCGATCGCTTTGCTCGCTGCTGGGACGGTCTGTCCCTGGCTGATCAATACTTCTGCCTCTCTCAACTTGCTGATGATTTGTTCAGCTGTATAGATTTTCTTGCCCATTTTTCACCTGCCTTTCCCAGAGTATAATTCCTTTTCCAGGCTTTTCCTAACTTATAACCTGGATCAGTTTTTGGGGGGCAGGTCAC
>CAYPBU010000059.1:0-13033 GCA_964409045.1 uncultured Anaerolineaceae bacterium | reverse complement strand
CCCACCAAAACGCTGCTGCAGCGTGCCTGGCAGGTGGTCCCCGAGCAGCAACGCACCGAGATCGACAGCCTGCTGCAGGGCATTCCTCTTACCAAAAATCCACTCAACGCCCTAATCGACCTGGCGTTATTACACTCCAAAACAGTGCTGGGGGACCATCACTCAGTCGCGATCATCGGTCCAGCCAACGTCGGAAAGTCCACCCTCTTCAACCAATTCGTGCGCGCCAAGACCGACCAGGCGGAGGTCAGCCCCATCCCTGGCACTACGCGCGTCAACAAGGAGGCCGATGCCGGCATCTTTACCATGATCGACACTCCCGGCGCGGACGCTGTCGGTGCGGTGGGCGAGACCGAGCGCGAGCACGCGCTGGCAGCCGCCAGGCATGCCGATTTCCTTATCCTGGTATTCGACGCCGTGCAAGGGGTGAAGCAAACCGAACTGGGGCTCTACAACGAACTCCTGGCGATTAAAAAGCCATTCATCGTCGTCCTGAACAAGATCGACCTGGTTGAAAAGGTCAAACAGGAAGTGATCGAGAAGACCGCCGCCAACTTGAACGTTGCCCCCGAGCAGGTGATCCCAATTTCCGCGTTGAAGGGCGAGGGCATCGGGCAGGTGACGCTGGCGATCATCGCCGCCGACCCAGCCATGACGCTCGCGCTGGCAAAAGCGATGCCGGAATTCCGCCGCAAGATCGCCTGGCGCAGCATCACCACCGCTTCTTCGCTCTCCGCCGCGATCGCCCTGACCCCCCTGCCGGTGATTGATTTCATCCCACTGGTTGCCACCCAAACCGGCATGGTGCTGACGATCGCCCGCATCTATCAATACAAGATCACTGCCAAACGCGCGCGCGAGCTAATCGGCACCTTCGGGCTGGGCATGCTGGGCAGGGTGCTCTTCCAGCAGCTCTCCAAGTTCGCGAATGTGCCCGGCTGGATCCTCTCCTCAGCCATCGCCACCTCGATGACGGTGGTGATGGGTTACGCCGCGATCGAATGGTTCGAGAAGGGCGAACGCATCAGCAACGAAAAGTTCCGCCAACTCAGCCGCGAGCTCTCGCAATCGATGGTTCAGCGGATGAAGCAGGTTTTCACACGCAAGCCATCGCGGAAGCAATTAAAAAAGGTTGTGGTCGACCTCGTTGGCGAGGATGCAACCACAACGCAATCTGATACACAAAACTAAGAGCTAAATCAACCCGTTCGCCCGCCCCACCTTGGCGGAGGTTTCCAACACGCAATCCAATCTCGGAGGGCGAAGGTTGCCCTGAGGCTGGCGCGCATAAACCCCAAAAAACATCCTGGCGGTCGTTATCTACTCTGCCTTGATCTACTTCACTATCATCGGCAAAAAGATCTTTTCAAGGCCCCATGCCATCACACCCTGCGAGAACTCACTGGTGCCAAGATAACGGACGCCATCAAACTCAGTCGCAGTGGCTGTCAGGCAGGGACCGATGACGTTGGTTGGGTAAAGCTCACTGATATGCCAGATTCCGGTATTACCGCTGCTGTCTGTAGTAAGGCTGCCGTTATAAGCAAAACCTTGCTTGCCCTGTCCGTAGCCACTGCTACCGCAGAAGAGGCTCGAAAAAACTTCGATATAGTATCGTTTATTGGGGGCAGAGTGTAAGCTGACATCAAAATTCACTGTCTTAACTGCTCCATAATCCTGAACAACGACATTTGAGATCACCGGGAAGTTTTGCAGCCCGTTAGGTCCGGTATCGCTGTCCAAATTATCATTCAGGGTGACTCCATCATCCCCTAAATCAATGCCCATCTCTCTGTTTCCGTAAATTTTGTTCTTTGATATCGGGACGACCGAATCACTGAGGATAACAATACCTTTATTGAAATTTGTGATTTGATTGAACGAAATATCTGGAGAACCGGTCGCACCTTCAACGTATATGCCATCCCGATCAGGGTTGATGGGATAAACATAGCCACTTTTTGAGACTCCCAGGAGATTGTGCTTGATCAGCAAATTGACGTTATTGACTGAATTACTCTCAACCATAACACCCTGCGGAATAACGTTGCCATAACCGGAAGTTTCGCCACCGATCCTCAGGTACGGGCTGTCAAAGATTTTTACATCCCCTATCTCGTTGGGAATGTATGCCGTTCCTGCCGCATTGGAGCTGAAGATGTTCCCTTGAATCAAGGCAGTATTTGACTCTGCAATGGAAACTCCAAGCATCTTGTTGCCTGCGATCAAATTACCCTGGGTTGAGTAATCTCCACCTATGTTCAAACCTCCCGCGCTTTTTACCACTTCAATCCCATGTCTGTTGTTGAACTCGGGGGTAGTATCGTCCACCATGCCGATGTAATTGTTGAGAATGATAATGGCAGTATTTTGTTTCTCGTTATCGATGTAAATGCCGGATTGCGAATTACCCGCAATCACGTTGCCATCTTCAGCGGTTAGTCCACCAATCCAGACCTGGCTATCGCCATCAGGGGCAGGAACATCTATTACCTCAATACCTCAATTATTCTGATCCCGTAGTTCAGTAAATGGGTTATACCCTACATAATTGCCCGTAACATGAACGGTGCCATATCCTGCAGCAAGGCCGCTCACGTAGATCCCGGTATCATTGCCCACAAATACATTTTTTGTGATCGTATCAGTGCCCCCAATGTAGACCATAACCCCAACCAGATCGAAATCCTTAATAATCAGACCCTTAATGGTCGTATTTTGGTCTCCAGCGATTACAAAACCTCTGTTAAAGTTCCCGTCTATGGTGATGCGTTCCATCGGATCATTATTAATCAGGCTGGCTTGGGTGTTACTTGGCAAGTCCGATGTGATCTCAATCGTCGCGGGTGAGGGCAGATCAAAATAGATATTCACAATGTGATCAGCTGCGGTTAGCAGCTTGGATTCCTCCAAAGCCGCCCTCAGGGAGCAGTTGCCTTGGGCATCCTCGCAAGAGTTGTCACCCGGATTTGCATCGTTCGTGTCGTCTGTGACACTCACAGTGAAGTCGTACGTTTCAGCGCGCACTTCAACAAATGAGGAGAAAAGGGAAAAGAGCAGGAATATACTTACTAAAACCCGGTGGAACGCTCTATGATTCATGGCTGCCCTCCTGAACTATTCGGTTTTAATGGAACAAATGTCGGATATGGATGGCTTAATTATATCAACAAATAACAAGTTAAATGATAATTTTGATTGTCAAACATAAATATTGACACGAATCAAACGTCAATTCCATGTTAAGTAAATGTGAGTATCGACCGCCCTGCTATTACTATTTTTTATCTTCCACGCCATAACCGCCAATCTTGTCTGGACAGTTAACTCAGCATTTGTAATTGTACAAATGTCTCTATCTCTACCAAATATCTAGGGTAAAATTATCTATCAATTGATCTGTACCTAACGGATCATTTATCACAACTAAAAAGGAGTAAGTATGTACAAGAAGAGTTCTATCCTTATCGTTTTGGTTCTTGCGGCAGTGCTTGTGTTAGCTGCCTGCCAGCCAAAAGCCGCCCCAGTTGCCGAGGAAACCGCTTTACCCGAAACGGACAAGCTGGTCATCTATTCGCCCAACAGCGAAAACCTCCTCAACGCTGTCATCCCCGCCTTTGAAGCCAAGTATGGCGTAAAAGTTGAGGTCATCTCTGCCGGTACTGGAGAAGTTTTTAAACGTCTTGAAGGCGAACAAACTAATCCTTACGCGGATGTGGTTTATGGTGGAGCCTATGCCACCTACATGAACAATCCCAACCTGTTCCAGAACTATGTTTCGCCCAACAATGCAAATGTGATGGAAGCCTACCGGAATACAACCGGCTACATCACTCCATACGTCCTCGATGGCAGCGTAATTTTGGTCAACAAAAGCCTGATTGGCGATATTGAAATCAAGGGCTACAAAGACCTGCTCAACCCCGAATTGGCTGGCAAAATCGTTTCAGCCAACCCGACTGCCTCTTCCAGTGCTTACGCTCACCTGACCAATATGCTCAACGCAATTGGCAAGGGCAATTACGAAAGCGAAGAAGCCTGGCAGTTCGTTGCTGATTTGTTCGCCAACACAGTCGTAATCGACAGCTCAAGCTCTGTTTGGAAGGGTGTTCGCGATGGTGAATACACTGTCGGTCTTTCCTACGAAGATCCCTCTGCCACCCTCGTTCGCGATGGCGCTGATGTGGAAGTCGTTTACATGGAAGAAGGCGTGATCTTTTTGCCCGCTGGTTCTGGCATCGTCAAGGGTTCCAAGAACCTGCTCAACGCCCAGCGTTTCATTGACATGATCCTCTCCCCAGAAATTCAGAATGTTTTCAGCACCACCATGACCAATCGCCCGGTTATCGCTGGTGTGGAAACGCCTGATTACATGACACCCTTTGGGGACATCAATGTCATCCAGGAAGACATGGAATATGTCTACGTGAACAAAGACAAGATTACGGATCACTTTAAGGAAATTTACGTTTCGAATCAGTAATCTCTAAACCATATTTACCGGAAGATGATTCAGTAAACTGAATCATCTTCCATTTGAAATTTACCAATCTACTTAAAATATGAGTTTTTCAAACCATAGAAACCTTTTGTTGCGGGAAGGAATTACATGAGCGTAAACATTACCATCAAAGATGCAGTAAAAAAGTTTGGTAATACTACTGTTATTTCGAATCTCTCGTTAGATATTCACGATCAAGAGCTTTTTACCTTGTTAGGACCATCTGGCTGCGGCAAAACAACCTTGCTGCGCATGATCGCCGGCTTCAACAGTATTGAAGGTGGCGATTTTTATTTTAACGACAAGCGAATTAACGATATCGATGTGAGTGTCCGAAACATCGGCATGGTTTTTCAGAACTACGCGATTTTTCCTCACCTGACTGTCAGACAAAATGTAGAATTTGGCTTGCACAATCGCAAATATACCAAGGAAGAAATTACCCGTGAGGCGGATAAATTCCTAAAACTGATGCAGATCTACGATTTTCACGACCGCAAACCCGAATTACTTTCTGGAGGTCAGCAACAACGCGTTGCGCTGGCGCGGGCTTTGGTCATCAAACCCGATGTCTTGCTGATGGATGAGCCCCTCTCAAACCTGGATGCCAAGCTTCGTTTGGAGATGCGCCAGGTAATCCGAGAGATCCAAAAAGAAGTCGGCATCACGACAGTCTACGTCACGCACGACCAGGAAGAAGCCATGGCGATTTCTGACCGCATCGCGGTCATGAACAATGGCGTTATCCAACAGATTGGAGATCCAAAACAGATCTATCACCGACCGAAGAATCAGTTTGTTGCCACCTTCATCGGGCGCACTAATCTCATTCCAGCCATCTATAAACACGCTGAGAGGACGATCTACCTCGGGGACTACAAAATCCCTGCAAACAATCTGGTTTTGGAAGACGACGCGAATGTATTACTATCCATTCGACCAGAAAACTTCTTTCCCAGTGACCAGGAAACCAACCTCAAGGGCATTTTGCGTGACAGCTTCTTCTTAGGGCTGAATTCCCACCAGATGATCGAGATCAAACACAATCAGCAAATGGTTGAGGTCATCCACGAATCTTCTTTGGACGAATCGATTCCGTTGGGTAAGGAAATCTCACTAACTGTCAATTACGCCAAGTTGAACGTCTTCTCCGAAGATGGCACGCGCAACCTGCTAAAGGAGGAGACGCAATCATGAAGCGAAAGACTAAACTTGATCTTTGGTCAATAGTCGGGCTTCTGATTTTGGGTCTTTATGGCTTGTTTCTCATCTTTCCGATGGGAAATCTACTCAAACAAGCAGTCATTGATAAAGACAGCGGAGCTTTTACGCTCTCCTATTTTGTAAGATTCTTCAGCAAGCCCTACTACTTCAACACACTGCTCAACAGCTTTAAGGTCACCATAGCTGTTACGATTTTGACTCTCTTAGTTGGTACACCACTTGCCTACATTTTCGCCCGTTACGAGATCAAAGGTAAAGCTCTTTTACGCATTCTGATCATCCTTTCATCCATGTCCGCGCCATTCGTGAGCGCGTATTCCTGGATCCTTCTACTTGGTCGAAATGGCGTCATCACCAATATGTTCAAGAATTCCCTCGGGATTGTTTTGCCCGATATCTATGGATTCGCGGGCATTCTGATCGTATTAACCTTACAGCTTTATCCGTTGATCTTCTTGTACGTTTCTGGTGCTCTGCAAAACGTGGACAATTCCTTGTTGGAAGCCAGTGAAAACTTAGGCACCGCCGGGGTCAAACGCTTTTTCAAAGTGCTCATCCCCATCATCGCTCCAACCCTTTTTGCCGGCAGCTTGTTGGTCTTTATGCGCGCATTGGCAGATTTTGGCACTCCCATGCTCATCGGCGAAGGCTTTCGCACCTTTCCTGTCACAATTTACAACGAGTTCATCAGTGAAATGGGTGGGGATGACGGTTTCGCGGCAGCCATCTCAGTGATTGCCATCCTTATTACGACCATCATCTTTTTGGCGCAACAATATGTTTCCAGTCGAAAGACATTTTCGATGAATGCCATGAAAAGGATCCATCCAACCAAAGCGGTTGGGCTGAAAAATGTTCTGATCCACGCGTTTTCATACCTGTTGATTGGGCTCTCGATTATGCCTCAGGTCTATGTGATCTACACCTCTTTCAAAAATGTGGAAGGTCTCACATTCGCCCCTGGACATTCACTCAACAACTACGTGGCAGCATTCACGAAGGTTGGAAGCGCGATTCAAAACACGCTCCTGATTCCTGCCATCTCGCTAGTTATCGTGGTATTCCTGTCTGTTTTGCTGGCCTACATTTCCGTCAGGCGTTCAGGCGTAGTCGCGAAAATCCTTGATTCAATCTCGATGATCCCTTATATCATGCCCGGATCTGTCATCGCTATCACCTTGCTGATCGCATTCAACAAGCCACCTATCATTTTGAGCGGTACACTCGCGATTATGGTCATCGGTCTGGTGATTCGCAGAATGCCCTACACCATCCGATCCACCGCAGCCATCTTGCAGCAGATACCCATGAGTATTGAAGAAGCAGCGCTTAGTTTGGGAACCTCCAAAGCCAAGGCTTTCTACAAAGTGACTATTCCCATGATGGCCCCCGGTATTATCTCTGGGGCAATTCTCTCCTGGATCACGATGATCAGCGAGCTTGCCACTGCCATTTTGCTCTACACCGCCCGCACACGCACCCTGACGGTTGAGGTTTACACGCAAATTATCCGTGGAAACTACGGCATCGCAGCTGCGCTTGCGACAATCCTGACCGTTCTGACGACCCTTTCTTTGCTGCTATTTAATTACCTCTCCAAAGACCAGGATATCGCCATGTAATTCAGCCTGATTTGGCCAATCGCCAAACAAAAAGCACTCCTCACGAATATACGCGAGGAGTGCTTTTTTATATTTGAAAGTACGGGAAGGATACTTCCCGGAATTAGATCAACCCGTTTGCCCGACCAACCTTGGCAAAGGTATCGAGCACGCGCTCCAACTGCGGGCGGGTATGGGTCGCCATGTAACTGGTGCGCAAAAGTTGCCGTCCTGGGGCAGTGGCTGGGGCAATCACGGGGTTCACGAACACACCCGCATCAAACAGGTCGCGCCACATCTTGAAGGTGCGATCGTTATCGCCAATGATGATCGGGATGATCGGCGTCTCGGAGTGACCAGTGTCAAACCCAAGCGCTTTGAATCCCTCGCGCATAAAGTCGCCGTTGGCTTTGAGGGCGGCGAAAAGATGGGGTTCTTCGCGCATGACCTGCAAGGCTGCCAGTACGGTGGCGGTGTTGGCGGGTGGGATGCTGGCGCTGAAGATCAGACTGCGGGCGTGGTGCTTGATGTAGTCGATAACGGAGAAATCACCAGCCACAAAGCCACCGATGGAGGCAAAGGACTTGCTGAAGGTCGACATAATCAGGTCCACTTTGTTAGTCATGCCAAAATGGGCTGCAGTACCCCGCCCCTGGCCGAGCACGCCCATGGCATGCGCGTCATCCACCATCAAACGCACCCCGTACTTTTCGCACAGGGGAATGATCTCAGGCAGTGGGGCGATATCGCCTTCCATGCTGAAGAGTCCGTCCACCACCAGCAGCTTGCCAACTTCGTCCGGTAGACTTTTAAGCACACGCTCAAGATGCCCAACGTCGTTATGGCGAAAGCGTTCGATCTTGCCCATGCCCAGACGGGCTCCGTCAACAATGCTGGCGTGATCTTCCTTATCCAGGATGACAATATCTTCCTTGGCGATCAGGGAGCTGATCGTGCCGAGGTTGACCTGCATGCCGGTCGAAAACACCAGCGCGTCACCTTTGCCAACCCACTCAGCCAGCTGCCGTTCAAGGTCTTCGATAATGGTCATATTTCCATTGAGGAAGCGTGACCCGGTGCAGCTCGTGCCGTAGAGGTCGATGGCATTTTTGGCAGCTTCGCGTACCTTTGGATGCGTGGTGAGCCCAAGGTAATTGTTGGAACCGCACATGATTATCCGGCGGCCTTCAAAAATAACCTCGGTACCTTCGTTACGATCCAATGGAATGAAGTAGGGATAAGTACCCGCTTCGCGGGCGACTTCCGCATCCTGAAACTTGTGACACTTGTTAAATAAATCCATATGATTCCTTTTCTGCTCTTGTAGATTAACTCTCAAGAACCGATTTCGGTTCGTTTCATTATAATAAGCAAGACAAATTCGGCATGTTAAATTGTGTTAACTTTGTCAGATCGGTCTTTTGGACTAATTATTGCAACTATCAACGCATAGAAAAAGTGAAGGAAGTGACCATGAAAAAGATAATTCCCATTCTTCTGGTTTGTTTGATGCTGTCGGCATGCAATTATCCCACAACTCAACTAAGCAGTGAGGAGGTCGTTCAGACCAACGTCGCGTTGATTCTGACCAACGCTCCAGAGACCACCCTGCTGCCAGACGCTACCCAAGTGCCGGAAACACCTCAGCCAACCCCTGAAACAGCTACGGAAATTGTTCCAGAGCCAACCACGACAGACGCTGCAGTGGTGACCCAGGCGCCGGAACCGACTTCAACCGATGCTCCCGAACCGTTGCCCACTGCCACGCTCGCCCCCACCCCGACCACCGCACCGACCGCGACTCCTGAGCCAGTCGTTGGCGACCCCGTGGCGCAACTTGGCAAGCCTGACTTTCTCGAAGATTTCAATGACCCCGGCGGCTGGCCCTACGAAGACGATTGGTTCCTGATCACGGTTTCGGGCGGGCAGTTGCATGCCTATTCGAAAGGCACACCCTACTGGAGCAGCTGGTACACCACCTACCCGGAAGAGAAAGATGCCTATTTCGAGACAACCATCACCCGCCCAAACTGCAGCGGAGAAGATCGTTTTGGGTTGGTGATCCGCTGGGATGAGTCTCAGGCGTTCTACTACATGGGCGTCACCTGCTCTGGCACATGGGGATTTAGCTATTACACGAAAGATAACCAAATCATCAACATCCTCGACTATCAAAGCAGCGATGCCTTCAAGCCCGCCAACGAAGCCAACCGCGTCGGGATCATGGCAAAGGGAGACCAGTTTGAGTTTTACATTAACGGCGTAAAGGTGGGGGCTGTGGCAGATGATAGATTGGATGACGCTGGAACCTTTGGTTTCCTTTCGATGTCCGCCGGCACAGTGAATTTCAAGACCAGCGTGGATAAGCTGGAGTTTTGGGAACAGTAAGTTTGTGTGAGTTCTGTGTAAAGGCGGCCCAATTTGTGGCCGCCTTATTGATTAAGAAGAAAGTCGCGGCTGGAACGAACCTATCGTCTTCCCGCTGCCTGGTCTGAAAATTCGGATTGCTGTGGGAGCAAGCTTGTCGTACGGGAGGGCTTTAGTCCTCCCGCTTAGTTTGCATGTTCAAGTATGGCGGATGGAGCAAGTACTGCTCGCGTTGCTCCCAGCATCATGACCCCATCCGTACATGGGGTCCCCTAGTCCTCCCGCTGCCTGGACTGAAAATTCAGATTGCGGTGGGAGCAAGCCCCCACCGTACATGGGGTCCTTCAGTCCTCCCGCATAGTCATTCGCCAGGGTTTAGCGGCTGGAGCAAGTACTGCTCGCGTTGCTCCCAGCATCATTACCATCATCGTACGGGAGGGCTTTAGTCCTCCCGCTGTCTGGGGGGATATTTAGTTTGCGGATGGAGCAAGCCTCGGCGGATGGAGCAAGCCCCATCCGTACATGGGGTCCCCTAGTCCTCCCGTTGCCTGGATTGAAAATTTAGATTGCGGATGGAGCAAGCCCCATCCGTACATGGGGTCCCCTAGTCCTCCCGCTGCCTGGACTGATAATTCAGATTGCGGATGAAGCAAGCCGTCGCGGTGGGAGCAAGCCCCCACCGTACATGGGTCCTTTAGCCCTCCCGCTGCATGAGCAGAAAATTCAAAAAGAAACACAGCGCCCCACAACAGATTGATGGTTCTCCGGGCAGAGGATTTGATACAATACATGCGGAGAACTTATGTCTGACAAATATATGATTCACCCTGAATTGGATGGCTCGCCTTTTACGTTTATCGGTGGCAAGGCGGGTTTTTTGCTGCTGCACG
The DNA here is from genome assembly GCA_964409045.1 of uncultured Anaerolineaceae bacterium. Taxonomy (GTDB): domain Bacteria; phylum Chloroflexota; class Anaerolineae; order Anaerolineales; family Anaerolineaceae; genus Mesolinea. The sequence goes on along the minus strand of CAYPBU010000059.1, from coordinate 2,450 downwards.
GCTTCACCGCCACCACCGCCGAAGTGCGCCCCCTGGGCGAGCGTCTGCATGCTGTTGGTTTCACTGTCAGCGCCCCATTGCTGCCCGGTCACGGTACCCATCCGGAAGACTTAAACCGAGTCCGCTGGCAGGATTGGATCCATTTCGCCGAAAGCGAATACCAAACACTGCGCGAACAATGCGATCAAGTCTGGGTGGCAGGGGAATCGATGGGCGGGCTGCTCAGCCTGCTGCTGGCGGCAAAACATCCTGAGATCCGAGGGGTACTCCTCTACGCGCCAGCGCTTGAAATCCGCAAATTACGCGCGGCAATTGTGCTGCAATACTTCATTAAATATCTGACCAAGAACAAATCCAAGGATGATTTGCTCTGGAAGGGTTACAACGTTTATCCGCTCCGGGGCGCGGTCCAGCTGCTAAAACTGCAAAAACAAACGCGTAAAGTGCTTGGCAATGTGACGCAACCTACCCTGGCTTTTTTCAGCGAAAAAGATGCCACTGTCGATCTGACAGCCAGCAATTTGCTAAAAACAACGCTCGGGTCCAAAGAACTCGAGCTGGTCATCCTGAAAGAGTCGCCGCATGTGATCCTGCTGGCAAATGAACAGCAGAAGGTTATTGATCACACGCTCAGTTTTGTGTCTCAAAAAGTGAACGGAAATTCACTTCAAGGATCGTAGTCCCGAGGGATAAGTAACACGATTTGGCAATATTGCAAAAACCTTTGACTCTGATGATTCAGAGGTATATACTTTTTGGTTCGTCAAAGCATAACAAAAGCCAGGATTTGGCTGGTTTGGAGTAAGAGTGAGCAAGCAAAAAGAACCATACATCGCGCTGGAGATGCCCAAGGTGCTCAGCAGTAAAAACAAGCTGCTGAGTCTCTGGCATTTAATGCGTGGTTATCATTTTCATTATCTCGTTTCGACGGTTTTCCTCGCCCTGGCGGCTTTTGCCCGCACGGGTATGTACGTTTACCTGGGCGACGTCATCGATCGCATGATGAAGGAAGAACTCAACGGGCAGGAGCTGACCTTAGCCGCCCTTACCTTTGGCGCGTTGATCGCCCTGCAAGCGCTTTCGAGTTTTATGAGCAGCTGGATGGCAAACTTCAGCGCAGAAAATTCCACCCGCCGCCTGCGTGATTATCTTTTCGATCACATCCAGCGGCTGTCTTACAGCTACCACTCCGAGTCCAAAACCGGTGATCTTCTGGAACGTGCCACCTCCGATGTGGACACGCTGCGCCGATTTTTCGCCGAGCAGGCAATCGGCTTGGGTCGGATCGTGATGATCTTCATCATTTCCTTCATTGCCATCTCGCGCATCAATATGCGCCTGGCACTCGTTTCCATCATCATTATCCCGATCGTGCTGGTGGTCTCAATCATCTTCTTCAAACGGCTTTCTAAAGCCTATGAAGCCTACCAGGAGCAAGGCGCGGTCCTGACCACGGATCTGCAGGAGAATCTCTCAGGTGTCCGCGTGGTGAAAGCATTTGCCCGCCAGGATTACGAGATTGAAAAGTTCGACAAAGAAAACGCCGAGAAGTTCCGTTTGGGTCGCAAGTTCAACTGGATGCATGCTTTGTTCTGGCCACTTTCAGACATCATCTGTTCCGCTCAAAACATCGGAAGCACCTTCTATGCAGCCACAATGGTTTTGAATAATGCCATCACCATTGGCGCTTTCATCAGCTTCCACGGCTTGTTGGGCTGGCTTATCTGGCCAATTCGCAACCTTGGTCGCCTCATCATCGATACTTCCCGCGCGCTTGTATCCTATGGTCGTATCGCGGTGGTATTGCAGTCTCCAGAAGAAGACATGACCACTTCCACCTACCAGCCCAAAGATGCTGTCAGAGGCGAAATCTGCTTCGACAAAGTCAGCTTCGCCTACGAAAAGGATTTCCTGGTGCTGGACGACGTCAGCTTTTCTTGCGAAGCTGGCAAGGTGGTTGCGCTGCTCGGTTCCACTGGTTCTGGAAAAACCTCGCTGGTGAACCTGCTGCCGCGTTTCTACGACGTCACCGCAGGGCAAATCCTGCTGGATGGCGTGAACCTGAATGAGTACGCGCGCGAATTTCTACGCTCGCAGATCGGCATCGTGGAACAGGAACCCTTCTTGTTCTCTTGCTCGATCCGTGACAATATCACTTACGGCGTCCACCGTGAAGTCACACAAGAAGAGATCGAGGAAGCAGCCCGCGAAGCCGCCATTCATGATGTCATCCTCGGTTTCAAGCACGGCTACGATACGCTGGTCGGCGAACGGGGTGTGACGCTCTCTGGCGGACAGAAACAGCGCCTGGCTATCGCGCGCACGTTGCTGATCAACCCCCGCATCCTGATCCTGGACGACTCGACCTCCTCGGTTGATATGGAGACCGAAGTTCAGATCCGTGAGGCGCTCGACAGCCTGATGACGAACCGCACCACGTTCATCATCGC
>CAYPBU010000058.1:0-13051 GCA_964409045.1 uncultured Anaerolineaceae bacterium | reverse complement strand
CGAGTCCAGCCAGACAGATTTGGGTCTGTTCAACCGGCTTTGCCCGAAGGATAAAAAAGGCAAGCGCCATTTCTCCGTAAGCATGCAGGGACACTTGAAGAAACTGGGCATCACCGAGACCGATCCCGACCTGCTGACAGATGAGGTTAAGGCGCGTTTCGCCCGCCTCGATATTAACCGCGAGACGGTCACATGGCGCAGAGCTGTGGACGTGAACGACCGCATGCTGCGTGGAATCACAGTCGGGCAGGGTGAGGCTGAGAGTGGTTTTGAGCTCAAAACCAACTACTACATCAGCGTTGCGAGCGAACTGATGGCGATCCTGGCGTTGGCAACCAGCCTGAGAGACATGCGCGAGAGGATCGCGAACATGGTGATCGGGCAGTCCCGTAAGGGCGAACCCATCACGGCCGACGATTTAGGTGTAGCAGGTGCGCTGACCGTATTGATGAAAGACACCATCAAGCCAAACTTAATGCAGACCCTTGAAGGGACGCCGGTGCTGGTGCACGCCGGTCCATTCGCCAATATTGCCCACGGCAATAGTTCGATCATGGCGGATAAAATCGCGCTCAAACTGGCTGATTTTGTGATCACGGAATCCGGCTTCGGCGCGGACATGGGCATGGAAAAATTCTTTGACATTAAATGCCGCTACTCGGGCAACATCCCGAGCGTGGTGGTGCTGGTTGCGACGGTGAGAGCGCTCAAAATGCACGGTGGCGGTCCAAAAGTGACTGCTGGTGCTCCACTTGCCCCCGAATACATTGATGAAAACCTCGATCTGGTAGAAAAAGGCGCCGCAAACATGCTAGCGCATGCCAGCATTGCGCAGAAATTTGGCGTGCCGGTGGTTGTGGCGGTCAATCGCTTCCCCACGGATACCCCTGCCGAGCTCGAACTTGTGCGCAAGATCGCATTGGGGCACCCGGGCGTGGCAGACGCGGTGGTGGCGGATCACTTTAGCCAGGGTGGGGCGGGAGCTGTCGCGTTGGCGGAAGCGGTCGTCAGGGCATCCGAAAAACCAGCGGACTTCAAATTCCTTTACCCATTGGACGTCCCGCTCAAACAAAAAATCGAAACCATCGCCCGCGAAGTCTACGGCGCGGACGGAGTGGATTACAGCGAGTTGGCAGAAGAACGAATTGCTGACTACACCCGCCTGGGTTACGACAAGCTGCCGATCTGCATGGCAAAAACGCACCTCTCACTCAGCCACGACCCTGAATTGAAGGGCGTGCCCAAGGGCTTCCGCATCCCAATCCGCGATGTCAGCGCTTCGATTGGCGCAGGTTTCGTCTATCCGATATTGGGGACGATGAGCACCATGCCCGGCTTGCCCACCAGACCGGCATATTACGACATCGACATTGACTTTGAGACGGGAAAAATATTGGGATTGAGTTAAGCTTTAGTTCAAGGAAAACGGCTGGGTAACCAGCCGTTTTTTTATGGGCAAACAAGCCTATACACTTCTGAGTCTGCTCTATACCAAATTTATATAATCCATTAATGAAATGTGATTATGATAAAGTTCATGAAAAGCCTAAATCTTACGACTGCATCCATCAGAAGGTGAATTATGTCTAAACAAAACAAATTACGCACACTATTCTTTCTTTTAGCGATTATCGTGGTTGGCACTGCTTGTTCTATCCCCCGGATGGTTATAAACAACCAGCAGGAAACGGCAGATACCCCAATCGCAGAGGCAACATCAGTACCAACCACCTTACCACCTCAGACCTCCGAAACCATCTTGGTGCCTGAATACGCCGCCCTGGAAGGCAGCCTTGAAGCCCTCTACGAAAGATACAGCCCCGGGGTTGTTTCTCTGCAATACACTTCCGACCAAGGTTCTGGGCAGGGAACTGGATTTGTGATCGATAAAGAAGGGCACATCGTTACCAACTATCATGTTGCCAGCGGTATCGAGCAGCTTGAGGTGCATTTTTCATCAGGCTTGAAAGTCTACGGTCAGGTGGTCGGGTCAGATATGGACTCTGACCTGGCGGTCATCAAGGTGGATGTGGATCCGGATCAGCTCGTGCCCTTGACTCTCGGCGACTCAAATCTGATCAAAGTTGGGCAGACAGTGGTGGCGATCGGCAATCCATACGGCTTAAGCGGCACGATGACGGTCGGTGTGGTGTCCGCGCGAGGTAGAGTGTTGGATTCGATGCGCCAGACTTCCACGGGGTCGTACTACTCTTCGGGCGATACCATCCAGACCGATGCTTTGATTAACCCGGGCAATTCTGGCGGACCACTACTGAACCTGAATGGGGAAGTGATTGGCGTAAACCGGGCGATCCAGACGGCGGGTTTGAGTTCCACTGGTGACGCAATCAACACCGGAATCGGTTTTGCAATTTCATCGAACATCGTACGGAAAGTTGTTCCTTCACTGATCGAGAAGGGCAGTTACGACTATCCTTACCTCGGTATGACCAGCTACTCGAGCATGTCTTTGGCGATGATAGAAGTTTTGGGGCTGCCCCAATCCACAGGCGCTTATGTGTCATCGGTGGTTGATGGCGGCCCAGCCGCTGTGGCTGGTATTCGCGGCGGAACGGCACAGACCTCAGTCCAGGGGATATACAAAGGCGGCGATTTGATCATCGCTGTCGATGGTCAACCGATCAAAGATTTCAGCGAGTTGATGAGCTATATGGTCGTCAATAAAAACCCGGGCGAAATGATCACATTCACGGTCATTCGCAATGGGCAGACGCTGGATGTGGATGTGTTGCTGGGAAAGCGTCAGTAATTCGACTTGACGAAAAACAAGAGGCGCTTCGGCGCCTCTTGTTTGTTAATTGTTTTCGCTGGGAAGTGTTATAACCCCTTACGCAAACATAATCGACTCGGCACAAGACCGTTCCCTACAAGAATCCGCTACCAATTACTCGTATCTGAGCGCTTCGACCGGCTCCAGGTTGGCAGCGCGCAGAGCTGGATACCAACCAAAGAACAAACCAACTGCAAGTGAGAATAAAGTGGCGAGCAAGACTGAGTTCAGGCTGATCTCTGGCACAAGCGGTGTGCCGGAGTTGGCTGCAATTGCGCCGACTATTTTCCCTAAAAGCCAACCGAGCCCAACGCCTATCAGTCCGCCAAAGACGCTCAGCATGGCTGATTCGGTCAGGAACTGCAGCTGGATATCGAACTTGCGCGCTCCCAGGGCTTTGCGCAGACCGATTTCCCGCGTGCGTTCAGTGACCGAGACGAGCATAATGTTCATGATGCCGATACCGCCGACGAGCAGCGAAATTGCAGCAATTCCTGCCAGGAAGATTGTCAGAATGTTCGTAATCGAGTTGGCAATGGAAAGTACGTCTTCCTGGTTGGTCATAGTGAAATCATCCGGCTGACGTGTTGAAAGGCGGTGTGAAGCACGCAGAATAGTTTTAGCCTCTTGCATCGCAAGGTCAATCGACTGAGAATCCTGCGCCTGGATGAGCAGGAAGTCGACGGCGTTCGGGACGCTCTGGCGCTGAACGCGCAGCTGCATTGCGGTGATCGGGATATAAGCATCCATATCCGGGCTGGAAAACTGATTGCCGCCCTTGGCTGCCGCAATTCCTACCACGCGGAAGGGATAGTTGTTGATGTGTACGGTTGTTCCAATCAGCTCCGTTTGCCGACCCGTGAGCCTCTCGGCAAGCTCAGGTCCAAGCACAACCACTGAGCTTCGGTTGGTGACATTGCTTTCCGTGAAAAAGCTTCCTTCAGTTAGTTTTAGGTCCGTCACTTCGGAGTAGTTCTCAGCGACACCCATAATGGAAGTCTGGGCGCTCTCATCCCCAAAACGAACTCTGCTCTGACCTGAGAGAACAGGGGCAACGTTGAGGATATGCGGCGCGCGGGCACGATTGGCAAGCGCATCGGCGTCTGCCGTGGTCAGGCGGTTGGGGTTGGTGACGTCTTCGGCACTGTTACCCCGGAAAACGTAGATCACATTGGTTCCGATCGACTCAATTTGCCCAATGATGCTTGCTTCGGCGCCCTGTCCGATCGACAGTACCCCGATAACTGCCCCGACGCCGATAACAATCCCCAACACCGTCAGCAATGAGCGGGTTTTGTTGGCTGCGAGGCTGGCAATCGCTTCTTTTATAGCTTGCAAGAATTTCATGCGATTGCCTCCGGAGCTTTGATCAAACCATCAAAGAGCTTTATGGTTCGCTGTGCATGAACCGCAACTGTTGGGTCGTGGGTGACCAACACGATCGTGGTGTTCTGCTGCTTGTTAAGCTTCAGAAGCAACTCCATCACCTCTTTTCCCGATTGGGAATCGAGGTTGCCGGTCGGTTCATCGGCTAAAAGGATGGCTGGCTGATTAACTAGCGCCCTGGCGATAGCCACGCGCTGCTGCTGCCCACCAGAGAGTTCGTTCGGTTTATGGCGCATACGATCTCCCAGCCCAACGGACTGCAGGGCGGCTTCCGCGCGCAGGCGCATGCTGGATGTATCATCGCTGTAGCGCAGAGGCAGGGCGACATTTTCAATGGCGTCGATGCGGGGCAGCAAGTTGTATTTCTGGAATACGAAACCGATCTTCTGGTTGCGGACGATTGCAAGTTCATCATCATGTAAGTCGGAAACAAGCAGCGAATCGAGATAATATTCGCCGGAAGTTGGCGAATCCAGGCAGCCGATCATATTCATCAAGGTCGACTTGCCAGACCCGCTTGGTCCCATGATGGCGACCATTTCTCCCGGGAAAATCTGCAGGTTGATGCCGCGCAATGCCTGAACCACGATTTCACCGAGGTAGAAATCTTTGGTGAGGTTGCGCACATCAATCACAGGCTTGACGGCCTGGGGGTTCTGTTCCATTACTACCTGCCCATTCTCATAAAGGAATCCATCAATGAAACCGGTGGTGAAAGCAAAATGGATTCGCCATCCTGGATGTCTGCCTGCAGAATTTCGAGCTTGCTGCTGGAATATGCTCCAATTTTGACCTCGACCTCAACAGGTTTGCCATCCCGAAGGACGTAGACAAAGTAATCGCCGTTACGGTTAACGACTGACTCAGCAGGCACAGTGTAGGTGTTTAACTTCTCTTCCACCAGAATATTCACGCCCACGGTCATGCCAGGTCGAATGCCTTCACGATTGGAGCCAAGCTGAATGGTGACGTTGTAATTGACAATCCCAGCGGTATTGACGCCAATCGTGGCTACCTCAACAACTGTTCCGTTAAACGTCTGGTCGAAATAGGCATCAAACACCAATTCGGCTTTCTGTCCTACTTGGATGAGTGGGATGTCGACCTCAGAAATGGGCACGTCCACGAATAGTTCAGAAAGATCGTCAATCTGGGCTGCCAAACTGCCAGCACTCACCATATCCCCAAGGCTTTGCTTCAGTGAAGTGATAGTGCCATCAAAGGGAGCTTTGATCGTCTGAGCTTCCAGCTGCTTTTCTGCGAGTTGGAGTTGTAAATCGAGTTTTTGCGTGGTTTCGGGATCAGGACCTTCGGCAATTTTTGACAACTCAGCCTGCCAGTTGGCAATGTTTTGCTTTTGGAGGTTGATTTGGCTGGTGAGAGAATCCGTTTCGCTGGCAATGACGGCAGGATCACAATAGTCGAGATCCGTGCGAGCAGCCTGAACCTGGAACCAGCGTGCCTGGGTTGACCATTCTCGATAACTTTCAAGCGCGTCATCGTAAGCAGTCTGCAGGTTGGTCAAGCGCCAGTCCGTGCATTCGCGGTCGGTAAGGGCAATTAAATTTTGCTCAAGCGACGTGAGCGACGTCTGTGCATTGATCAGATTATTTTGCAGGGTAACGCGCTGCAAATCTGTGTCGGACTCGAGGTTTCGTAAGCCGGTTTGGGCATTCAGCAGGTTAAGCTGCGCCTGGAGCATTTCTGCAGGCAGGCGGGAATCGTCCAGCCGGTAAAGGATGGTGTTCGCAGATACCTCTTCACCGACTGCATGCTCCACTTCGCCGACAAAACCAGAGGTTTGCCAGTATAGCATGGCTGATTGACGCGGGTGGATGGTGCCAGCACCGCTGATGGTGGAAGTGAGCGTTTCACGGGCGTATGGAACAGTTTCCAATTTGGCAAGGGCTTCTTCATTTGTTTTACGCAGGCGGTTCTGGTTCACAAAAAATGCTCCGGCGATAAGCGCCAGGATCAAAAATAAGACCAGTAACCTGCGACCAGTCTTTGTTCTCTTTTTTATTTGGGGTCGATCAGTCGTTGACATCAATTCCTCCGTAAGGGTATTTGTCAATATTACCCCCTAATAATCAGAGAAGCATTAACTATGATTGAACAATCGGCAGATTGCACCAATGTCACAACCTAAATGGAATTGTCTGAGAAAAAATTACTTGATCAGCCTCGAGATTGCTTTGAAGGCAGGATGTTGGGCGCTTCGTAGCAGGCTGAAAAGCGCCATTTCAACAGTGGTCAGATGGACACCCTGGCTGGAGAGCTCCTGCAGCGCGACCTTCTTGTTGTATGGATTGCGCGAAGAGACTGCGTCGGCAGCCAGGTAAACCTCGTAACACTCAGAGGTCAGGTCCAAACTGGATTGGTAAAGGCAAATGTGGGCTTCAAAGCCGCAAAGGAGTAACTGGCGGCGCCCAGTGCTGCGTATAGCCTGTTGAACGCCAGAGTCCTGCCAGATGCTGAAGTACACGCGCGGCAGATCGGTCTGCCCTGGTAACAGCTCTGCAATCTCGGGGATGGTGTGCCCAATTTTTTCAGGGACCTGTGCAGTGAGGAGCACAGGGATTTCGAGCAGGCTCGCTCCCTGAACCATTTGCGCGACAGCGCGAATAGCTGCATCGCTCTCGGAAACCACGCGGGCGAGGTTGTCCTGGACGTCTATCACGATCAAAAGGGTATTTTCAGTGGTCAACACGCGCCATGCTCCTGGGTTGAGATCATTTGCATCTATTATAATCAAGCTATGAAAGTAAAAACTGCCTTCGCGGTCATCGGAGACGCGTTTTCAATTTGGTGGAAAGACTGGGCAAACCAGGTGCTTGTGGCGTTGGTGGCGGTTTTCCTCAGCCTGACGGTCGTGTTGTACCCTATGGTGATCTTCGGGGTCACCGAACAAGCTCTGGATCTGAGCCACGGCATTCGCACGGGCATTATCGGTTTTTGGAAGGGTTTCATAACCTATTGGCGCAAAAGCCTTCCCTGGGGCTTGCTAAACTTGCTGGTAGTTGCGCTTCTAGGCTTCAATGTTTGGTTTTATCGCAGCATCAGCAGTTTACTCGGATTGATCCTGATGGTGCTGATGAGTGGTTTACTCGTGTTCTGGCTGATTTTGCAGTTCTACTCCATCAGTTGTTTCTTCTTACAAGAGGAAAAGACCCTCAAAATAGCCTGGAAAAACGGGTTGGCAGTCATTCTGCTGCAACCCGGCTATGCTCTCGTGATCGCAATTGTGATGTTAATCCTTTTAGGGCTATCTGTTACCACCTTCATTCCTCTTTTTCTGGGGTCGGTGCCGCTGATCACTCTCCTGGGGTTGCGGGCTGTGCAAGCAACAATAAAGCAGGATGCAGCATAATTTGCTATACTAGAAACCAGTTTTTATCGAACTCTTGGGAGGAGTTATGGCTCGGAAAATCCTTGGCTACATCGAGTTAATTTGGACCTGCGATAGTTGCAACACAAAGAACCCAGGTGCCATCAAGTCTTGCACGAGTTGCGGCGCGCCGCAGCCTCTGGGCGTGCGCTTTCAGCAGGTGGACCCCAATACCTTCAATTTCATCAAAGACGAAGCCCTGATCCGCATGGCGCGTTCAGGTCCAGACAAACACTGCCCCTATTGCGGCACGCGTAACGTGGCTGATGCTGCGACCTGTGTACAATGCGGTGGGGATCTCTTGGTGGGGGCGACTTCACGTCCTTCTGGAGAAGTAATTGAACCTTTTCCGGTGGAAGGCGACCAAAGCAACCTTCAGCCTGCTGCAACCCCTCAGCCAATGGCAACCCGCACGCCGATGCCCCGGGTCGTATCCATCATCCTGATCCTGGTGCTTCTGGCGATCTGCGTTTTTGGCATTTTTATGCTCACCAGGATGTTACGTACCGATGTGATCAGTGCGACCGTTGCTTCCACCCAGTGGGAAAGGGTGGTGTTGGTGGAATCGTACCAACTGGTGAATGACAGTGACTGGAAGGCAAACATCCCCGCTGACGCCACCATCTCAAGCTGTTCGCTGGAGTATCGCTACGATTCAGACCAGCCAACGGAGAATTCTGAGGAGATCTGCGGCACCCCCTACACGATCGATACCGGCACAGGCGTTGGTAAGGTGGTGCAGGATTGCTACTACCGCGTTTACGAAGACTACTGCCGCTACGAGACCATGGGGTGGACTATCGTGGACACGCTGCGGTTGAATGGCACGGACCTGAACGCGGCCTGGCCGGCTGCGAACCTGACAGACACACAAAGGGTTGGGCAGGCAACCGAGAGTTATACCATCTGGTTCAACGCTGGAGGACAGGATTATGACTTGCAGACAACGGATTTTGACCTCTATCAGCAAGCATATCCAGGTAGCGAGTGGGAGTTGGAGGTGAACCAACTTGGCGCGGTAACTTCCGCACGACCAGCGGATTAAGTGCTGGCATTAACTTGAACTCAATAAAAAAACCGCCTAATTGAACTGCAGGTTTTTTTTGTTGCGTTTTTAAGCAGTTGTATCTTGAATAATTCTCACCATGGTTGCAGTTAGCACTTCACCATCAGGATCAGAAAGCTCAAAGATCGGCGCACCCCCCGAATCCTTACTGATCTTTACACCGTCTCTGTAAGGTGTTAAATCAACGATTTGTCCATAACGTATAGTTTTATTTTCTTTACTGCCAGTAAACAAAATTCGCTTGTTTGTGACATACAGATTACCCGAATCAATCAATGTCATAAAATCTTTAGTTTCTCTGTCGGTTCTCATATTAGATATCCGATAATATAAACTTTTAGTAATTCTTAGGCGATATACAGGTCCTCGATATTTCACTCGCGTAGTCTTTGTTTTATTTTCATATAACTTGGCAAAGCCTAGATAGTGACAAACCTCACCTTTTTGTAGAAATATTTCTGTTTCATAAACCGGAAGATCACCGTTTTCAATCCGCCAGAAATTTTCGAATTTTTCTAATTGTTTCTTGGTTGCGTCATCAAAAACCGCACTTGCACCGTACTGTTGACATATTTTTTCATATGCTTCTCTTTCATCCGGAGAATACTTATTATCTGAAATCAGGCTATCAAAAAACTTTTGCACAGTTAAACCAATAACCTCGGTTAGAACGGTATTAGCCTCGTGTTTAGTCAGTCCAAGTTGCTCTCTAAGTTGCTCAAACAGAGCATCTTCCTCGTCACCTCGTTTCTTGGTTCTGTTGAGCGTGTCAGAGATCCTTATTCTAAATACTTCTATTGCCTGTGGTCGATACACTTTTTCAAAATCATCATCAGATAGCCCTAAAAAGGTCTGTATCTTTTTCGCAGAATCGAAATCATTGAACCGACTTAATCTGCTACCTAGATGTTCGGCTAGAAATTCATGTAGCATTTGCATCAATTCATCACTAAACTCGTCTGTTGGATTCTTCAGGTTATATCTTTCCGCAATTTGTAAGATTTGCCCGGGTATAAGTTCATCAAGAGAATTTTCAGAGAGTAGATTATTGAGATCAACAAGAAAATTTTCTTTGGGAACTTTTCCCATTAACTTCTGAATAGCATTGGGTTCTATGTAATTTTTAGTTATAAATGGTTTCATGATCACTCCCTTCCCTAAACAAAGGCATTAAGAAAACAGATCTGATTGTAGTATGTTTTTATTCCTCATACAAACACAAAAAATCTTAATCAAGTAAAAGATAAGTAAATCACACAGACCAAAAAAAATAACCGTGAGAGGTTTGGAACTTTTTTGTGACTTGGAGGTCAAGACCGTTTGAGTAAGTGGTCAGCTGATTAAAGCTTTTTGAATTTGTAAAACATCTTTAGAAAAGACCCTGGGAATTTGTGAACTGCACCCCAAAAGTTGGATAATAAATCCAACCTAGGAGGTGCAGTTTTTAGATGATGCGATTATCTGTAGCCGGGGATCAACACCCAGCGTTCGCCGTCCTTGAAGGCGTAGTGGGGCATCCAGCCCAAGCCAAAGAACTCCTCGACGATATCTTTCTTAAGTGGATTGATGGTGACTTCGCGGATGGTTCCAACAGTCTCCAGCGCGGTTTCCCGGAAGGCATCCATTTCTTCTTTCATCTTTGCGTCTAACTCGGCAAGCTGCTTGTCGTATTCTTCAATCATCTTTTCCGACTCTTCCACGTTTGATTTGGCAGTGGAGGTCAACCGGTGTTTGGTGAGCGAGGTGTTGATGCTCTTCTTACGTCCGGAGGTGAGGTTGCCGATGAATTTGGCAAGTGGAGAGTCGGATTTCTTCAGGCTATCAGAGGCAAGGCTGATAACCGTAGAGACACCCGTGATGGTGCCTTCCATTTTGCGCTGGTTGAGGATCTTCTTGTCCTTTTCGAGTTCGATCTCTTCCTTCAATTTCTTGGCTTCGATCGCCTTACGCAGTTTTTCGTACTTCTCCTCAATCTTCTTTGCGGCGCCAGACTGGCCTCCCTGGCTTGTTTCGCTGCAGCGCTGCTCAAACTCTTCGTGGCTCTCGCCGGGTTTGGAGGTCACCTTGAGCTTGTCATTGGTGAAGAGGATCAGGCTGTTATCGCGATAGATCCATTCCTGGAAATCTTTGGAAAGATTAGCAATGTTCTTTTCGTCGTCAAACGGATAGCGCAAATCGCCAAAGGTGGCGTTTGGTAGGGGGCGGGATTCTGTTGCCAGCATGTCGACCGGGTCGTGTTGATAATCGTGCCAGCGTACCAAACCACGCCCTTCGATACCCGGAAGGTTGACGGAAATCTTCTTTTCCTGGTCCAAGCCATAGGTGCGATTGGCAAAGTAGACCTTTGCCTGACCCACAAGCGTGGGTTCGTAGTGGTAACGCTGTTCCGCATTGGCAGGGATGCCACGCTCCGCAGCCAGCCTGAGCGCTTCGCTGAGACTGACGGTCACAGGCAGATAGACTACACTAGCTTTGGAAGAGAGAACAGGTTCATTCGGGCTGCCGGGAAGTTTCTGGCTGTTGCCACCCAAAACTTCCTGCACGCTGATTGGCGCGTTGCCAGCTGCCGCACTTGAAACCTGCAGCACGTCTGCCCCAACCAGGCGGTTGAGCTCGGAGAGCTTGGTGCGCATAATGGGACCGGGAAGGTAGTTCATTGCCCAACGAGTCGTGAAAATTTGGGGAGCTTTGGCGTGAACATTGTGCAACAAGAAGACACGTTTGCCAATAGCGGAAATGGTCGTGTCGAAGTAACTGCGATCAAACGAGCCGGTTGCAGTCGCCAGACCGTCCAACAAGCGTTGTTTGTCCTGATCGGTCTGGAGCTTGCCGATGATCCACGTGCCAGTGTTGGAAAGCGCTTTGTAATCCAGATCGATTGGGTTCTGCGTGGAAAGCACCAAGCCAACGCCGAAGGCACGCGCTTGCTTGAGCAGGCGCAGGATGATCGGTTTGCTGGGCGGATTGGCAACAGGGGGCAGGTAGCCAACGATCTCGTCGAAATATACCAGCGCCCGCAAACTCGTGGTGCCGGATTGCGTGCGCATCCAGGTCTCGACTGCGGAATAGAGCAGGGTGATGAAGAACATACGTTCCTGGTCCGCAAGGTGAGCCAGGTAAAAGACACTATGGCGTGGCTTGCCATCAGGTGAGTAGAGGAAAGCGTTGATGTCAAGCGGTTGCCCCTGGAGCCAGTTCTGGAACGAAGGCGCGGCAATGAAATTGTTGAGCGCCATAGCCAGTTCAAAGCGGTCTTTCTCAGGGTAGAACTTGGAGAGGGGGAAGACACCCAATTTCTCGAATGGTGGGGTTTGCACTTGCATGATTAGCGACTCGAGGTCCAGGTCCTGTCCCTTACTCCAAGCATTTTCAAAAATATTGGAGAGCAGGATGTGTTCGCGTGAGCGAACGGGGTCGATATCTTTGTAACCGACGAGTTCGAGCAAGGCAGTGGAGGTGCTGCTGATGTTTTCACGCAGGATTTCTTTATTGCTCTCCCATGGGATGGAGGGAGCTTTCAGCGAGGAAAGGATGCTGACCGGGAAGCCTGAATCAGAGCCTGGTGAGTAAATGGCATAATCCACGTTGTCAGCCAGTTTCTGCATGCGTGCCTGGTCGATCCCGGAACGCTCGAGACCTTTTTGCCAGTTTCCAGCGGCTTCCTCGGCGGCTTGCTCGGGGGTTTTGCCTTCACGGCGGGCGATATCTTCGTCCACCCAGGGAGCAAAGTCGGAGGGCAGGAGCTTGGGGAAATGCAGCAGGTGGTTGGTCAGGTCCCCTTTGGGGTCGATCAGAATAGCAGGAATGCCCTGCAAGGCAGCTTCTTCGAGCAGGATAATACCCATGCCCGTCTTACCCGAGCCAGTCATACCGGTGATCACAGCATGCGTGGTGAGATCGCTGGGATCGTAGAAAGTGAACTTGTCGGGGATAACCGCCTTGGTGGCGAGATCATAAGCCTGACCGAAATAAAATTCTGAGGGATTGAGTTCCATGAAGCCTCTCCTTGATTATTTATTCATCAGGATTTGATTATAAATCAAAGTTAGGGGGTTGAGCGATCCGTCCACATAGGGACTACATGGTGTTTCCCGTAGGCAGAGGGATGTGTTCAAGGGTAACAATGACATTTGTTGATTGGCCAAAAAAGAAACAGACAGACAGTCGCACAAATGGAAAAACTACCCTCGCTAAGGCAATTAAGTTATAATACTAACATTGGAGTCAGAAAACTCCAAAATTCAGGGCGAGAAACTACTATCCAAAAATTTAACCACTTCTTTTATATGTGATTGATCGTAAGGATCAGCAGTTTTTGCCACAAATCATATCTAAGGAGAAGAAATGAAACAATCAAAACTTTTGTTTACACTCGCAAGTGTTCTAATCGTTGCGAGCATGGTTTTGGGTGCTTGCGCCC
>CAYPBU010000057.1:0-13263 GCA_964409045.1 uncultured Anaerolineaceae bacterium | reverse complement strand
GAACCCAACACCAATATCTGCCCGGTCTGCTCCGGCATGCCCGGCGTGCTGCCCGTTCTAAACAGAGAGGCAGTGCAAAAAGGCGCGTTGCTGGCAGCCGCCATGCACGCGGAGGTCAATCCCGTTTCACACTTTGACCGCAAGAATTACTTCTATCCCGACCTGCCCAAGGGCTACCAGATCACCCAGTTCGACGAGCCCATCGGCAAGGGCGGCTATTTTGACCTGCACATGCCCGATGGTACCACCCGCCATGTGCGCATTCACAAGCTGCATCTCGAAGAAGATGCCGGCAAAACCAAGCTCGATCACGGTTTGCGCCTGGTGGACTTTAACCGCTGCGGCGTGCCGCTGGTGGAAATGGTCACCGAGCCCGATCTACGCTCCGGCGATGAGGCCGCCCAATACCTGATCCAGTTGCGCCAGCTTTTGCGCTGGATCGGCGTCTCGGAAGCCGACATGGAACGGGGTCACCTGCGCTGCGACGCCAACGTCTCGATCCGCGAACGCGGCAGCCAGGTGTTGAACACCAAAACCGAGATCAAAAACATCAACTCCATCGATTCCGTCCGCCAGGCGATCATCGAAGAAACCAAGCGTCAGATCGAACTCGTGGAGTCCGGCGGAAGGGTCGTCAGCTACACCCTCGACTGGGACGCGGATACGGGCAAGCTGAGCATGATGCGCTCCAAGGAGACCGAGGCGGACTACCGCTACTTCCGTGAGCCAGACTTGCTGCCAGTCGTCCTGACTGAGGATGAGATCGCTCGCGTCAAAGCCGGGCTGCCCGAACTCCCGCTGGCAAGAAAAGCGCGCTTTGAGGCGGAATATGGCTTGGCAGCCTACGACGCCGAGATTCTGACCTCTGAACGCGGACTTTCGGACTATTTCGAAACCGCAATTGCCAACTTTGGCGGCGAGGCGAAGACCATCTCCAACTGGATGATGAACGACCTCTCGCGCCTGATGAACGACCTCGGCAAAAATGCCTCTGAGTTGGTGCTCACGCCTGCCTACCTGGCGCAGATCATACGCATGGTGGAGGAGGGCAAGATCAACGCCGCCACCGGCAAGAGCCTGCTGCGCAAGGTCGAGGAAAGCGGTCGCGAGCCCAAGGAGATCGTAGAAGCCGAAGGATTGGCGGTCATCGCCGACAGCGGCGCACTGAGGGAGCAAATCCAGGCCGTGCTGGCGGGTGCGCCGGCAGAGGTGGAAAGCTTCCGAGCCGGCAAGGAGAGCCTGATGGGCTGGTTCGTTGGGCAGGTGATGCGCGCCACGGGCGGTAAAGCCGACCCGAAGGGCACGCGCGAGATCTTGCTGGAGCTGTTGAAAAAGGTTTGATGTAAATTCCGATGTAGGGCGGAATGCCCATATTTTGGGCACTCCGCCAATAAGATGTAGGTCGGGTTCCGAAGTTGAACCCGACATTAACCTTCTAGAATTGCGTGAACCAACCTCTTCACACTCTATTAATGCGAATTGTTTGACAGCGAGAACGAATCGGCTAAAATAGAGGCTACGCGGGCGTCGCCAAGTGGTAAGGCATTAGCCTTCCAAGCTAACATTCGTCGGTTCGAATCCGATCGCCCGCTTTCATACCCCCTCTTTTGAGGGGGTTTTTTGTTAATGGGGTTGGTCCGAATACCCACATGGGGTACACGTGTCCAATCGTCCGCAATTTTCCTTCTGTGTCGATTTCTTAAGGCACAGCATGCTGTGCCCCTACCGAACGTTTTGCCACTTGCAGGGTGCCTCGCCTCTTCCCATTTTCATATACATATATCGGATCGTCCGCTTTATTAATTTTTACGCAGGCCGTACATCGTGCCATTTGGGTATTGCGCCCCTCAAACCGGCTTCGGTAGGGGCACGGCATGCCGTGCCTCCCCTTGTGGGATGCTTTCCCACCGATACAACTAATTTCTCTCCCCTGGTTTACAATTGAAAACAACACCAACCGGAATCGGGGATCTTGCCATGAAAGACTTGTTGACCGCTTACCTGAAAGCCATCGCTGAAACGACAAAACAAGGCGATGCCCGCGAAGAATCTTACTATCCTGCCCTAAAAGAACTCTTCATGGGTTTTCCTCTTGAAAAGGGTCGCAAGACCACAGTCACTGTCCTTCCAAAAGCAACTGAAGCAGGGAATCCTGACTTCCGTGTGTGGGATGGAGATCACTTCATCATTGGCTACATCGAAGCCAAGGCTCCAGGAACCAACCTCGACCTGGTGGAAACTTCCGAACAATTACAACGATATCTGCAAACCTTCCCAAACGTTATCCTGACCGATTTCTACGAGTTCCGCCTTTATCGTGATGGTGTAAACATCGAGCAAGTTACAATCGCGCGCTCCTTCACAGCCCAAAAGCTTAAAACCACTCCCAAACTGGAACATCCTTCTGAATTTCAGGAACTGGCAGAAAGATTCTTCAGTTACAAACTTCCCCTTTCCTATACAGCAGAGAGCCTCGCAATCCAACTCGCCAAACGTACACGCTTCCTGCGGGACCAGGTAGTGAGCGAAGAGCTCAAACAGGCTGAACAGCAAAAAGGCGGCATCTACGGTTTCTATCAGGCCTTTCAGAAATATCTTTTACCCAATCTAACCCCTGAACAATTTGCAGATCTGTATTCTCAAACCATCACGTATGGTCTGTTTGCTGCGCGTACACGTTCAGAAGGAACCTTCAATCGCCGTACAGCAATAGAATTCATTCCAGGCACAGTTGGCATTCTCCGTGACGTGTTTCAATATATATCACTTGAACGAATCTCCGACCAGATGGAAGTCATCATAGATGATATCGTCTCCATCCTCAACGTAACTGACATAAACAACATTCTCGATCAGTACTATCGTCAGGGCAAGGGGGAAGATCCAATCGTTCACTTCTACGAAACTTTCCTCAATCAATATGACCCTCAAACCCGCGAACGTCGCGGCGTCTATTACACCCCTGAGCCTGTAGTCAAGTACATTGTCAGGTCAGTGCACGAGTTATTGAAAACTCGCTTTAACTTGCCGGATGGTCTTGCTGATCCTTCTGTCACCTTATTGGATCCTGCTGCTGGCACGATGACCTTCCCCGCTGAGGCTGTCAAACTGGCAGTACAGGAATACGTCCAAAAATACGGTGAGGGTGGGAAGAAAGAATTCATTCGTAACCAGGTCCTACGCAATTTCTACGCTTTTGAATTGATGATGGCTCCCTATGCAATCGGTCATATGAAGATCAGTTTCCTGCTCGATTCATTTGGTTACCAGTTGCGGCAAGGTGAACGTTTTAAGCTCTATCTCACCAACACGCTTGAAATGGAAGATATTGAGCAGATTGCCATTCCTGGTGTCAGTTCTCTCAGTGAAGAAAGCCATCTGGCAGGTAAGGTAAAAAAGAATGACCCCATACTAATTATCATAGGCAACCCACCTTATTCAGGAAACTCTGCCAATCGCAATAAATGGACAGAAAAACTGTTAAAGGAAGATTTAGATGGTGCCCAAAGCTATTACAAAGTAGATGGTAAACCTTTGGGAGAGAGAAACCCCAAATGGCTTCAAGATGACTATGTAAAATTTCTCCGGTTTGCCCAATGGAAAATTCAGAAGGCTGGCAAAGGTATCGTTGCAATGATTACCAACCATGCCTACCTGGATAACCCTACTTTTCGAGGCATGCGCCAATCTTTGCTGAAAACATTTGATGAATTCTATATCCTGGATTTGCACGGCAACAGCCTTAAAAGAGAAACTGCCCCTGATGGGAGCAATGATGAAAATGTGTTTGATATTCGGCAAGGTGTTGCGATAGCAATTTTCTTGAAGAAAGACAACAAAAGTGGACACAAAATCACGCATAGAGATTTATTTGGTTCTCGTAATACTAAATACAAGTGGTTAAGTTCGAACAGTCTCAACCCTGATGAATCGTCCAATATCAAACCGCTTAGTCCGTATTACTTTATGGTTCCACAGGATATCACCAATTTAAGTAAATATATGAAGTGGTTAAGAATCAACGAAATATTCCCTCTTAATAGTGTTGGAGTTGTTACTGCAAGAGATAAGTTGACAATCGCCTTTTCAAAAGAGGAAATTTGGAATACGGTTCTTTCTTTTTCGAATATTGAACCTGAAATTGCCAGAATTTTCTATAATCTTGGCCCAGATGCACGAGATTGGAAAGTAAATCTTGCTCAGGAAGATTTAAAGGCAAGCGGTTTATGTAAGGAAAAGGTCCAGCCAATCCTTTATCGGCCTTTTGATATGCGCTACACATACTACACAGGTAAGTCAAGAGGTTTTCACTGCATGCCTAGGCAAGAGGTCATGCAGCATTTGCTAGAAAAACAAAACCTTGCATTTTTGGCTAAAAGACAAGGAAAGCGAGATCCATATTCATATTTTTTCGTCTCAAATGTAATATGTGAAAGCTGTGTTTTTGAAAGTGCTTACGCAAATAATTCAGTGTTTCCTTTATATCTATATCCCAATGTCAGCCAAGTTGGTCTTTTTCCATCTACTGTCAACAATGTAAAGCCTAACATTTCATCTGAGTTCTTCCAAAAGCTTGTATTAACATATGAAAAAGAGGTATCCCCAGAATCAATTTTTTCATATATTTACGGTGTGACATTTAGCAATACCTATCGTGATCTTTATATTCAAATGCTAAAAGTTGATTTTCCTCGCATTCCTTTCACAGCTGAACTTGAAGTCTTCAATGCGATGTCGTTTCTTGGACAGCGCTTGATCGATCTGCATCTACTCAGAAGCCCTGAACTGAATAACCCTGAAGCAAAATATCAGGGATCAGGTGATGATCATGTTATCAAATCCCCCAATTATTCCAAAACTGACCAAAGGCTATATATAAATCCCAATCACTACTTTGAGGGGCTTGCACCTGAGGTGTGGAACTACCAGTTAGGTGGTTACCTGGTGCTCGATAAATACTTGAAAGAACGCAAAGGCCGCAGTATGGATGATCCTCGCTACTTCATCCGCGTCGCCACCGCTCTCGCCAAAACCATCGAAATCCAAGCGGAAATTGACGCCATCTATCCCGAAGTGGAAAAGAGTGTGATAGAGTTTTAAAATCTATTGATCGTACTTGTTTACGTTGGGAATAATTGACTCATTAGAAGGAGTAGAAAAATGCGGAACCTATATTGGAAGACAAAAGATTCTACGATCAACCTGATACCCAAGGAGTTTACCTTGGAAAGCCAGTTTGAAGAATATATCTTCAAAAACCAGGATTTATTAGGTGACATTGTCATCCTTTATCGACAAGTGCGTACAGGCTCCAGACAAGGAATACCTGATATGTTGGGTGTGGATCAGGATGCGAACATTTGTTTGATAGAAATGAAAAATGTGGATGTTAGTGAAGATGTTCTTCCCCAAGTCCTGACGTATGCCATGTGGGCAGAGACTAACCCGGATTCAATCAGAGCTATCTGGCTCGAGTCAAAAGAGAAACCTGAAGATATTCAAATCGATTGGGATAAAATCGCGTTGCGAATAATAATTATCGCCCCGTCATTTAAGCCCAATGTTTTGAAAATGGCATCGAAGATAAATTATCCTATTGATCTCATTCAAATTCAACGCTTTTCGCATGATAACGAGGAGTTTGTTTTTGTCGAGAGCCTTGAAGATACTACTTCAAAAAAGATCACATCTACCAAAGTCATGGAAGATTGGACATGGGAGTATTACGAAGATAATCACGGCAAAGAAGCTACCCAGGAATTTAAGAAGGTCGTCGAGGCTATCAATAATTTTGTCACAAGAAAAGGGTGGAAGCTCCCCTACAACCTCAACAAGTACTATACCGGGTTCAAATTAGGGAGTAAAGTCGTTTTCGATGTCGGCTGGTCTGGCACCTATGCCTGGCGAATAGACATGAAGATTCCATTGAACGTTGCTGAAAGCTTTGAGGGCCAGGATTGGGAATTTCAACGCTACGATTCAACTTTCAAGAATGCTCTGTTTAAAGCCAAAGATGGTGAGTTTACAAGCATAATAGAGCTTGAGGACTTGCTCGTTATTGCATACGACAATGTATCAGGCAGAAATAAATAAGCAGTAGGCTTCCTACTTCTTTTCCCTCTCCAACAACTTCCGCACTGCTTGAAAAACCTTGCCATTCAGGATCAGGGCGATGGCTTCGGGGACTTTCATCGCCACGCCGCCAACGGCATACGAGCGCAAAGGCGAATCCACGATCGAAGCGTCCACGATGCGATCGTTGGCTTCCTGGAACTCCCCTCCTCCAGAAGCTCTTTTCCGTCCTTCCTTTTTCAAAATCGCGGTGAGCAGCTTCCCCCTCACGCGGTTGCGGGCGTCCCAAAGGGTGGAGTTGAGGTCATACTCCCCAGGCTCTCCCTGCGGGTCCACCGGCAGCGGGCTGCCATAGACAGCTTCAAAAGCCGCATCCGACACATTCAATGCGCCACTTCCATAAGCATAATAACCCTGCGCGGATTGGGTGTAGTCTGGCACGTTCACCTCCAGCTGGTCGCTCTCCAGCGCAAGAGACGCCTCAAGTGGTGTATCAGCAGCGGATGTGCCCAACAGCAGGCGGTATTCGCCCGCCTCAACCTGCCAATTGTGAACAAGCCTGTTCCAAACCCCGAAATCACTGTGCTGTAACTTCAAAGTGACTGTCTTGCTTTCACCAGGCGCGAGCGCGACCTTTGCGAAAGCCTTCAATTCCTTTTGTGAGCGGAAAATGGCGGATGCGGGCGGGGAAACATACAATTGCACCACTTGCTTGCCTGACCGTGAGCCGGTGTTACTGACCCGCACGCTTACTTCCAGGGCTTCGCCGGGTGCCAGGGTTGCCTGGCTGATCTCGAAGTTATTGATTTCAAAGCTGGTATAGGACAAGCCAAAGCCAAACGGGAAGCGAACTGGCTTGTTAAAACTCTGGTAGAAGCGGTAGCCGACAAAGACGCTCTCGCGGTACTGGGTGTTGTAGCGCTTGCCAAAATTTTCATACGCGGGGGTGTCTTCAAGCGCAAGTGGCCAGGTTTCGGCCAGTTTGCCGCAGGGGTTGGCACGCCCCAAGAGTAAATCGAGCGTGGCTGCCCCCACCATCTGTCCGCCGAGCCCCATCAGCAGCACGGCTTTGACTTTCCCGAGCCAGGGCATCCTCACCGGCGATCCGGCATGCAGCACCACGATCACGTTCGGGTTTTCGGAGGCGATGCGCTCAATCAGGGCGTTTTGCGAAGCAGGTAGTTCGAGGTGCAGGCGGTCGTAGCTTTCGGCTTCTTCCGTATCTCGTAAGCCCGCAAAGACCAAGATCGCGTCCTTCCCCCGGCAGAGCTCCAGCGCTTCCTGTGCGAGCTGCGTGTTTTCCTTGCCACTCGTTTCATAGCCGCGGGCATAAGCCCAGCCGAGGTTTTCTTCACGCAAGGCATCCAGGAAGGGCACCATCCGCCGGGGGTTCACCCGGCTGCTGCCAGCTCCCTGGACGTGCGGCTTTTCAGCCATCACGCCAATCACAGCCACATTCATTTCTGCCGAGAGTGGCAGCAGGTACTGTTCATTTTTCAGCAGAACTGCTGATTCAAGCGCGACTCTTTTAGCAACGGCATCAAACTCAGACGCTTGCCAGATTTCTTCCGGCTTCTTTTCTGCACGCACCTTGCTGATCAGTTCCAACAACTTGCCAACCGCCCGGTTCAGGTCGCTTTCGGCAATCTTCCCGGAGCGCACGCCCTCAAGGATGCGATCCACGCCAAACTGCCCAACCGGCGGCATTTCCAGGTCAGTGCCGGCGGGGATGGCGCTGGCACGGTCGCTCATGCCGCCCCAATCGGTCATAAACAGTCCTTCAAAGCCCCATTCTTCCCGCGCGATTTTGGTCAGGAGGGCTGCGTGCTCGCTGGCGTAGGTGCCATTGAGCTGGTTGTACGAACTCATCACGGTCCAGGGCTGTGCCTTGCGAATGGCGATCTCAAACGGTTTCAGGTAAATCTCACGCAGAGCGCGCTCATCGACGACGGAGTTGTTGACCATCCGGCAGAATTCCTGGTTATTGGCGGCAAAGTGTTTCAGGCTGACGGCTGTACCCTGAGACTGGACGCCGCTGATGTATGCGCTTCCCAGCTCACCTGCCACAAGGGGATCTTCTGAAAAGTACTCAAAGTTGCGCCCGTTGAGGGGATGGCGCTTGATGTTCACGCCCGGCGCCAGCAAGACGTCCACCCCGGCTGCTTTGGCTTCCGCGCCAAGCGCCTGCCCAAGCTCAAAGACCAGTTTCCGGTCGAACGAGCAAGCCACAGCCGAAAGGCTGGGGTAGTTTGTCGCAGGGAGACTAACTTCCAAACCGGAATGACTCGACTTTGGAAGCACCTGCCGCAAGCCATGAGGACCATCATGCAAAGTCAGCGCTGGGATGCCCAGCCTTGGGATCGCACGCGTGTGCCAAAAATCCCCACCGCCTGAAATGATCCAGGCTTTCTCTTCGGATGTTAGTTGTTCAACAATCAGTCTGGTGCTTTCAGTTTGTTCGGACAATGAAGTATCCTCCTTCGGGCAGGGCTTCTAATTTTAAGGGGTGGGTCTCCTGAAGATCAGATCACTCCGGTCAGGAGCAGGATCGCCAGGACGATAATGAGCACGCCAATCAGCAGCAAAACGTAAAAATTGAGTGAGGCGGTTTTATCCACACCACCCAGATTACTTGAGACGTCCTCTTTGGCTTGGGATTTGAACTCGACTTTGCTGATGATCATGTCCAGTTTTTGATAAAGCTCAGTCAGGTCCGGCGAAAGCGGTCGGGCTGCCTCGACTTTGGCGCCAAGAGCCCGCGCCATGGGGGCAAGCTGCTCACCGAAAGCCTTGATCTCGCTGGTCTTGGTCTTGATCTGTTTCTCGAGGGACTCAAGCTGGTCATCCAGGGGCAGCAACTCGCTTTTCAGGTCGCCCTCCAGAGCCTGGATTTGATTTTGCAGGTCGTTGAACTGTGTGCTGAGTGCCAAAGCCTGGTTTTGCAACCCTGGCAGTTGCGCCGCCAGCTCCGGTTCGGCATTGGTAGCATCGATCAGGGAAGTGGTCAGGCTGCTGAGCCGGCTGTTGAGCTGGCTGAGCTGCCCCACCTTGTCGGGGTCGTCCGAGCGTTCCAGTTCGATGATGCGCCCGCGAGTGTCTTTCACGTCGCGCTGGAAGCGAGTTTTTTCTTGCGTGGCAGCATCCAAGTCGGCTTCAAGCGCGCGCACGCGGTTTTTGGCATCGCTTAGGTCGTGGTCCACGCCCACTTGCTGGTTTTTGAGCGCATCGATCTGCTGATCAAAACGCTCCACTACGGCCTTGCGCTGTTGAGTTAGCTCTGCTGTCTTCTCTTCAAGGGTTTTGCGATGGTCTGTTGCGCCGTCGATCTGCCCCTGCACGGTCAGTAGCTTGCTGTAATCACCTTCATAGGCAGGGTCAGTGACCCTGGCAGCCCAGGCTTTCTCGCCGAGCTCGTCGAGCAGCGCGGTTTTATCGCGTTCCAGCCCTCGCAGTTCGCCTTTGAGGCGCGCGTCCTGGGTTTTGAGGCGGGCAGCAGTGCTGCCGGAAGCAAACCAGGTGCTGAGCTTACCTTTGCGCCAAAGGAAGATCACCAGACCGAGGTATGCCAGCAGGAGCAAAATGCCCATCACAATCGACACCCACCTACCTCCTGAATCGGTTGGGTTGGTGGTTTGCGTGCAGGCAGTCAATCCAAAGGGCATCAAGGTCGTAAACAGCAAAACCGGGAGAAAAAATCGATGATTTCGGCTATTGTTTTTCATAGC
Source organism: uncultured Anaerolineaceae bacterium (assembly GCA_964409045.1). GTDB lineage: Bacteria > Chloroflexota > Anaerolineae > Anaerolineales > Anaerolineaceae > Mesolinea. The sequence continues at coordinate 3,466 of CAYPBU010000057.1, read as the reverse complement.
TCCTCCTCAATGAAAGCAAAACAGATACATAAAAGTATACCTTATCGACTTGCTTGAAAATATTGAATTACACATCAAATTATGCTGAAAGGGTGATCAATTGGCGAGATTGTGTTTTTCGAATTGCACATTTACCCCCCACCGGCTATAATTGATTTATGCAGGAGTTAGCCTGATACGATGATCAGTACAAAGCTTGTGTTATGGACAGAAGCACACGCCAACGTTTTTCGGCGCGTGTTTTTCTTTTTAAAAAACAACTGAAACGGAGTAGCACAAAATGATGGACAGCGGTTTGATCGGCAAGATTGAGAAGGCAAAACGTTACGCAGAAGAAAAAGATCGCATCACTATCAACAAATTTGAAGCCAAAATCCGTGGGGAAAACAACGACCACCTCGTCACTTATGAAGATGGTAAATGGAATTGCACGTGTAACTACTTCCAAGGGCGCGGCGTATGCGCGCACACTATGGGAATGGAACTGATCCTCGAGGGGATGGTCGAGCCGTCCAAACAATTAGTTTGATATTCCTCGCAAGAGGATAAAGAGCCTTCGGGCTCTTTTTTAACCACTTCATTTTTCGCAAAGGACAACACCATGAATGTTCGCTTTGAATCCAAGAAAGCCTTCAAGATTGCCGGCTTGGTGGCTGTTCACTCCCAAAACGATGATTTTCCAGGGCTGTGGGACAAGCTGTTTGAACAGGTGCCATACGAGACGCTGGCTGTGCTTGGCAGTGGTGAGGCATTTGGCACTTGCTTCGACTACAACCAGGAGTTGCACGGCTTCAGCTACATGGCTGGGTATGATGTTCGCTTGCCGGAAGCTGCTCACGAGTTGGGGCTGGAGGTGCTGGAAGTGCCCGAGGCTGAATACGCCATCTTTGAGTTAACCGGTCCGGTGCCCACCAACATACACCAGGGTTGGCAATACGTGATGACCGAGTTCCTCCCAAGCCACAATCTCAGGCATGCTGGCACACCAGACCATGAATACTACTTAATGGGCGATATGAACGCACCAGATTATAAGATGGAGCTCTGGGTTCCGATCATCAGAATGTAATTTTTATTGCCAAGGCTTGCCCCCTCACCTGGCATGTTTTTGGGTTTGTTATTGGGTGAACAAAACTGGAGTCTGATATGGACGTTTTCAATCAAGCCGAATTAGCCGTCAATCTAATTTTGCAGTCTCTAGACCCTGGGCTGCAGAGTATTATGCGCATCATCACGATGCTCGGAGATCAAATCTTCTACATCATGTTTATGCCCACCATCTACTGGTGTGTGAACGCCTGGGCTGGCTTGCGGATTGGGGTGATGCTGCTTTCAAGTGCTTCCCTCAACGGTTTTTTCAAAGTGCTGTTGAAGGGACCGCGCCCCTACTGGATCAGTGACAAGATCGTTCCGGGCGTGCACGAGACGTCTTTTGGCATCCCATCCGGGCATGCCATGAATTCCACCGCCGTTTGGGGGCAGAGCGCGCTCGAGACCAAAAATCGCAAGGCGATCTGGTCTGCAATCATCCTCGTGTTGCTGATTTCAATCTCACGGCTGATCCTAGGGATGCACTTCCTGAGCGATATACTGCTCGGACTGCTCTTGGGTGTCATGCTGCTGTTTATTTTTGCCAGGGTCGAAAAACCACTTGGCGCATGGCTGAACAAACAGAGCTTGAAGAACCAGCTGCTTCTGGCATTCTTCAGCTCGCTGTTTTTGATCGGGTTAAATTGGATGATCATCGCGCTCTCCAGCGGTTGGCAGATGCCAGCGGACTGGGCTGCTCGTGCCGGGGATGCTGATCCGCTCTCGCTTGAAGGCGCGCTGACAACAGGCGGGCTGTGGTTTGGTATGTTGGGTGGGTTCGCCTGGCTGAGGGCACGCCGGGGCGTGATCCAGAGCAATTTTGGCACCTGGCAGCGCATTGCCCGCTACCTGGTTGGAATCGCTGGTGTAGTCGCCCTTTACGCGGGGTTAGGCTCGCTCTTCCCGGATGACCCGGGGCTGCTCAGCGCGGTGTTGCGCTATTTTCGTTACTTCTTGATCGGGGTGTGGATCTCTTGCCTCAGTCCGCTGCTTTTTGAGAAGTTGAAGATTGGGCGGATTGAACCGGACTTCGAGCCGCGCAGCACCGCTCCATTGCTGTAAACAAACGTTGGAAATGAAAAATGCCGTGAATTCACGGCATTTTTTGTGGCGGAGAGAGTGGGGTTCGAACCCACGATGGGTACGAGACCCATAACGGTTTTCGAGACCGCCCCGATCAACCACTCCGGCATCTCTCCAACAGGTTTCAGATTATACCTTAAAGGTCGAACTCCTGCCCCTTTTCAGCGTAGACCGGCACCGGTAATTCGGGGTGCTCAGCCAGCTTGTCGATCAGAGCTTGGGCCTTGTCCGCTTCTCCGTGGAAGAGGATAATGCGCTTGAGGCTATCTTTGCTCGCCAGGGCATACTCCACCAGCCCGGTCTGCCCGGCATGCGCGCTCAACCCGCCAATGGTCACCACCTCCGCCTTGCGGAAATACTCCTCGCCAAAGATCCTGACCTTGCGTTCGCGATCCGCCAGGCGTCTGCCGAGCGTGTCGGGAGCCTGCCAGGAGATGATCAGGATCGTGTTTTTGCCATCTTCGATGTTGTTTTTGAGGTGGTGCAGAATCCGTCCGCTTTCCGCCATGCCTGAGGCTGAAATGATGATCATCGGCTCATTCCACTCGTTGAGCGCCTTTGATTCGTCCACGGTCATGGTGTAGATCACATTATGGAAGTCCAACCCCTGCATGCGGTGCTCGGCAATATACTGCCATGTTTCGTCGTCAAAACATTCGGTGTGCTTGCGGTAGAGCATGGAGGCGTTGACCGCCAGCGGGCTGTCAACCACCACCGGCACGTCCGGGATCAATCCATCGTCGATTGCCTGGCTAAGGAAGTAGGTCAGATTTTGGGTGCGCCCAACCGCGAAAGCCGGCACGATCACCTTGCCTCCGCGTTTGACGGTCCGCTTGATCGCGTCGATGAATTCGTCATAGGCATCATCCATCGATTCGTGTGGTTTATCGCCGTAGGTGCATTCCATCACTAGCGTGTCCGCCCCTTCGGGCAGCACGGGATCACGCAAGATCGGGGCATCGTACCTGCCAATATCGCCCGAGAACCAGATTCGCTTGGGTTGCCCCTGGGCATTATGGTAATCCAGGATGACTGCCGCAGAGCCCAGGATATGCCCGGCGTCTACCAATTGAGCGGTTACGCCTGGAATTGGCTCAAACTTTTGCTGATACCAGACCTTTTGGAAGAATGGCATTGCCTCGATGGCATCTTTTTGTGTGTAGATCGGCTCCAGGGCAGGCTCGCCCTTTTTACGGCGTTTTTTATTGACATACTTGATATCGTTTTCCTGGATATGCCCGGAATCCCTGAGCATGATGTCCGCCAGGTCTTCGCTGGCGTCGGTGGTGTAAAT
>CAYPBU010000056.1:0-13282 GCA_964409045.1 uncultured Anaerolineaceae bacterium | reverse complement strand
TACACCGGCTTTTTCTGCTACATCGTAGATCGTGGCTTTTCTTTTTTTAATCAAGGCTGCCTCAAAACAGCGAAATTGGAGTTGTGACCGGTCACGTGACCGCTCACATATATAATATCCTTTTTTAGACAAAAGTCAATAGTGTAATAGACCAATTGTGAAAATTGGTGCTAATGAATCTTGTTGGTAATGTTTGCCATTGCTGAAAGAAAGCCAAACCTTTGAAGTTTTTTAGTGTGAGGTAATGAGCTGGAAATCGTCCTTTGATGTAATTCAAACGAACATGATCCCCCTGCTAGGGGTAAAAGAGTAATCCCAAAACCCAGACTTGTTTGTACTTGATAAACATTTATTTAGGTTCGAAAGATAGAGATTGAACGGAAAAATAGTCATCAATTTGGCAGATCACTGCATGTTCTTCATCCAATGTCATCTTATCTTGCCGGTCAGGTTGAAACCCGTTTTATCCTTATTCACCTGTCGGCAAAGAAAAAAGTTCCTCGATCGTCATGCCAAAAGTATCGCTCACGTAATTCACCATCAGGTCAATGGAGTGCTGGTAAACGTCTTCAAACGCGGGGTCGTTATAGGCTTTGATGAAGTATTCTTCCACGGTCTTGTCAGGGTAACTGCACCAGATGTCAAGATGCTCACCGGTTTCAATGAAATATTCAAAACTCGCGCCGCCCTGGCTGTTATCGTCCACGCCGGCGACAAACTTCCTTTCAGCAGCATGCCAGGTGACAACAATGCGATATTCATCGCTGATGGGAGTGAAAAAACGAACGTCGAACTCCTGCTCTCCCCATTCGGGGCGGTGGACTTCTATGTTCACGTCGTCCAATACGCTTTCACCGCGGTATTCATATAAATAGACCGCGTTGGGCTCATCCGGGTAAAAGCCCAGGTTCTTGAGGGTCGGCGGCGCATACGGCAGCGCATACAACTTGGCAGCGGTCATGCCAAACGTGTCTCTGATAATGTCTTGGAAAACGCGCATGGGAGCGAGCAACGGATCCTCGCCTTCCATGAGCTCAAATGCCGCTCGCACCGATTGTTCGATATTCGCGCGGTCTTCTTCGCTGATGTTGAGGTCACCGCTGTTGGCGTCGTAAACGTAATTCACCGGGGGTTCGCCCTCCTTATGCATCATGAAGACGTAGGCGTTGAGATCGCCATAATAACCCAGCATCACCTTATAACCGCTTTCCGTATACATTGAGATGCGGATGGTATTGGTGTGCCATTCCTCCTGAGGTTGCCCCCAGGCGGCATGGTGGATGGCAAAGGACGCGTATTCGCTATCGTAGAAGGCCTGGTGGCTGTTGCCGTCCAGGTTAAAGCCGAGTTCAGCCAGGGTTGTGACTATGGTGAAATCTTTGTCCGCGAGTTTGGCATAGATGGGTTCAAGTTGAGAAAAGTCCATCACGGAGGAGTTAGCCAGATGGAGCTGACGCAGGTTTGTCAACCCAGCTAGCGGAGTAAGGTCAGAGATGGTCGAATCGTCAAGCTGTAGGACCTGCAAATTGACCAGGTTGCCGAGCGCACTGTAATCCTGCGCCTGACTGCCGGAAAGCTTCAGCAGCTTAAGGTTGGTCAGCTCTGCAAGTGGCGAAACATCTGCGACGGGGTTGCCAGCCAGTGACAAGACGGTCAGTTTGGTCAGCCCCGCGAGCGGCGAAATATCCGTGACAGCGTGAGAGGACAGGTCGAGGCCTTCGAGGTTGGTGAAGGCTTCAAGTCCGCTGATGTTGGTGATCGGGGTGACTTCTGAAATAGTGCTCTGCAGCTCATTGCTGAGATTCATTCTCGTGACCGCCTGCGCCTCGGCCAGGGAGATGCCACCTTCTGTTTTGCCCATTGCGCCGCGGATCATCGCTTCCAACACAGGATCAGCAAATGATATGACGACGGGTACCGATGCCTCAACAAGTGACGTGGTCGCCGTGACCTCTGCAACCGGGTTTGATGAGGTCGTTGTCACCACGGGTGTGCTACAGGCTGCAAGGGTTATGGTCAGCAAAACGGTTATCAGAATATTATGAGGCTTCATCATTAAAAGTAATCCTTAAATAATGTTGAGTGAATATTTTGAAGGTGGGTTAACAGGTGGGCACCCTTTTCGTTTATTTTAACAGTGAGAAATTAATACCGCTATGTATTTTACTCTATCCACCTGATCAAACCTTAAGCTGAGCAATTTGAAGGGCATTACTCGTTGACCTTTAGGTGTTAATGAGAATCAAAAACGACCATATCTGTTCGTCTTAATAGTTGGGAGCCGACAAGGTGCCCTATTAGCGCCATTCGCCTGCAAACCGGTCTTGATTTTGTTCACGCTTGCCAGGTACCTTCAGTAGCAAAACGGTACTCGCATAGAAGTCCGTTCAGATGGGCTTGTCACAACCAGCCATTTGTCGTTTATCTGCAAGCCCACTCCGCTAAACCAGCAGGATAACTGCCACTTTCCGTTTATAAGCGACAAAGACAGGCGGACTTCTGGGCTCAGGAGTTCAGGATTTTCACATCGAGTAAATCTGGAAAGCTCTGAATGTAAAAATCAGCCCGCGCGTTCTTATCGTAATTAAAAGCAATTGTAGCCATGCCAGCCTTGCGCGCGCCGCTCAATTCAGAGGCTTTATGTCCCACAAAAACGGATTCTTCCCGGCTCAGCCCCACTTTGCGGTAGGCTTCCTCATAGATCAACGTGTCTGGTTTGCGAGTGCCAATCTCTTTTGAACTGATGAAAGAATCAAAAACATCTCCGAAACCACCCTTATCAAACCAGCTTAACTTGACTTGAATGGGCGTGGCGGTATCCGAAATAATTCCCAGAATAAAGCCTTTCTTTTTCAGCTCCTTCAGGGTTTCCGGTACGCCATTGATAATCTCCACGGTGGTGGCATCCAGTAGCATGGCGTTCACGCCCTCAGCCAAAATTTCCGCATCGGTTACGCCGTACAGGCGGATGACACGCGCGTAAAATTCGTAACGATCTATGCTTCCGTGAAAAGCCAAGTCTTTCAGTTTTCTTTTTTCTTCCTTAATGTTGGCCACTGCATGCAGGCGATGCCGGGCAATAAACCTCCGCATGTGAATCCCTTTGCGCGGTTTATGATAAAGAATGTTTCCGGCATCAAAGAAAACGCCTTTGACTTTGCTATTCGCAGCCGTTGTACGCGTCTGGGCGTCCTCACGAAGTGCTTTATCCAGAATGGGGAGTAGTTCGCGCATGTCGTGGATGACGGCATCCGGCTCTGCTCCCAGGTCTGTATCCCCATCATCAAATGGATGTTGTATTTTAATAGCCAGCCGAAAACCAGCCCGTTTTGCGCCGAGAATATCACGGTTGATTTTGTCACCCACAAATATTATGCTTCCGGTGGGTAAATTTACCATGCGGGCAGTGTGGTAGAAGATCGAAGGGTCTGGTTTTCGACCGCCAAACGCAGAAGACAGGACAACGGGGGTTAAACAAGAATTGATTCCGTAGCGCTTCAGGTTAAAGGGCACCTGGGTGAGACTGTGAGTGTTGCTGATGCAACCCGTCAGCAGCCCCATTTCGCGAATCTGTTCCAGCACCCAGGGGATCTCCGGCCGCATCTCGCGCATGAAATAGCGGGTTTCATGGATGAAACTGAGCTCCTCGGCGATCGGCGCGAGTTCGGCTTCGGAAATCCCCAGGTCGGCAAAAACATATTTTGCCCAGATTTGATCAGACGGCAACTCGATAAAAGATTGCCTGTTCCACTTCTGATAATCGGCGATCCCGGTAGTGATGCGTTGGCAAAGATGTTCATCGTTCTCATTCACGTGGATGCCAGCTTTGGCGAGACATTCGCGGAAAAGAAAGGTGTTCTCAAGACGCAATTCCGGGCTGGAACGGTAGGTTTCCAGGGTCCCGCCAACATCGAAGAATACAGCTTTTAGTTGCATACTCATCGCAATCTGGGCAATTGTTAGTAATTCCCGGTCTAAATCGACTACTTGGAGAGCAGGTTCAGCGCGTAGAAATCACGGAACGCTGTTATGTTCTCATAGACGTACAGGTTCTCAAAATTCCAAACCTTGAGGTCCTTAAACGGCAGGGCATCGGCGATGGGTTCGACACCCGGGATCGAGGAGTACTGCCCGACCTGATTCCACGGAGCAAAACCTTCTGCGCTCAGGATGAATTTGATGAACAGTTTGGCTCCATTCGGGTGCGGCGCCTGGTTGATGACAGCAACGTAATTGTGTTTTTGCAGACCCACAACCGGATTTAGCGTTTCGCAAGGTGCGAAGGCTGCTTCGCCTTTCAGGACGGCGCGGTATTTGGACAGGGGCATCCAGCCAATATAGCTATCGGTCATGCCCAAGCTACCCACTGCTTCAACGGTTTCATCGCCGCCCGGCGTGCCGATAGGTGAATTCTGTGCAAACTTCTTTAGCCACAACCACCCAGCATCCGGGGTGTCCTCTTCGAGGACTGGGTCTGTTCCAAAGTATTCCTTGTAGGCAGCAGCTAATTCTTCCGCATGAGTGGTGGCGCTAATGAGCATGCCCAGATCTTCCGCACTGTTCATCGGATCTTTGATGTAAATCTTGCCGCTCCATACCGGGTCTGTCAGAGCCCACCAGTTGTCAATCGGACATGTATCGTTCAATTCGGTGTTATACACCCAGCCAAAGACCTCGGTGTTGGTTGTCACGATCGGTTCCTGAGATTCAGCGGGGATAACATCCACCAAATCATCCGGGATAAATTTCCACAGGAATTTGGCAGGCATAAATTCACCCTCAATGTCTGGTCCCCCAGCACTGAGCCATACATCGCCGGTAAACGCGCCGGCGTTTTGCTCTTCGCGCACCTTGGTGATGACATCCGCGCCACCCATATCCAGAGCTTCGATCGTGATCTCCGGATAGAGCGCCGCAAAGGCTTCGGCTGCAGAGGCAACACGCGAGGAGTTGGCATAGACGATCAGTGAACCCTCAAGTTTGGCAGCGGCTTCAATGCTTGCCCAGTCCTGAGCTTCAGGGGTGTAATCTCCAAGACCTGCGGCCTTAAGCCATTCTTCCTGTTCTGTTAGCTCCGGTTCAGGAGTATTCTCAACAGGAGCTACCGGTTCTGTTGCCGGATCGCTAGCCTTCGTCGGATCGGCTGGGGCAGGCGCTGCAGTAGGTTGCGCGCAGCCCGCCAGCAGGATCATTACTACAATGAGTGCCAATAAACAGTGCATTTTTTTCATTTCTTTCTCCTTTTTATCTCTCTCAAAATTTTTGGCAAATTCTCTGGTTCGAATAATTGTTTTCATTTTGACTTCATCTGCACCTCCGGGCTTGGATGGGCTAAACGGTGATATTCACATGCTTCAGAGATAAGGGGCTGACCAATAAACCCCTATATCCCCAGGCCTTTTTGTAGAGTGCCTTTCCTGAAGCGTCCAACCAGCAGGTTTCCTATCATGATCAAGGCAATTAACAGGATAATAACCGCGTCTGCTTGTTGCTCGCTGCCATTTTCGGTGTAACGCATGGTAAGACTGGACAGTACCTGGGTGGCAGGGGTCACCAGCAGGATGATCAACGACAACTCACGCATCGTCGATATGAAAGTTAGGAGAAAACCAGAAACAAATCCCCCACTGGTGAGCGGGAAAATGATCCGGTAAAAACGCCGCCACGCATTTGCGCCCGCGATGGAGGCTGCTTCCTCCAGTTCACGGCTTACCTGCAACATGGAAGATACGCCTGTCCGGCTTGAAAAAGGCAGATTCTTCGCTACTGAAACCAACACAAGCAAGGCAAAGCTCCCATACAACGCTGGAATGAAGCCTACCGGCTTTGCGAACATTGAGATGTAAATCGCGCCAAAAGCAATGCCTGGAATGACATACGGGACAAACGCTACTTGCTCGATTACCTTTGCCAGCCAGGTATTTTTCCCTTTGACGATGGAATACCCCAAGATGAGGCCCAGAATAGCAGTGATAAACGAAGCAGCAACTGCCAGCTGGATCGAATTCCAGGCAGCCTTAAACACCTGCGGATTTCGGAGAATGCCTGGCAAACCATCATTGAAATTCGGGTCGCTCGTTCCAATCCAATGATGCAAAGTGAAGTTGGAAAGGCTATACTCACCTGAATTTTTCATGAAGGTATTCAATAAAAGCAAGGCAAGCGGAAGCACAGCAATGATGAATTGAATTAGAACCACCGAACCGGTGATGGGCGCTTTCCACTTGCGAAGGTTGGTTTTCCGAATGAAGAGACCCCTGCCTCCGATGGTTTCAAAGCTCTTTTTCGTGCCAATCGCTTTCTGGTTTATATATATACTGACCATTGCCAGCAAGATAAGCATAATAGCCAGCACAAATGCATCAGCAGTATCACCAATTTTTATGGTGGAGCGGATCATGGTGGAAAGAGTGTAATAGCGCACTGGAACGCCCAACACGTTGGGACCACCAAATGTGCCCATCACACGTGAGAATGTCATAATGAAACCGGAAAGAATGGCTGGAAGGACGATCGGAAAGGTAATTCGACGCAGAATTCGTGCCCGGCTGGCTCCCATCATCGCGGCAGCTTCTTCCAGGTTTGAGTCAATCGAAATCAACGCCGTGGAAACAAAGAGAAAAAAGAATGTGTAATAGTGCAAGCCGCTGCTGATAATGATGGGAACCGGCCCATAAGCCAACCAATCCGGCGGCCCCTGGCCAAAAAGGTATTCGAGCACACCAGGAGTCCCCCCCATGGTTCGGTTCTTGAAAAGCACCGTCCAAGCCATGGCGATCGTCCATGAGGGCATCATGTATGGCACAAGCGCCAGGCTGTTGATGATGTTTCTGCCCGGCATATCGGTTCGAACCACCAGCCAGGCCATCATTGCACCCAGAAAAAAGGCGAATAGCGTTGCCCCAGCCGAAACTACCAACGAGTTCCTTAATGGCGTATAAAGAATAATCTTACTGATCTTTGTGAACAACATGCGAGACCAGTGATAAAGCGTAAAATCACCCTGCTCCACACCCCCCAACGACATCAGATCTTTCTTCTGGACCGTCAGGGTTGTTTCAACCATTCTGCCCAAAGGAATGACAATCAGATACACCATTAAGATGAGCATCAGGATTGCCAGAAACACATGCGGAGTGGTCAACCAACGAAAGAACCGGCGCAACAAGGCAGGAATGGACTGCCCCATAAGTACGTTTGTGCCTGGCTTCATGTGTTTCATGAGGTTCTCCTTAGGCTGTTGAGAGTGCGTCAAACTAGTCGCAATTTATCGTTAAGATGTTAGTTGGGCTTTCATAATGGGAATGATTGCAAACGCAATTACATTTGCAAATTCTACAACAAAATAATTTAAATTGCAAGTATTCGTTCTCGGTCCTTATGGACAGATTCTAATTTAAGCGGGGAGCCGACAAAGTACCCCTTTAGGGGTATTCGCCTGTGCCCGCGACCTGTACGCGGAGTGAAACGGAGGGTAAGCAGGGTAAACGACTGACCTCCGGGTTATGAGGCTGACTTTTCTAAACAGTGCCCTCGTCTGCAACCAACTTGAGGCCACGAAAAATATCGACCTGAGTGCCTTCACGATCACCAGTTTCAACTGGGACGCCTGGCGATCAACGATGGGGAGCTTCAGACAAAACCAGGCTGATCTGCTTCTTATCCAATTCGTCTTTGTTATAATGACTATTACAACACCAAACCAGCGTGGAAAAATGGACCCCTCAACAATCTTCGAAAAGCTTAATAACATCCCTCCGAAAACTGTTCAAAAGCAAAATTTTACTGTCGCTGACCGCCTTTCCAGTATGTCCACGGAGACGATATACAGACTGGGAAGTTTCGCGATTTTGAATCTCAGTATTAATTTAAACGGTTTAGAGCTATTCGAAAATACCTGTAACCTCTTTTTTGATACCAGCAAAAATACAGAGGAATGGCTAATCAGATGTGTCCAAGAGGGACTCATTATTGTGGACCGAAAAAATGATTCAATTCAAATTTTTCCAAGTGAGGATCTTGGCGAATATTTTAGGAATGAATCCTCGGAAGAAGATAAGACTTTGTTCTATCAGGTTATCGATAGATTTTGCTTTGATTGGTTTACATATGTTTCCATTATTCTCGAAATTGAACTCCCTGAGAAAGATGAAGACAAGCGCAATTTTTTTATTAGGCCTGCTGGGCTATTAGACAATCTGATACATCTTCCTCAACACCAAGCCTACTTCATCGATGTGGTAAATATATCCTACAGTTGGCAAGAAAGCCTTTTTCATCTCGGAAAGTTCGATGAATCTGCTGATGTAAGTAATTTTATCTGCTTTCCTTTAGCCAGAAATGGTGATCGAGCAGTAGCAAAATCATTGTTGTTGCGAATAATTTCAGTAACTAAGGGAATGGCTAACTTAGCTTCTCGAATTAACCTTGCCACTCTTTTGAGGGAAGAAGCAAAACTCGATGAAGCAAAGAGCCTATATAGTGGGACGATCCTAGGCCTGATGAGAGAAAAGGCATTTGTTCAACTAGTTATGGTGCTTTCAGAAATTAGCGCGATCGATCGCATGAAAGGGAAACTATTTACGGCAATTTTCAACCTAGAATTGGTGAGTATCCTTAATGGTCTCTTAAGGAATCCCAAAAGCCAAGCGATCGCTCGTTCCCAACTTTCAAGTGCCTATCGCCATGTTAACTTTTTTCGACTCGGTTTAAGATCGTCGAAATTAGCGTGTGTATATTTCAGAACAAGTGAAGACTATCTGAACTTAGGCAAATCCTTAATAACTCAGGGAAACATACACTACAACTTGAACGCGATGGAAAAATCGAACCAATGCTTTGAGGAAGCTCTTTCGATAGCGTCTTTGATATCAGACTCTCGGATGATTTGTGATTCCTTGGCAGGAAAAGCCCGTTTGTTGATGGCACAGCAAAGTATAGAGGAAGCAAAGATACTTCTCGATGAAGTAATTTCACTTCGTCAACGCACCAGTGACCATAATATTGGTATAGAATTTCAAAACCTGGGTCATTACTACGAGATAAGAAAAAACTACCAAATGGCACTCACTTGGTACAAAAAAGCCTTGAGTTCATTCAGGCAATACATGCCTGTTGAGGTGGGTCCCTGTGAAATCTGCATAAGGAGAGTTGAAACCCTCCTGGAGGATTCTAAGCGGAAAAGGAAGAGCCTGAATGGGGAGTGAAGTGCAGTGTCTTAAATAAGTGAGGCTGGTATGACACCAGCCTCTGTAGTAGCGGGGAGCCGATTCGAACGACTGACCTCCGGGTTATGAGCCCGACGAGCTACCACTGCTCTACCCCGCATCGGAAGTCCGAGTATATATCATATCTTCCTGCTTGTCAAATCCAATTTCGCACCAGTTATCTGTCTAAGCCAGGACACCAGGCGTTTGACCGTGCTGGTTTACAATTACAGCATTCAAAGAGGTGCTTATGGAGCAAAACAAAAAACAAATCGTTTATTTCAGCCATGGCGGAGGACCGCTGCCTTTGCTCGGGGACCCGGGGCACAAGGCCATGATCGATTTCATGCGCGTGCTGCCGGAGCAAATCGCGCGCCCAGACCTGATCCTCGTGATTAGCGCACACTGGGAAGAAGCCATCCCCACCCTGCTCGGCTCGCCCAACCCCCCGATGTTCTACGATTACTACGGCTTTCCGCCTGAAACCTACCAGGTACAATATCCCGCGCCGGGCGCACCGGAAGAAGTAAAAAAGATCATAAATCTGCTTGAGGCTGCCGGCATACCCACACAAATAAACCCGACCCGAGGCTTTGACCACGGAGTCTTCATTCCCCTGCTAATGATGTACCCTGAGGCGGATATCCCGACCCTGCAGCTCTCGCTTGTCCGCGGCTTGGACCCGGAAAGGCATTTGCGGCTTGGCGAGGCATTGCGTCCACTGCTGGACGAGAACGTCCTGATTATCGGTTCGGGCTTCTCGTTCCACAACATGTCTGCCTTCTCTTGGCGCCCCTCTACCGCCCCAGACCCTGCCAACGATGCTTTTCAGGACTGGTTGATCGAGGCTGCAACGCATTCCGCCTACGCAGACACGCGCCATGCTCTGCTGAACTGGTCCAAAGCCCCCTCTGCCCGCTATTGCCACCCGCGCGAGGAACATCTGCTGCCGCTGATGGTGTGCGCCGGCCTTGCGCAAACCCCAGCCCAGGTGATCTTCGATGATTTCATCCTTGGCAAGCGCGGATTGGCGTTTGGCTGGTAGAAGCCACTCACTATTTTCAATCTCAAAAGCGCCAACCTGTTATGAGATTGGCGCTTTTCTTATGCGAGTAGTATCACAAACTGACTACTTTATCCGCTTCTTGCAGCGCAGCAAGGATGCCGGGCATGCCGCCCACTTTGCCGACCCTGACCTTGTCTGCCAAGCCAAAGTATTCCAGGCATGTTGAGCAAACGATCAATTCCACGCCCGCCTCTTCCAGAATTTTCAGCCACTGCAGCACCAGCGAACCCTCACACACCAGCTTCACACCCTCAGTATAGAAGATAATCTTATTAGGTTTCTTTTCAGACTGGGTTGCCAGGCTCAAGATCTTTGCGACCAGGGTTTGCTGTAAACCTTCCGGGGCATCCCCCAATCCATTTCGGGTGAATAAAAGCACTGTATTCATAATCTCTCCTATGAGCTGCGCAGCACTGCGCTGAAAGTATTTTTGGTCTGCTTCACAATCCGGTTGCGGATGTTCAGGGCATCTTTGTCGGTCAGCGTGCGGTCAAACGCCTGGTAGGTTAGCTGGTAAGCCAGGCTTTTCTTGCCTTCTCCCAACTTTGCATCCCGGTAGACGTCGAAGAGTTTTACATCCACCAGCAACTTCCCGCCAGCCTGCCAAATCAAGGCCTCAAGGTCATCCGCCGGCACGCTCTCATCCACGATCAGGGCAATATCCTCCACCATCGCCGGGTAACTGGAGATGGCCTTGTTGGTGAAGACGGCGTTGCTCAACCTGACCAAGGCTTCCCCATCAAACTCAGCCACCAGCACCGGATCCTGCCCGAAGGCATAGTTTTTCTTGACCTGCGGATGCAGCTCACCCATCACACCAAGGACATCCTCCCCCACTCTCACTTCGGCACACTTGCCAGGGTGGAAACTGGGGTGCGCGGCCGCCTGGAACTTGACATCCTGCAAGTGGAGGCCGTCCAGCAGTGCTTCAACCACGCCCTTCAGGTCAAAGAAGTCCATTGCCGGGCTTTGAGCCCGATCCCAACTGGCCGCGTCCCAGGCGCCCGTGAGGCCGATGCTCAAGCGCAGGGCTTCATGGGGCAAAACTTCGCCATCAACGGGTAGAAAGACCGGTCCGAGTTCGAAGAGAGCCAGACCCGGCCGGAATTTTGTGTTGTATTCCAGCAACTCGAGCATGGTTGCCATGGCACTGCGGCGCATGGCGGTGCGCTCGGGGGTGATCGGGTTCTTGAGGCGCACGTAAGCCAGACCTTCAGGGGCTTTCCTGCCAATGAACAAGCGGGCTTCGCGCTCGGGTGAGGTCTGGCGGTACGCCAGGGTATCCTGCAGACCGATCGAGACCAGGATGTCGCGGATGCGTTCTTCGGCTTCCAAACCGGGATTCCCGATTTGCGGAGGCAGTTCATCGCTCAGGCGTTTCGCCTCAATGCGTTCAAAGCCATAGGTGCGCGCGATCTCTTCGATCAGGTTTCTCTGCCCAATGGTGCCGGTTTCGATATCTGTGCGCGTTGCCGGGCTTTTGGCTACCAGCTCATCGTCTTCCATCCAACAGGTGAACCCCAGCCTTTCGAGGATTTGGGTAGATACTTCCAGTGAGATTTCCTGCCCAATTACCTCACGAATGGTATCTTCAGAGAGGCGGTTGACGGTATCCTCATAAGGTTTGCCATATTCGTCCAGCACGCCCTGCACCACTTCCCCACCGCCCCACTCTTGCACGCGCTTCAAGCACAGGCCGAGCGCGGTTTCTGCCAGCGCCGGATGGACATCACGGCTGAAGCGGTAGCCTGCCTCGCTGTTGATACGGGTTTTGCTGAGGGTTTTGCGCAGGTTGATGAAGTTCCAGTTTGCCGACTCAACCAGCAGGTTGCGGGTGCTGGCATGCACGCCAGTCTCACCACCGCCCATGACGCCTGCAATGGAAAGCGGACCAACTGTGTCGGTCACCAATTCGATTTGGGTATCGAGTTTGGGCTCGGACCCATCCAGCAGGGTGATCTTCTCGCCCTCGTAGGCCGTACGGGTGATGATGGTCGGCTTGCCGCCAGCCCGCTCCCGCAGCAGGTCATAGTCAAAAGCATGCAAGGGCTGACCAATTTCAAGCATAATGTAGTTGGTTGCGTCCACCAGGGCGTCGATCGGGCGCATCCCTGCCAGCGAAAGCCTTCGCTGCACCCAGTAGGGGCTTTTGCGAGCCTGGGTGCCTTCCACCATTCCCAGCATGAAGCGGGGATTCAGTTCGGTGTCGCGTACTTCCAGGCCTACTTTTTCGGCGATTTCGCCACCCTTCTGCATCGCAACCCCCTCAGGAAGGCGCAGGGGTCTCCCCAGAACAGCGGAGAGCTCACGGGCGATTCCCAGGATGGAGGCGTCCCTTGCCATGTTCGGCAGGATCGCAACCTCGTAGACCACGTCGCCCATGTAATCCACCAGGGGCATGCCAACCGGCGCGTCTGCGTCCAGTTCGATCACGCCTTCGTGTTCTTCCGAGATGCCCAGCTCTTTTTCCGAGCAGATCATCGAGCGCGACTCCACCCCGCGGATGGTCGTCCTTTTGAGTTTCGTCACCACCTGACCCGGTTGATGCCCGTCGTAGAGCATCGCGCCTTCGCGCGCGTAGGCGACCTTGAGCGGCTTCTCCAACCTGCCCTTGCCGAGGTAGGGGAACATGTTTGGCGCGCCAGTCAGGACGGTCGCGATGCCAGTGCCATCGTTGAGCTCGCAGAGGGTCAGACGGTCGGCATTGGGGTGTTGGTTGACCTCCACCACCTCTGCCACTACGAATTTTTCCTTATCCCAGGGCAAGCCGGCGTACTTGTTCTTCAGTTTGCCTTCGGGTTTCTCGACGCCCACCAGGAGCACATTTTCCACTTCCAACCCGACGCTGGTCAGGATGTTGGCGAGTTCTTCAATGCCAATGCCTTCCAGGTCGATGTAATCTTTAATCCAACTTAAGGGTGCTTTCATCTCATCTCCTCTTAGAACTGTTCCAGAAAGCGGATGTCGTTATTGCGGAAGTGGCGGATATCATCAATGTGATAGCGCATCA
>CAYPBU010000055.1:0-13860 GCA_964409045.1 uncultured Anaerolineaceae bacterium | reverse complement strand
TGGATGGCAGCCTCTTTCCGGTCTACTTTGAAAACGGCGGGCAATACAACCTCTCGCTCTCGGTCTGGCTGCAGGTTCTGATCACCTGGCTGCCCAATTCCGTCTGGCTGACGCGTGGCTTGCCTGCACTCCTCAGCTTGCTTTTTCCTCTGACCGGCGGTCTCTACCTGCGTGACCATCTCAAAGCGCGCTATTGGTGGTTGACGCCCTACCTGGTCAGCGCCATCCCCGCTTGGTTCCTGCACTCGCGCACGGCTTTCGAGACTGCATTGGGATCATCTTTTTACTGCCTGTTTTTATTCCTGTATGCCAATTACCGCCTCAAAGACCGACGCTGGCTGATACCTGCTTTGGCGGCGGGAGCTCTGACTTTTTACGCTTATAGCCCCCTGCAGCTGGTAGTAGTGCTCAGCGGTCTACTCTTTTTGATGACAGATTGGCGTTATCACTTCGCTGAGCCCAAAAGCTGGCGTAAGGGTCTGGCTGCTTTGGTGCTGCTGGCTGCGCCTTACCTGATCTTCCGGCTCACGCATGCTGAAGCTTTTGGGCAGCACCTGCGCATCGTGCATTCGTACTGGGTCAGCGGCATCAGCCTCCTGGAGAAGTTCGGTCTATTCTTTTGGCGCTGGCTCAAGGGCTTCAACCCGCTTTACTGGTACGTTCCAAACGACTTCGACCTGGTCCGCCACCTGATGAAGGGCTACGGGCACTTACCCTGGTTGTTTCTGCCTTTCGCAATTTTCGGTCTTTGGCGTTGTCTGCACCCGTGGCGCCAGCCTGCAAAACGTGTGTTGCTGGTTGCGCTGCTGGTTGCCCCAAGCGGAGCAGCGCTGGTGGATGTGGCAATCACCCGGCTGCTGGTGGTAGTAATTCCGCTGGCGCTATTGACTGCTGTCGGCGTGAATGATGCCCTGGTCGGGCTCAGCGCTAAAATGAAAAAGCAGCGTCTTCCTGCACTCGCTGTTGCATTAACGCTCACCGCTGCGGTGGGTTGGATGACGCGCGACGCGATCGTAAACGGACCGACCTGGTACAGCGATTACTCCCTCTACGGCATGCAGTGGGGCGGGCAACAGCTCAGCGATAAAATCCTTGAATTCAAGCAAGCCCATCCGCAGGCGTGGCTAACCCTCAGCCCCACCTGGGCAAACAACACCGATGTGATCATGCGCTACTTCCTGGGCGACCCGCTGCCAGTCGAGATGGGCACACTTGGCGAGCATAACGCATACTTCATTCCCTTTGAAGATGAAGAGGTCTTCATCCTTCCGCCAGAAGAATACGCCGCACTGCGCGAGAATCCGAAGTTTGCTGAGGTCGAAGTCCTTGATGTGCTGCCTTACCCCGATGGCAATCCTGGCTTTTACTTTGTGTCGCTTGATTATGCCCCAGCTGCTGAAGCGATCTTCGCGGCTGAACTTGAAGAGAGGCAGAAACCCCAAATTGAACAGGTCGAGATTTTAGGGCAGGCGGTTGAAGTGACTTTTCCATTGTTGGACATCGGTAAGGTTGCCGATGTTTTTGATGGCGACCGCGCCACCCTGATCCGCACCTTCGAAGCCAATCCGCTCAACCTGACGCTGGCGTTTGCTGAATCTGTGGAGCTTCAAACTATCACTGTCTGGCTGGGGAATGTTCGCAGTGCCATTCGCGTGGAATTGATCGATGACCAGGGGCGCCATCACCAGTTTGAAGCGTTTGATGCAGGCACGGAAGCGATCCATCCCATTCGGCTGGATTTTGGCGAAATGCTGATTGTAAAGTCTCTCAACCTGAGCATCGAGAGCCTGGACGAGCGTGAACCCGTACATGTCCATCTTTGGGATGTTGCTTTTAAGTAGAAGTTTTGCAAAGTCAAGAATTTAAGCTTGACTCAAAGGACTCTGTGATATACTTGCCGACGGCTTCGGTATACACCGGGGACTACTATTACACACGCCCAGGATCAGACCCTCCCGCGTGCCCACAAAATGGGTTCGGAGCAGTCGCAAAACCGGGCGGAGGCATAACGCAAAGGAGTTATCATGCCCGCTGTTTCTATGAAAGCGCTCCTCGAGAGCGGCGTCCATTTTGGACATCGAACCAACAAATGGAATCCAAAAATGCGTCAGTACATCTTTACCGAACGCAATGGTATCCACATTATTGACCTGCAGCAAACTGTCAAACTGCTCGACGACGCCTTTAACAAGGTTCGCGACACTGTTGCCGCCGGCGGCAGCATCCTCTTCGTCGGCACCAAGCGCCAGGCTCAGGAAACTATCCAGGAAGAATCCGAACGCTGTGGTATGCCCTACGTCAACCAGCGCTGGCTGGGCGGCACCCTAACCAACTGGGTCACCATTCAGCAGCGTATTGTTGAACTGACCCGCCTTGAGAAATTGTTCGAGACCGGCGAGATCAATCTGCTGACTAAAAAAGAAGGCTTGCTGATCCAGCGCGAGATCACCCGTTTGCAGACCCGCCTTAGCGGTGTTCGCAACATGAAATCCCTGCCTGACCTGCTTTTCATCATCGACATCGAACGTGAAGACACCGCTGTGCGTGAAGCCAACGTAAAGGGCATCCCCGTGATCGCCCTGGTCGATACCAACTGCAATCCCAGCGACATCGATTACGTAATCCCCTCCAATGATGACGCCATCCGCGCCATCAAACTGCTGGTTGGTCGCATGGCTGACGCGGTAATTGAAGGCAAAATGATGCGCAAGGACGAGGAAGAAGAAGTTGTGGTCGAAACCCGCTCCACCATCTCCCGCCGCATTGACGAGGATGAAGAGCTTGATGACGAAATGCTGCTTGGCGACGCAACCCGTGCCAAGATCGTCTACGAACAACAACCTGAAGCCGAAGCCACCGCTGCACCAAGCGAGCAAGCATAAGAGCTTTTCGGAGCTTGACACAAGAGAGGAATAACTATGGAAATCACCATTGACATGATTAAAGAACTGCGCGAAAAAACTGGCTGTGGCATTATGGACTGCCGTTCTGCGCTGCAAAGCTCCAACGGCGATTTTGAAAAAGCTCTGGAAGAATTGCGTGAAAAAGGTTTAAAGAAAGCGGAAAAACGCGCTAATCGTGAAGCCTCCGAAGGTCGCCTGGAACTCTACATCCACAGCGAAGGTCGGCTTGTGGTCCTGGTTGAGATCAATTCGGAAACTGACTTTGTTGCCAAATCCGACACCTTCAAAGAACTTGCTCACGAAATCGCGCTGCAAATTGCTGCCGCTTCTCCCAAGTATGTCTCTGAAGCAGACATCCCCGAAGAAGTGTTAGCCGAAGAAACCGCCCTGATCACCGAGCGTGTACGCGCCGAAGGCAAACCCGAAGCGATCATCCCCAAGATCGTGGATGGCTTCATGAAAAAGTTCAAAGACGAGCATGTGTTGCTCAATCAGAAATACATTCGCGACGAAAACCGCACTGTTACTGATCTGATCAACGACCGTGTTGCCGCCCTGGGCGAACGCATCGTCGTCCGCCGCTTTGTGCGATGGGCATTGGGTGAGACCACCCAAAAGCCTGCCGACGAGGAAGAGGCAGCGTAATAAACAAAAGAGCCAACCATTCGGTTGGCTCTTATTTTGCCAGTACCAAAGAAAGGAGATAGCATGACTGAAACTCAGAATATTGCGAAATATAAACGCATCCTGCTCAAACTTTCCGGCGAATCACTGTCGGCTCCAAACGGGCAGGGCATCGATCCCGGGCAGGCTCGCACCATCGCGGAACTGGTCAAGTCGGTGCATGAAACCGGCGTGGATGTGGCGATCGTGATTGGCGCTGGTAACCTTTGGCGCGGAGCAACCGGCGAAAACGTCGGGATGGATCGTGCCACCGCAGATTATATGGGCATGTTGGCAACCGTCATGAACGCCCTGGCGCTGATGGATGCGCTTGAGAAAATTGGCGTGATGACGCGGGTTATGTCTTCCATTGAAATGCGTACTGTGGCTGAGCCCTACATCCGCCGGCGCGCCATCCGTCACCTCGAAAAGGGGCGCGTGGTCATTTTCGGAGGCGGCACTGGTAACCCCTATTTTTCCACCGATACTGCTGCGGCACTGCGCGCGACTGAAATTGGCGCGGATGTGGTCATCAAAGCCACCAAAGTCGACGGAATCTACGATAAAGACCCTAAAACAAATCCGGACGCTGTGCGAATTGAGAAGTTGAACTACCTCGAAATCCTGGCACGCCGCATTAATGTGATGGATTCCACCGCTGTGACACTCTGCATGGAAAACGACCTGCCCATCCTGGTGCTGGACCTCTGGAAACCCGGCGATCTGATGCGTGCCGTTTGTGGAGAGAAGGTCGGAACGTTGGTAGACCACGAAGGCTAACTATAACTAAACCTTCTGGCAAGAAAATGGAGGCAAAAGACCCGTCAGGTCCTTTGCCTTTTTTCTTTAATGCTTGTTGTCAACCAGTAGTTTTGGGATGGATAGACTAAGATCTTCCACCACGGTCTGCAACGTGTCCAGCGTTGCTTTATCGCTCTGCAAGCGCGTTTGTTCACCCTGGACATAGCTGGTATAGGGGCTAATGTTGCTCTCAAGTCGCTGAATGGCGCCGTCGCTCTCGCGGCTGAAGGTGGCGCTCAGGGTCTTCATCAGGTTTTCGCGCAGTTCTGCCATCTTATCCCTGAAAGCTTCCTTTGCTTGCTTGCGCTTGTAAGGGATCACGAACAGCCCCAAAACAGCCAATGCGCCAGCCGTGACAATGCCGGTGACATCCAGCGCTTTAGTGGTAAGCACGGTGGCGACCAGGGCTCCGATGCCCAGTGCACCCACGCCAAAGAGGGCGGTCTGGGTGACCGATTCCTGCACAAACGCGCCAAGTTGCTCAGCCTCACGCTTGCGGTCGTATTGATTGACGATGGCTTTGATGGTCGTACTGACGCTGTCGATCAGTTGGCGGCGGCGTTCCGTCTGTGGGCTGGCGCTGGTGGGCATTGCCCGTTGCGATTGCGCCTGCCGGCGTTCCAGCGCGCCTGCCACCTGGTACCAGAGGTTGAGGTCTTTGTCCACCAGCCAGTCGATCAGGCTGCGCACTTTTCCATCGATCTCTTCGGCTACATCCGCCTGGACTTCTGCCTGGAACTCAGCTTTGATCTTATCCGGCTTGGCAAGGTCGAGAATTCGGGTCAGTTTCATGGTGTTATCGAGGTAACCCTGCCCACGATTTTCAAAACCATTGAGGATATTCTCCACCTCAGCCAGGCGGGGCGGCAGCTCAGCTGCCAACTCGCGGCGATAGGTTTCCAGCATGCCTTCGAGGTTTGTGGAAAGGGTGACGTCTTCGCTGATCTCGTGCGTCTGTGCGTCGTTGCGGGTTTTTGCTTCCGTCAGAAGGTGTGCGCCGACCCCAATCGGATTGCGTAGTTTCAGTTCCAACCGGGAATTTTCGTCGAGGGTTTCTGTGATGTAGCGTTCAAGCGCATTGATGCCACTTGCTGTATACAAAGCGTCCCGTTCCGTGCCAGAGGCTGCAAGAGCCGCCTTTTGTGCAATACGGGCTGAAACGCTGAAAACCTCAGGCTGGGCGTTGAGGATGCGGGCGGCATTTTCGCGTACGAAAGTTTCCACCTCCTGGCGGGCTTGGTCATCTTCAAGGATGTCGCTTTTGTTGATCACGATCACGATCTTCTTGCCCCAGGCAAGGATCTTCTCGAGGAAGAGTCGCTCACTTTCGGTGAGAGGACGGTCGGCTGAGGTAACGAACAAAACCAGGTCGGACCGCGGCACAAACTCATTAGTGAGACGTTCATGCTGGCGATTGATAGCATTGGTGCCAGGGGAGTCGACGATATTCAGTTCTTTGAGCAGTTCCATGGGATGGGTGACGATGGCAAAACCTTCGTCCACGATCTGCTCGCTGACCGTTTCGCCAAAGCGTACCAGGGTGACGCGAGCGGTGGTGGGGGTGACGCCCTCCATCAGCACCTTTTCGCCCAGCATAGCGTTGACCAGGGCGCTCTTGCCGGCGTTAAACTCGCCGACTGCCACGATCAAGAAGAGTTCATCCAGCTGATCGATCGCCTTACGAAAATTTTGAAGTGACTCGCCACTCAGGTTAAAGGTTTTAAGAGAAGCCAGTACATCATTCAGGCTTTGCTTTTCATTTTGCAGGAAAAGCAGCTGATCGTTGGTCAGGAAGGTTTTGCGCATGGGTTGCCTCCGGGGCACGGACTGATTTGGTAGGGTTTATTATACCTGTGTGAAGAATGGCTGGATTTTACAGGAAGTCAGTTGCAGTCGCCCAGGTAAAAGGGGTATTTCGTGTGTTTGAGATCCGCCAGAATTGAGCAGATCGTGCGGGGATAGAGGTGGATTGCGTCAAGCTTGTCCAACGCGACCCAGCGGACTTCTTCCTGACCGTCATCGGGATGATTGCCCTGAGAGGGTTCGTAACCCTTGGCGACCTTGCACTTGAAATAGAATTCCATCTGGTGCACATCCGGGCTGACAGCAGCAAATTCGTGCAGGTTAGAGCGATACTCCCGGATGAAAAGCAACTTTCGCACCCGCACCTCGACACCAATTTCCTCCTGGCATTCCCGTATAAGCGCGTCTGGCAGAGTTTCACCCCAGTTTTGTCCTCCGCCGGGCAGCACAGCATATGCGCCATCCTGGTCGCGTTTGAGGATCACCAGCAATTTTCCATCCCGGATAATGACAGCTTTTGCCGAGTTGCGTACTTTCTTTTTCTTTTCCATAGCCTTTTTGGATTTTACCGCAATTAAGTTGCGATTAAAACAAAGAACCTGGGTTTTCCAGATTCTTTGTTTGAAAGAAAGATTAGGTTTTACGCTAAATGCCTATCTCTTACCAAAAATCGACGGGAGATCGAGGTCTTTAAGTGATTTAATGTTCAAAATGAGCAGGATCACCAAGGCTGCAAGTAACCCCAGAAGGATGAACGCGTCTGAGGAGCCCACGCCGAATAAGGTAAGCATCACGGTAATAATCGCGTATCCAAGCAGCAATACGACAGACATCATCAACACATAGTGCAACGCCAGCAAAACGATGATCCCCCGGCTCAATGGTTTCCAGGCGACTGCAAGCAACAGCCCAACAAGACCGAACGCTGGTGGGGCGATCAGGTTCATCCAATGCGAAAGGACCGCGCTTGAAGTGGCTGTGTCTGAGGGCAGGATTGTGTTTCCGCCTTGCATCAGGAAGCGGACGTACAAAGCCAGCGCGATCATGAAAACCAGGTTCAGTGCCGAAGTCCAGATGAATTGCATATATTTCTTGTGGTTGTCAGGCCCTATCTCTGTCATTGTTTTGCCTTGTGTGGAAAGATTTCTGTAACTGGATCAGCTAAAAAACACCGACTTCAGGTCGCTGATGATTTCTTCGCGGATGCGACTGCACATTGCCTCGATTAAGTCATTTTCGGGGAAAAGCAGGCTTTTTGGGATGCGCGAGAAGCCGCTGCCCCAGAAAGATGCCGCGGTCGAGATGGAAAATTTGGCAACTAGGCGATTCTTAAAGTCCAGCTCAGATTTGTTGGTATAGCTGTCGGTAATATCCAGTGTGCCGCAAAGGTAGCCTTCCTGGAAGTAGGGGCGCAGCGCTTCAGGCGGGCAGATGGAGAGCAGCCGCACGATTACAAGGTCTTGCTCACTGTTGTAGGTGATGCGGTTGGTCGTGTAGGGCAGACCAAATACATACACCATGCCGCGTTCAGCCTGGTTGCCCATTTGGGCGAAGGTGGCGGCGACGCGTAACGACTGAGTCAGATCGAGCAGGGGTGTATCGCATACCCCATAGTGCTGCAGAATGCTCCAGGCGATGTATTGCTTGCGCCTGACGTCAACGCGACCATCCAGTTTTTCGCGATCGAAGGCTTCGAGCAGTTTGTTTGTCGCCACTTCGAGCAACTCGAAACGGGCGCGAATTTCCTGGGAGGTCAGAATTTCTTTACGGTAGATGGTGGGGTAAAAAGTGCTGGATTCGGCTTTGTTTTGGTAATCCTGATCCTGCCCGCGGAAGAAGAGCAGGTAGTCTTTGTTCAGGAACGAGAGTTGGGCAACTTTGCGGACGAGTTCGTGATAGCTCTGGACGGGAAAAGGCGTGGTCTTTCTCAGCACCTGACCTTCAACGTGCTTCTCGAGATCTGGAAAGAAAGACGGTGTTATCTCGCGCATGTTAAACCATGAATCTATTTTATCCTAATTGGTGATTATTGGGGTGGCTGTTCAACATGTAGGCCGGATTGCGCTTCTCAATCCGGCTTCTTCGCAGGTTACCACAAAAGAGGCCTATCGTCGTAGGGGCAGACCCCCGTGTCTGCCCGGGTAACCGACGGTGTTCTCGTGGAGGCACGGCAGTGCGAAGCCTCCCCTTGCAGGATGCCGTGCCCCTACCAGCTTCCACACCAAATCAGTGATATTGGCGTAGGTCAGGCCATCATGCTCGAAGAGATGCGCTGTCCAACCTGACATTACAAATGCTGGCAAATACTCACGTCTACCTTCTACTGTAGGCCGGATTGAGAATCGCAATCCGGCCTACGAAAGACTCTTGCATACGCATTGATGAAACCTCCTTACTTTTCGGCTAAACTAATACCAAGGCAGGTGAAAATGATCGAATCGATAAAACATCGCAGAAGCATCCGAAAATTCACATCCGAACCCATTGACCCGGAAAAGTTGGAGATCGTACTCGAGGCCGGCAGGTTGGCTCCTTCGGGTAACAACAAACAACCCTGGGCGTTCATCGTGGTCCAAAGCGATCAGAAGCGGCAGGCAGTCATGGAAGCCTGTCATCGCCAGACCTGGATGATGACAGCGCCGGCATTCATTGTTGCGGTAGCGGATATGGCTGCGCGCATTGACACCGAACCAGGGCTTTACCTCGACGAGAACAGCCCGCAATGGGAGCTTAAGCGCGCCATTCGCGACACTGCGATCGCGGTCGAAAACATGCTGCTTGAGGCGGACGCGCAAGGGCTGGGCACCTGTTGGGTCGGGTTCTTTGTCCAGGCAGAAATTCGCCCGGTGCTCGGCATCCCGGATGACAAGTTTGTTTTAGCGGTCATCCCGATCGGCTTTCCAGCCGAGCAACCTGCCGCCCGACCGCGCAAACCGCTCGGCGAGATTGTTCGCTATGAGAAATGGTAGCGCTTGCTAAGAATCGAGGTCAGCGTATGCCAAACCAAGCTCTTCAGGCAGGACGTTCAAATCAGCAAAGACCTCAAAGCTCAGATCTCTAAAGGCGTGCCCGGTGTTCTGATTAAAAATACCAAGCAGCGCGGTATAGCTCAGGTTGATGCGCTCGTTCCAATCCAACCCAAGCAGGGCGGCGGTAACACGAACGTGTTCGGGGCTGCTACCTTCGAGTTCAATAAAATTACCGAAAGGCATTTCGTCCACCGAAGCCACCAAATCGTTCAAATGAAAATTCTGGCGATATTTCTCGTAGGTCATGAAAACCTGGAAGCCAAGCGCTTCGAGGATCGCGCGGGTGGGCTGAAAATTACTGACAACCACTTCCAGTTCGGTACGGGAGATCACCCCATCCACAATTTCGCCAGGGCTCTTAAACGTCAGGATTGCCTGGTCGTCCTGCCTGAGGCGCAACACCTGGGCGCGGTCACTTAACTTCCTGTCGCGTGTGTCGAAACGAAGGTTTACTTCCAACATCCGCGGTCGTGACTCAACCGCGCCAAGCCCCACAAGCTTCTCAAGCAGGGTGGGCAGGTCAGAGATGAGAAACTTGACCTCGATTTCCTGGTTATTCGTGTTCATTGTTTCTCCGTTTTATTTGCAGTTGGCTGAAAAGCGCCAACAATAGCCAGGCAAAGTGCAGCCCAATCACCCAGGGTGCGTTCGTGTCGCGCTGGGTGGGCGCCCAGAGCAAGAGGCGTTCAAGCCAATAGGCGATGATGTTCATCAACACACCTGCCCAGGGGAGCCAGGCAGGCGCCAGACGCTTTCGTTTCAACACGAGCCAGACGCTCAGGTTGAAAAGCCCGAATATCGCTCCTGCCGTGATCAAGTAAGCCGGCAGCCAGGCTCTCCCGCTGAAGTTCAATATGTCGGGCTGCTGCGTGATGGCTCCGTAGAGCCGCAAAAAGCCAGCCAACGCAGTTAAAAGGAAACTGAAGCGCAAGAGCTTGCTGAAAATACCAGGTTTGGGCATGGTTAATCGCCCTCTCCAGGCAGATCGATTAGGACGCCCATTTCCCAGAGAGCGGCTCGCACCCTTTGCGCGCACCCTGGTTTTAAGAGCACGGCGGTCGGCCCTAACGCTTCGCCAAGGCAGCCCGAAGCCTTCGAATCGCGCAGTTTTTCGAGCAATTCGGGCGCATCCAGGCGCAGCACGAGCAGGGGTTCGACGCGAGCTTCAAGCCCGTGGTTCTCCCAGCGTGTGAGGGCTTTCTGCAAGGCTGGCGGGATGCCCGGCTTTCCATATTTCCGCAGCAAAGCGCGCAGATGCTTGAGCTCCAAACCCTGCTCAGCGGCGGCCTGCAGCGAATCAGGCGTAAACTGAAAAACAAAACGGTCAGGGCGCACCAAGCACCATTCCGCAAAGCGCGAAAGCTGGTAGCGCGCGATTCGCGGCACAAGGGGCGTCATCTCGAGCTTTCCATCCCCACCAACCAGCACCGGTTTATCCTCCTCTGGCAGCTCCAGCGACTCGTCTGAGCGCAAAAGTTTGGAAAACCAGGGCGCAACCTGAAAGACCCGGCTTTCCGGTTGGTCGGTCAAATAACCCACTTGCGCCATGCCCAGGTCAACAAGCAGATCTTCGATGAGGAATCGAATGTATTGTCCTTCCACCGCATGCCAGTGTTCAAAGCCATGCAGCAAACGCGCTTCGGGTTCAGCACTGCTGATGATCCAGGTGTTGTAATCCGCGCCACTGCGCAAAAAATCAGGCTCGTTTTGGTAGACAGCGTCGATGAAGTCCTGTACCTTGAACCAGGTTTCAGGCGGAAGTGCGCTAAGGCGGTCGAGGATGCTCCGACGGGGAGGTGTCGCGGCGTGTTGCCAGTTGCCTTCGCAACGCAACTGCGGCACGAGGCGCAACTCATCAAAAATCGGGGATTGTGCCCAGTTCTGCATAAGCCATCTCAAGGCTTCCCCGCGCGGTTTTTCCAGGAAAACGCGCGCGTTCTCGTTGGGCTGCCCGGTCTCATCGAGTAAATTGACTGCTTTCAAAAGGGTTAGCAAAAGTTGCCAGTAACTTGCATCTTTTGCGCTCAAGCGCGGCAACTGGCCTAACAGGTTTATGCGTTGAGCGGCGAAGAGCGTGCAGATGTCATCCAGCACCTGGTCTTCGCGAAAAGAACCGGGCGTCACTTTGGTGCTTGCTAATACCGGAAGCTGATGCAGCTCGGTTTCTTCAGTTTTCGCTTGATTCGAGGCAGGCAGCCAGGAAAGAAACTCATCCGCAATGAAGGCAAACTCGCTTAGTTCTTCGTTCTCACGTAATGCTGCCCGTCCGACAAACCCCAGATACCAAAGTTTCTCAGCCGTGTTTTGCGGAAAGCGGTGAGGTTTCTCGCGCTTTCGCCGGGCGGGACCCATCGGGCGTAGCTCACCATAGGTATTCTCAAAAGCCTGCCAGGGCATTTTTCCACCAACCTTACCCAGCTCGATCAGTGCGCCTCCAACAGACGGAGGCAGTGACAAGAAAACTTCTTCGAAAAGTTGGTGGGACGCCATGGCTTGACTGAGCTCAACCAGGATGGTGCGGCGTTCAACTGCCTGGAGTTCTATCCCCCAGAGCTCAGCGATGTCGCGCAAAAAAGCAAGGTCGTAACTTGCTAAAAGGGTCTTCAGGTCAGGCATGGTGATAAAAAGTATACATCAATCGCCCCCTGTCTTGCATCGGGGACTATTCGATTTTGATGCCCCTCACGCCATCAATCGAGGAAATAACTTCCAACACATCCTCGAGCTTTTCACTGCGATTAAAGCGTGCCACGATTTCGATGCGCATGTGTTTGTTTTTGAGGCTTTTCTGAACGTTGAATGCTATGATGGCATCAGCGATTTTTGTCATGGTTTTGCGCACCTCCCGGATCATACCTTCGCGATCCTGCACATCTACCACGACCGTGCGAATGACGTTAACACGCACGAATTTCTTTTCAAACCGTTCCACTAGCGTCAGGACGATGAGAATGATTGAGACTGCAAAAAGCGCAACAAGGTAATAACCGTAACCGACAGCCATGCCGACCATGGCAGTGGTCCAGAGGGTGGAGGCGGTGGTGAGGCCTTTTACGTTTAATCCAAACCTCAGAATCGCACCCGCGCCAAGGAAGCCGATACCTGAAACAACTTGAGCTGCAAGGCGAGCAGGGTCAGAATCGTATTTGATGCCCATATTGATTGAGAGGATCATCACCAGGGCGGCGCCCAGGGCGAGGATCATGTGCGTTCGCAATCCAGCTGGTTGGCTGCCGCGCTCACGTTCAAAGCCAATCGCGCCGCCGGCAAGCAGGGCGACTGTCAATCTCAGGAAAATTTCGTATAACGGTATCTCTGTCATAAATGGCTCACTTGTCGGTTAAGGAGTCCAATTGTACTACAAATGTTAATAAAAGGTTAAATGTATGTGCAGTGGAACCTGCCAACCATGCCATTTATTCCAGGGTTACGTTGAGAAAATTGTCAAGAGGGTGACAGGCTTTTCAGTTTCCTGGCTGCAATCAACCCCATCACCAACAAAACGGTAAAAACGATGTGAACTAATGTGCCCACAATGTCGCCGGCGAGGATTGAGAGCGCCATGTCGACCAGGTAGACAATGATACCGAGGATGTAGACGGGAATATTCTTGCGCCGGGCAAAAATGCCGAAAAGCACGAAAACGATTGCCAGTGTGATGGTGATACCCCAGATCAGAGCCGGGTTGGTTTGTGCAAGGACGCGCTCAACATATTGGGGTGCACCGAGACCAAATACAAAGCGCCGTTTGGTGCTGAGAATGTCCATCACTTTGTTGAAAACCGAGAAAAAAGCAATCCAGAAAAAGTAAGTGGAGCCGTTCCGGGCGTTTTGTTCGAGTTTTTCAGTTTGGGAGGGTGGCAAGCCGGGGTTGGGGTTGGTCATGGTGTCTCCAGAAGGTTAGTCAGATTCATTATAGATGTGGCGGTTAGAAGCCGTCAGGAAGGCTGGTTGCTTGGTGGTTTGGATGGAAGCAGAGAAAGGTTTGCTTGCCCTTGCTGCCATTTCTCCTGGCAGAGCCTCGCCCATTCACATTCGCCACAGACCTCTGCCAGCAATCCCTGCTGCAGGACGCGTTCAAAGACAATTTGGCAAAGTTCGGAAAGGGATTGGGGTTGGTCATCCCGGAACGTTTCACTGCAAAGGTTTCTTGTTCGCTGGTCAAAAAGCGCGACCTTGGCTTCATCGCTGCACTGACCGTTAATGTTGTTGGGGCAAGCCTGGCAAAGCGTATCGCATCTGCCGGTGACATAAACACGTTGGCTGAGGTCTGCCACGAAGGCCGTCATGTTCTCAATGAAAGCCTCGCTGTAACCTCTGCCCTCGAAAAACAAAGCGCATAAGGCATGGTGCGGGCGCAAGGCGGCAGGGATTAGCATATTGGTTTCTTCCATCAATAAGGTTTTCCTGTTTAAATTGTAACGGATGAAATGACACTTGGGGCTTGAAAGAAAATGTTTCGTGGGTCATCATGCTCGAAGAGTATGCGTCACTGAGCCTCTTTTGCGAAGAATCTGATTATAAGGGACAGATCCTTCGCTTCGCTCAGGATGACAATATTGGTGTTGAGATCGCCGCGTCGCTTCGCTCCTCGCGATGACGGATCTTCTGTCATTAGTATGATACCCAAGCAAGGGATATAGAATAAAGAGACACGGCAG
>CAYPBU010000054.1:0-14029 GCA_964409045.1 uncultured Anaerolineaceae bacterium | reverse complement strand
TGATCCGCTTGTAAATCAGCAGTAACATGCCCAATGAGCAGATAGTCGATGGGATCAGGCGTTGAAGGTTGGGTCATAGGGCAGCAAAAACTCGTTTCTCCGGGAAAAATTATAGCATGGAAAGGAACCAAAAATCCGAGGCTGGTTTGAGGGGATTAATGCCCTCCCTGTCCAACTCCCGATAATTCAGCCCCTCGATTTGGACTAAAATCAAGTTATGGAAGATGCAAACACCTATCGGCAAGCCCTCGATGACTTTCGCCGTGCCAGGTCCAAGGCTGCCATGCAGCGTTTCTGGGCAGGCATCAAAGGGCGGTCTCTTGACTTGCTGCCGTATGACGAGATTTCCACAAAACTGCGTGCCGTCAGCCAGACCGACCGCGGAATAAAACAGGTTCCCCTGAAGGACATCATTGGCAGTGTAAACCGCATACAGGATTTTGATCGGAATTTCCTACCACTGCGCGATGACGATATTTATCGATGGGCTGGCGTCAAGACTGCCATGACAAGCCCACTAGCAGCGGGTGTGCCGCCGATTTCGCTCTACCAGCTTGGCGACGCATATTTTGTGTTGGACGGCAACCACCGGGTTTCGATTGCCAAAGAAATGGGCATGGATACAATTGAAGCCTATGTTACAGAAATCAAGACTAAAGTTCCCATTTCCAGCACGCTCACATCCGATGAACTGATCCTGAAGACCGCGTATGTTAACTTTCTTGAGGATACCCAGATTGACCAGATTCTGCCGGGAGATGATTTTAGCTTGCACCTGGTTGAAAATTATCCGCTGCTCAAGGAGCACATCACCGTGCACCAATACTATATGGGCATCGATAATCACCGCACGGTTAGATTCGAAGAAGCCGTGCTCCATTGGTATGAGACCATTTACTTCCCAGTCATCGCAAGCATCGAAAGTTCCGGTTTGCACCACGCCTTCCGCGACCTAACCCTCACTGATCTTTACCTCTGGCTGCTTGATCAGCAGCAGTCGCTTCAGCAGGATTTGGGCATTGCCCTCAAACCTGAGAACGTGCTAGCTTACGCTGCAGATCAGGAGGGTATCAAAGCGGAATCGGGTTGGTCGGCTGCCGAGGAGCAAATCATGCAGGTCTTGCTAAGGGATGAGGAAGAACCGCAAAACCCCTACAGTGATTGTCTTTTTCAACACGTCACGGTAGCCCTGAGCGACGAAGATCCCGATTGGATAGGTCTTGAACAAGCGATTTTAGTCAACCGCTGCCCTGGCGGTGCAATCCGCGGGGTACACGTGGAAAGCTCTGGATCCCAAAAGCTTGAAGAAGACATTGATGTTTTCCAAAAACGTTTCGATGATCGGATCTCGGAGGTTGGAATGAGCGGAAAGTTTTTCCTGCGCCAGGGTGAACCAGCCAGCGCTCTGCTGGAGTTTTCCCTGCTTTCTGATCTGTTAGTGCTAAAACTGAGTCACCCACCTGCTACGAGCCTGATGGATCGCTTCTCTCATGGAATCATCACCATCCTGCAGCAAAGCCGCCGCCCTGTGCTATTTGTAAAAGAGGAACCTTTGCCTGTAAGTTCGATCTTGCTGCCATTTGACGGCAGCCAGCGCAGCAAAGAAGCCCTTTTCGTTGCTGCCTATTATGCCGCACGATATGGTTGCCAACTACACCTGTTGCTGGCGATTCGAGGATCGGAAAAAGACGAGATTAACCGATATTATGTTCAAACCTACCTGGAACGATTAGGGGTGACAGCAGAGTATCACCAGGGCAGTTCGGACAGTTTTACCACGGATGTGGTTGAGCTGTCAGATACTTTATCGGTTTCGACAGTGATCCTGGGCGGATATGAAAACACATCCATTCTTGATCGGGTTTTCAGTCAGTCTATTGATGGAATTCTTGCCCAGGTGAAAATTCCAGTTATGATTTGCCAATAAACCAGCCGTGCAACCAGGAATTACTCCCGGCGGATTACTAGAATTGTGTAATCATCGTCTAAGGCTCGCCCGGATCTGAAATCTTCAAGGCTGGATCCAATCCCCTCGACAATTCCCAAGGCTGTTTTGCCCAAGAGAGACTCGAGTCTCTTCTTCAGATTGAGTTCGCCGAAAGGCTTGCCTCCTGGCGAAAAGGTTTCTGTAACCCCATCCGTGAATAAGACCAAGCCGTCCCCTGGATCCAGCACCAACTGCTGGTCATCCAGACTGATCGGATCCATCATGCCGAGAGCAATGCCACCTTTACTGAGGGGTGTTACTCTTCCCTGGCTTGGGCGAAGCCAATAGGGAGGGTTGTGACCTGCCATGCAGTAGGTGACCTTCGCGGTTGCTAAATCAACAATAGCATAAAAAACGGTGACAAAGAAACCATCGCTTGAGTCAAGTTGCAAAATGTGGTTGACTTTCTCAAGTGTTCGAGCGGGCGACTCATTTTCCAGCGCCATGGCGCGGATCAGCGTTCGGCTCACGGTCATATACAGCGAAGCAGGCAGGCCTTTGTCTGACACATCCGCAATTGCGAGCCCGAACCTGCCAGGGCTTAGTTCGAATACATCATAGAAATCACCACCCACTTGCCGTGCGGTCTGCCAGTCTGCTGCCAGGTCATACCCGCCCAACTGTTGTAACTTTTCCGGCAGAAAGGTCTTCTGAATTTGTCGCGCCAACTGCAATTCACGGTCAATCAAGGTCTGATTATGTTGGATGGTTTGCATGATGTAATTTTGGATGCCGGACGCAATCTGTAACGAGGCTTGCATGAGAAGCTCCACACGCTGACCGCGACCTGGACGATCCATTTCCACTGAAACCAGCAAGCCGTGAACTTCTCCAGGAACACTTAAGGGAAAACACAGGCTGTTATAGTCTGCTTTATCGATATCACTTTTTGAGTCTGCGTAACCGCTTCTTGCCAACAAATTTCCAGGAATAATCAAATGACCAGCCTGATCGAGACCAGCCAGTTTGAGTTTCAATTGGCTTAGTGGGACGATATTTTCGAACTCATAGGTGTAATTACCCGCTTTTGTCGCAAGGTAGCGCAGAGCTGCACGATCCTCCTCCGGATCAAAGCGGATGATTGCTACTTCCTCTGAGTTAGTGGTTTCGATCAGCACTCTGGTGATCTCACCCAGGGTTTGTTGAAGGTTCTTGGATGCGACAAAGAGGTTGGTGATTTGAAGCAGAACATTTGAGATCACTGCTTCGGCTTGTTTTGCCTGGATCAGCTCGATATTTTGTAAGCTGACGGCCGTCTGTTGGGCGATGCCTTCAAGCAGGGCGAAGCGTTGGGTGCCGAGGATCAATTCAGGCGGGAGTGGGATATAGGCTTCTTTGCTGGTGTGCATCAGCAGCCCAATCTGACGCTCGTGCGCGATCAGAGGGAACAACAGGATGGTATCTTGTGGTGTCAGCCGCAGGTTTCTCGCAATATCTTCGGAACAGCAGGAGGCTGGCATGGCAGCCGGCTTGCCCGATTGAAGGGTCTGTTCGAGAAGTACCGTATTCGCAACTGTGCAGGGCTCATCGAGATTGCAGGTTGCGGTGCCTTCCCCCAAGGCAGCCTGCAATTGAAAAGCGTCGGTCTCCGCGTCTTTCAGGATCAGGGCGACAGATGCACCCCCAATGAGAGAGAGAATGAACTCTCCTGAGGTTCTGAGCAGGCTGTTGGCATCTGACAGGTTGCGAGTTGCCATCGCGACCTGGAGCATCACAGAAGTGTAGTAAGTCTGCGCCTGGGTTTCCTGGTCCAACCTGTCTTTTTCGATGGCGCTGCCGAGATAGCCGGCGAACGTCGCGCAAATGCCCTCAGCCTCAGGTCCATATCGGCCGGGCGTTCCTTCATGCAAAACCAACACTCCGACGATTTGCCCGGAAATGGTGATGGCTGTGGCGATGCCGGAAAAGTTAGCTGGAAGATTCAACGCTTCTTGAAGAGGGTCTTGCAGATCACCTGGTGTGCGAATGGTGGTTCCTGCCAGCTTTTCTTCAGGGTGGAACCAGGCTGCGCCCGGAGGAAGCTGCATCTCAAAATTGGGGACTGAGTCTCTTTCCGGTGTGCGCATGGCGGACAGGAAGAGATGGTCTGCTGAGGCAGATTCCGTGCCGAAATTCTGCGGGGGAAATAACCAGATGCTGCCAGATTCTCCGGGTAACAATTCCAGGATGTTCTCGATGCTGGCGCTGAAGAAATCCTGCAGAGGGATGGATTGTGAAAGCAATTCGGCAGTCTCGCGAAACTTTTCCGAGTTCTTCGTCCGCCAAATCTCAGAGCGATACAAGCTGGCGTTACGAACTGCCACAGCAACGTTCGCGCTTAATGTTTCAAAAACCGCGATATCCTCTTCAGAAAAGGCATTAACCTGCTCACTTTGCAGGTCAAGCACTCCCAGGATTCTGTTTCCAAACAGCAACGGCAAGGCTAATTCTGAACCTTTTTTAACACCGGTGAACGGATTCGGAAGCGGTCTGGGGTCGATGGAAACATCATTAACCAATTGCACCTTACCAGTGCGAGCGGTGAGGGTGATGAGACCTTGCGGTGCGTCCAGGTTGAAAGCTATTTGGTGGTCCTGGTAGGTCTTGGCGCGGTCACCGCTGCCAGCGCGATATTCCAGGGTGTGCGGTACGTATTGCTTCAAGAAAATATGAACATATGGGATATTAAACTTGGTGCGGATTAACTCAGAGACGCGCGTGAGCAACTGGTCCAAATCCAGGATGCTGTTTATCGTCTGTGATACTTCTGAGATGACTTGCAGATAGTCTTTCGGAGTGGGTTGCCCGTGCGTGTTATGTGGGTGTGTCATTTTTCTCGGTTTTTTGCCTGGAGGCGAAATACTTCACCAATCTGAGCTGATTGACCCCCGGGGAGGAGAAGTCGTAGGCGGCTTCATCCATCACTTCATGTATCAAGAATACCCCCAAACCCCGTTCGCAGCGTGTTTCGAGCGGGCTGGTCAGGTCAGGCTCTGCCACACATCCAGGGTCGAAAGGCGCGCCGTCATCCTGGATAGTAATTATCAAGCCAGTTCCGTTAAATTCCAGCAGTATCCTGATCTCACCTTGATCTTCGCCCCCGTAAGCATGGTCAATCACGTTCGAACAAGCCTCATCCACCGCCAGGTCAATGGCGTAACGTTGGCGGCTGTCGAAGGGGGCATCCTTGATCGCATCCATGACAAACGCAGAGATGGCTCTCAGGTGGTCGTAACGCGCGGGGAATTTGGCGGTGATCATGGATGTTTTCCTTGATTAAGGCGATTATAACATGCGGAAAAGGGTAGAATTGTGCCATGTCTGATGACCGTCCAACCCTGCTGATCGGAGATCTCCCCGAAGACGATCGCCCAAGAGAGCGTCTTCTGCAAAAGGGAGTGAGGGCGCTCAGCGACGCTGAATTGCTGGCTGTTCTTCTGGGAAGCGGTCGCGCAGGCACCAGCGCGATCGATCTGGCTCAACAGATCCTTAGAGACCTGGGCGGTTTCAGCGGCATCCACAGGGAAGATGTTTCAAGGCTACTTGAGATCAAAGGTGTGGGGGAAGCGAAAGCAGCTCGCATCAAAGCCGCGGTTGAAGTTGGTTACCGTTTAAGTTCTGAAGAGCGAGGCAAAGATTGGGTCATCAAGACGCCTCAAGACCTGGTGGAAATGCTTGGGCATGACCTGCGTGGCAGTGACCAGGAGGAGTTTTGGGTGGTATGGCTAAATGCCCGCAACGTTGTTACGGGAAGCCAACAGCTTTATAAAGGCTCTCAGGACGCCACAACTGTGCGTGTAAGCGAGGTCTTTAAGTTGGTGGTTAGCAAGAATGCGAACGCAGTCATGTTGGCGCACAATCATCCCTCTGGCGATCCAACTGAAAGCCCGGAAGACGTCAACATGACACGCGCGATCATTGAGGCTGGAAAACTACTGGATATCCGTGTATTGGACCATGTCATCATCGCCACACATGGTTTTACTTCGATCCGACAAAAACATCCTTCTCTATGGGCTTGATCTCTCAAATCTGAAAATGCAAAACCGCACCTGTTTTGGGGTGTGTAAAAGTAAGTTCCGAGGCATGCAACATCATGCGATCAATTTCTGGTTTTGTGGTGGTTTTAAACTGGGGGGGCTGGTAGAGCGGATCCCCCAGAATGCCCAAACCCAGGTGGTATAGATGTGCCCGAATTTGGTGAGTCACACCGCTGTGCAGCGTGCAGTCGAGCTCAGCCCAGTTTTCTCCGCGTCGGATAACCAGGAAATCTGTCCGGGCAGGTTTGCCATTTGAAAAATCCACCCGAGAACGGTGGGCACGGTCTGCATCAACTTTTAATGGCGCGTCGAGACTGATTTCATTCCAGGAAGGCTGGGGAGCAACCTGTGCCAGGTAATGTTTGATGGGTTCACGCTCCCGGAACTGGCGGTTGAGTTCCCTGTGCGAGTCCGCATCGCGTGCCAATACCATCAAACCGCTGGTTTCCTTGTCGAGCCGGTGCACCATCCACAGCCTGCCCAAAACCGGCTCAAGCACCGAGCGTAGATGCGGCAGCGTTGGGTCGTAGCCGTCGGGTACTGAACGCAGCCCTGCAGGCTTATTGACCACCACCACGCATGCATCTGTAAAAATGACCCAGTCAGGAAATGGGGCGGCGTTGGGCGGAGGAGTCACTCTTTCCATCAGGTTTTGATTCTCAGGTGGTTGCTTTGGATTACTAGGATCGGGCGATAAAACAACTGGTTTCGATCAAACCCGGTCCTGCGTGCACTACAATTGCTGGCGGAACGGTGTACTTGGGGATCTCCCGGATGCCGGTGGCAATACTCAGTTCTTCGCTGACCTGGCTCACCAGCGGTTCGGAGTCGCATTGGCTGAGCGTGAGATATGGTTCGGGATTGTTTTTGCAGTACTCAGCGCTCAGATCGACAATAGTGCGAACAGCTTGTTTGAGCGTGCGGACTTTATCGAAAGGTTCAACCTGACCTTGCTTAACTGTCAGGATCGGTACGATCTGCAGCAACGTGCCAACGAGCTTGGACGCGCCGCCTATTCGTCCGCCCTTGTACAAGTAATCCAGTGTGGGAACAACAAAAAACAGACGCTCGCGGGATGCCATCTCTTCGATACTTTCTTTCAACTCTTTGATGGTTAGCCCGGCGTCCGCCCAATTTTTGGCTGCCAAGACCAGGGAGCCCAAACCACCGGCGACAGTATTGCTGTCCAAAATGTGAATCCGGTCAGTCTGAAACTCGCCTGCTGCTACCATCGCGCTTCGGAACGTGCCGCTGACTTTGGCAGAAGGTGTGATCACCAGCGCAGTGTCGCCTGCCGCAAGGATTTGTTCAAAGATTGGCGAATAGAGGGCTGGAGGCGGCGCGGCGGTTCCTGGGAGGGTTTTGGATGCGCGTAACTTCTCAAGAAAACTCTCGGTATTCATTTCCGTGTCGTCGCGAAATGTTTCGTTTCCAAAAGTGATGAACTGCGGTAAGGTCTCAATCCCAGCCAGCTTGAGAAAATCAAGCGGCAAGCCACATGTCGTGTCGGCAATGATTTTGATCATAAATTCACCTTTCCGGGATGCACCCGGATTGAATAAAAAAACTGAATAAAAAAATAAATACTCTTACTGCACTCAAATAAGAGGCTGTTTACAGTTTGGACAGATCTTTTCCTGCTTGCTGACCACAAATCCACACTGCATGCAAGTGGCAGGCTGGACCTCGCCAAGAGGGGCACCGCAGGCAAGGCAGCGCGCAGAAGCGATCGGATTGGCGGTGAGACAGTACGGGCAGACAGTGCGGCTGAGCCGTTCGGAGAGGCGTTGCCCGGTGCCATGCTGACGTGCGGTTTGATTGATGACGTCCCAAATGGCTTCCTCAAGCTGTAGCGATTCGATATCTTGCGCGATGTCGTCAATACGGTTGATAAGCGTGAAAGGGTTACGTAAGGCGCTGATTGCCGTCAGACCCAGGCTGGCAGCCAACCCAAACCACATCTGGTTGCTCAAAGTGATGCTGACACCATCCTCAACCTTGGAAATGTTGGCGGTCATGGCTGTTTGTCCACCAGAGCGCCGGTTTTCACGGGTTGCAATCTGCACGGCGAGTCTATCGCCTGAGCCATATCGCTGCACCTGGTAATTGCCGCGGTTGTAGTAAGCAATTAGATTCCTGGCGATGTCTTCCGGTTGGATGTCTCCATGATAAATACGTGTGGTCATGTTGTCTCTCAATCAATGATGCATTCAGCTTTAGATTATAATCGGGAAAAGGTTGAGGCAACAAGAATGGTTGGTCAGACAAAACATCGGTTAACAAAACTTGCTCTTGCGCTTGGGGGCATTTTAGTCATCCTTGTCTTATCGATTCCTGGGATTATCTCTCCAGTCGCAGGTCAGTTCCCGACGCTTGAGATACCTACTGTCACCGGCACGCCGAGGGGGTTGTGGGTGCGGGCAATTGGCGAACCCACCATACCATTGAACGTCCGCAGCGGTCCCAGCCCGACATCCTCCCAGGTGGGGGTATTTTTGGTGGGGCAGGAAGCGGCTGCTTTTGGCTATTATGGCAGTTACGCTCAGATTGAATATGCTGGAGCACCAGGCGACAGAGGCTGGGTGGTCTTGGACCGGATTGAGGTTTTTGGGGGCACTTTGCCGATGTTGCAAGCTCCACCGACCGAGACTCCTTCGATCACAAAAACCATTGATCCGACCCTGGCAGCCCAGTTTATTATCACTGCACAACCTTCAAGATTACCAACCTTCACTGAGCCGCCTGCGTTGCTGATCCCCACCTTCCAAGCCGAAACTGGTGCCACCGCAACAGGAGGCATCCCAATTGGGTATGTGATCATAACCCTTGCGGGTCTTGGTTTATTCTTGTCGCTGATCGCCATCCTCAGGCGAGGCTAAACCTTTAGTCGTTCTTTGAGGTTGTATATTTTGAAATTCGCTTAATGCTTTTCAAGAATGAAAAAGCGTCATCCAGGGCTGGTAGTTGCTCATCCATCGCCCGGTAACCCTCATCATAAAGAACGGTCGGATCCACTTTTTGCAGCATCGCGAAATGCCCTACAATCGGTCGGACGATTACATCAGGTTTGGTGAGCTCCAGGTTTAATTCAGTTAGTTTTTCCGAACTAAGTTCCACCCCGACGTTCAAGTTTCTCAGGGATTCGCCGAGCCTTGTTTTTGTCAGGCGGTCAACGATCGCTTCGGGGATCTGGTCGATGACGACGGTGCTGGATTGCATGGGTGAGAAATCAGCTGGTTTGGAATGGAGCACGATCGCAACGATTGGAAGAGAGGGGTTCAGCATTCGGGCTGGCGCAACCGGAACCGGGTCCAAAACGCCGCCGTCCACAAGCACATCTTCCCCCATGGTCGGAAAAACGCCAGGAATGGCGATGGTTGTTAGGACCGCTTTCATGACATCGCCATCGTCGATGATCACTTCCTCGCCCGTTTTAAGGCTGGTCGAAGTTACCGAGAATTTGATGGGAAGATCTTTAAAGGTTTTACTCTCAATGAATTTTGACAGAACATTTTCGATCCCGGTAGTTCCAACCAACGAGGCTGAGTCCGAAGAAGCCCGGCGAAAATGGGGGCTTTTAGCAAATTCGATGACCGCGGCGAGGATTTCCCTTGTCGGAACTTGAGCCGCCAAAGGCGCGCCAAACATGCCGCCTGCGCTTGTACCGGAGATGGCACTGATTTCGTATTCATTATCCAACAGGCACTGAACCGCTCCGAGATGGGCGATACCTCTCACCCCACCACCACCTAATGCCAACACAACATTCTTCGCCATATTCTGCCCTCTTCTGATTTGAAATATACCATAAGGACTGCGCCTGTGCAGTGAAAGTGAACCGGACGGGATAGTTAGGGAATGGAAAACTCTGCTGATCATTGCGGAGGAACCACCATCGTTTACTTGAAAAGATACTTCCAGACTACACATTTCCGCAGGACCACATATCTGGTTGACAAGTTATAATTACAAGCAAGGTAAAAGGGAGATGGAAGACCTAAGAGACAGTGAAACACCTTTACACGGATCCAGTGATCACTGGTACGCTTTGCGCTGTAAGTCGAACATGGAGTTTGTCGTGTATGACCAGCTGAGAGCAAAACTGATCCCCAATTATCTGCCAGTCTATGCAGTGAAACCGATTAATCCGCGTTCCCATACGCTCAAGCCCTACTTCCCGGGCTATTTGTTTGTTAACGACGAGCCGGAACAACTGTACGCTCAAAAAGTGTTTCTGATGCGGGGTGTGATTGGTCTGGTGCATTTTGATGGCGTGCCTGCGTCCATTCACCCCAAGATGATTGAAGCGGTGCGGCGCCAGACAAGCCAGCTCAATCTCGAGCAAAAACAGGCACGTTCGGGGTTTGTGGCGGGGGATGCGGTGCTCGTGGAAGATGACGTGATTGGGCAGTTTGAGGGTGTTTTTGAGAAATGTGTCAACGGCAAGGAACGAGTCTCCGTGCTGCTAAAAATGATGCAAGGTGGTATGATGCGTATGGAACTTCCGGCAGAGAAAGTGAGCCGGAAGCCCGTAAAAAAGGGCTAAAAAAACCTAAAACTGGGGGTACATGAATAGAGCAGCGCCCTTTCCGAGATGAAAACCATGTCGGAAGGGCGGAGGCGTATATTAATCCTAAACACAAGCTATAAGCTATGGCAAAAAAACTAACTGCAGGCTCCCGAAAACGATACCTCCTGATCTGCCTTTTTTTGGCAGTGGCGGTGCTTCTTGGAGCTTGTATCGTGCAGACTGCTAGTCTGTCCGAGACTTTTACTCCCCTAGCACTGACGTCTGGCACAAAGGCAACTATTCATCCTGAAATCGCCGAACTACTGAAATATCTACCAACCGCGTTGGTTGATGAGGCAGGAGATGCGCCAATCTTGTTTACACCGGCAGTACTGCAATCGGAGAGGACTCCTGAAGTCACCCCGCTTACTCCCACAGCCTCAACCTCACCTACTCCAAAGCCATCCATTTGCGGCAGGTCAGACGCCATCACGCTGCTAATCCTTGGAATAGACGAAAACGCCCAGGCAGATGCCATCCGGCTGGCAAGGATCGACTTTTCAAAACCTGAGATCAACCTGGTCGCCATCCCACGGGATTTCTTCGTCTCAGTAGTCGGTTTTGAGGGGTATGGGATTGAAAAGGGACGCATTAATGCGACCTTTGGCTATGCTGAGTACTTCTTTGGAGCCGGCAACGGGGCGGAGTCGCTGGCTGAGAACCTGGCTTACAATTTCGGCGTGCAGGTTGATCATGAGTTTGTGCTGCATTTGGCTGAGATCGCAAATTATATTGATGCGGTCGGCGGCGTGGATGTGACACTTGAAAACTCCGCGTCAGATCCTCGCAATTTCTTTCCAGCCGGTTTGAACCATTTCGATGGAGAACGTGCTGTTGCCTTTATGCGCATCAGAGAGTACGACAGTGACTTCAGGCGCATCGATCGCCAGACGGTAGTGCTGAAAGCCCTGCTCGAAAAAGTCCGCAGTGGTTTGACCCCAACGAGGGTCCTGAGCCTGATCGTTGCCTTGCTCAAGGACGATTCCACCCAAAGTGATTTATCTTTAGGTGATATGCAGAGCTTCTATTGCTTGTCACAAGAAATAGACAAGCAAGACATTCATGTCCGCGAGATTCCTCCCGAGATGTTCCACACCTACATCACCCCTGGAGGTGCGTGGGTGCTGGTGCCCCACTCGGAGGTACCGGATTTCATCCGCGAAGCACTCAGTAATAACCTACAGTAGGAACTCTCAAATTCTTGAAGACATTAAATCAGGAACCCTGGATCGTAAAAAATGAAAGATACCCAACCAATCACCATTAATGGAGTAAATCCGCCACCGCCTGTGAAGAAAAATCACACCAGCGGTTGGAGGGTCTTGCTTTATGTTCTCTTAGGGCTGGCACTCTTGCTCGCCTTCCTTTACCTCGTTTGGATTGGACCGGCGTTGCAAAAGCCGATCTCACAGCCCTTGATCCTGCCAACGATGGTCGTTGGTCCGGTGGAAGGGGAGAAAGTCGCCGAGGTCATCCCACCTTCCAACCTCGAGGAGTTGCCCGTGTTCACGGAGCCAACGCTGGAAGCCGGCAAGAAACCGGTCTGCGGTGAAGAATCAGCATGGAACGTCTTGCTGGTCGGTATCGACTACAGCGACCCGCAATATACCTACGGGCTGGCGGATGTGATCCGCGTCATGCGGGTGGACTTCGTAGAAATGAAAGCGAACATGGTTGCATTACCGCGTGATTTGCTGGTGGAAGCGCCAGAGGGGCGATTTACGGAAGAAAATCCCATGAAAATCAACCAGGCGTACCTGTTTGGTACGCCAGGGTGGGGTGGTTACCTGGGCGAGGGAATTGGCGCGAATTCACTGGCAGAGGTCATTCGTTATAACTTCGGCGTCACTCCCCAGCACTACGCGGTCGTCAATTTTGATACAGTCATCAACTTCATTGACGCCATTGGCGGGGTGGAAGTGAACCTGCCGCAGGGCGTGGCTGACCCCAACCCCAATTTGGGTTCATTCCCAGCGGGACCGCAAACGCTGAGCGGCGAGCGTGCGTTGGCACTGATGCGCATCCGCACCAATTATTCCGACAGCTTCAGGGTGGGCAATCAGACCCTGGTGATGAAGGGCATCCTGAACAAACTGATGCAGCCGACAATGCTGATCAAGGTGCCTTCTTTGCTCGATAAATTCCGCGACGCTTTTCTGACTGACCTTTCTGTTGACCAGATCGCCAGCCTTGGGATGTGCTTTTTGCGCAATTTCCAGCTCGACGACCTACGCGCCGCCCAGATCCCCAACGAGTTGCTGACGGTTGAGTATACATACCTGCCATCTCTGGGTAGCACTTCTTATACTTACCACTGGGACCAGAGCACGGTCGACTGGATCCACCAGAACCTTCAGTCCCAGTAAGTTAGTGCCTAGACCGAGCGGGAAATATACTCAAACAAACAGATGTGGGTTAACACATATGAAATTCTCTGAATTCACCACCCTCACCAGATCGGATCTTTTCCGCTACTCAGGCAGCGCCACCCTCAAAGACTGCCTCTATCACTACCTGTTCTCCCCAGGCTACCGCTATACCTGGTGGATGAGGTTCTGCGCTTATACCCATGCTCAACCGTTCTGGCGCATCCTTTTCCCGTTTGCCTGGCTGGTGTATTACCGTCTCCAAATCAAATATGGCATCGCCATCTCCTTCAAAGCCAATATCGGACCGGGTCTTTACATCGGGCACCACGGGGGGATAGTTACCAATGAAGAAATGGTCATTGGGATAAACTGCAACCTCTCCCATGATGTCACCATCGGTGTTAGCCGGCGGGGCGAACGCGCTGGTGTACCGGTAATTGGCGATAACGTCTACATCGGTCCTGGAGCAAAAATTTTTGGGAAGATTACCGTTGGCAACAACGCGGCCATCGGCGCGAACTGCGTAGTCACCCACGACGTCCCTGAAAATGGGGTGGTG
The DNA here is from genome assembly GCA_964409045.1 of uncultured Anaerolineaceae bacterium. Taxonomy (GTDB): domain Bacteria; phylum Chloroflexota; class Anaerolineae; order Anaerolineales; family Anaerolineaceae; genus Mesolinea. The sequence goes on along the minus strand of CAYPBU010000054.1, from coordinate 525 downwards.
GTGGGGATACCGGGAAAAGTGATCTCGTATGAAGGCTCAACGGGGTATATAAATCGTGTCCTCGTTGAAAAAGAACGATAAGAGAATGCCGGAAAATGGAAATTGTTGTTTTATTTTACCGGAATCGTCATTTTCAATCAGGTCGAGATAACCTTTATCATACCGTCTAGCTGATGGGTGATAGCTGATAGCTTGCAAAGTTTTTAAATTCTCTACCTGTGAGCTGTGAACTACGGGCTGATTTCCTTTACGCCTGAGTTTTGAACTATGACCTACCAGCTATAGGCTACCAACTGCCAAATTAAATCCTCTTGCATTTCCCAAAAAATCTTCTATAATAGAACAAACATTCTATTTATTAGGAGATAAGCAGATTATGACATACCCTACCCCATTGAACCCAAATTATTTCCAAGCAAAGGTTGCTGAAGGCGCCATTGTCCATGGAACCAGCCGCATTGATCCCGGATGCGAGATTAGCTCAGAAACCCTGCTTGAGGACCATGTTACGCTATGCCAGAACGT
>CAYPBU010000053.1:0-14263 GCA_964409045.1 uncultured Anaerolineaceae bacterium | reverse complement strand
ATCCAAAAGCCATATCCGCTGAGCAGATCGGCGAGGATGTTGCCCACAAAACCGGCGATAAAACCGACAATCGGACCAAAGGCAATACCGAAGAACATCGGAATGACGACTCCTGGGCGAATACCCACGTTACCCGCGCCGGGGATCTGCCACACGTTGAATGCCCAGGTGACCACGGCATAAAGCGCGGCACCGATGGCAGCGTACACTACTTCCTTCGTGCCAAAGCGCCACAAAGGTTTCTTTTCCTGCTTTGCTACTTCATTTGAATACATACCTTCCTCCTTTAATGAATGGTTGATAAATAATTAACCTGCCAGCTGGCTCAAAGTTTCAGCTCGCAGGAATTGACCTGTACGTGGGTACATCTCACGATTTAATTTGAGCAGCGATGTTGGCAGCAAGCGCCACTCGCGCAATTGCTCATCATCCGCGAAGACATCATGCGGACTGCCGTCCGCCACAACTTTCCCTCCATACAACACCACCACCCGGTTGGCATAAGTTAATGCCAGGTCGAGGTCGTGGGTGATGAACAAAATCGCGTCAAACCCTGGGGTTTGCAGGATGGTGTCCATGAAGGACTGGTAATTCCAGTAATCCTGCCCGGCTGTGGGCTCGTCCATCATCAAGATGCGCGACTTCATAGAAAGCACCGAAGCAATCGAGACGCGCTTCTGCTGCCCAAAAGAAAGCGCCAGAGGTGGCGTGGGCAGTTCCTGTTCAAGATGAACGGTTTCAATTGCCCAGTCCACGTTCTCGTTTACAACTTCTTTGCTTGCACCCAGGTTAGAGGGACCAAAAGCAAGCTCTTCGCGCACAGTTGGGGCGAACAACATCTGGCTTGGGCTTTGAAAGACGTAGCCAATCGTCCTGGCGGAATTGGCGACAGTGGTTTTTTTGGTGTCCACGCCCTCAAGCAGCACACGCCCGCTGGTGGGTTTGAGCAGTCCCAAAGCCTGTTTGACGGTGGTGGTCTTGCCGGAACCATTATGCCCCAGGATCGCGATCACCTCGCCAGCCCGAACATCCAGGTTGATGCCATGCAACACTTCGGGGCTGTCAGATTTGTAACGAAAACTGACGTTCTGGAAAGAAACGAGCGGCTCACTGGTTGGGTCCATCGCGGGCACAGCCACATGGCATTGCCTGGATGGGGTTCCCTTTGCCCGTTTTAGAACGGTGCGAGCGGGCAGCTTAATGCGGGTGTAATCGGCAGTATCCAACAACCCGGCCACATCCCCTTCGTAGGTGATGCGTCCATTGTCCATGTAGACAACTTTTTCCGGATTGATCTGAAGCACATCCTCGACGCGATGTTCCACCAATAGAATGGAGAGACCCTCATTTGCTAATTGCCTGAAAGCCAGCAAAGCCTCCCTGGCGGATGCCGGGTCTAGCGACGCAAGTGGCTCATCCAGCAGCAGAATGCTCGGCTCCATTGCCAGCACGCCTGCCAGGGCGACCTTTTGTTTTTCTCCACCGGACGTGAAATGGGTCTCTTTGTCCCGCAGGTGCAAAATGTTGAGCCGCTCCAACGCTTTTTCTGCACGAGGGATCATCTCCTCCCGTGGCATCCCCTGCGACTCGAGCCCAAAACAGACCTCATTGATGACGTAAGTGCCTAAGATTTGGCGTTCCGGGTCTTGCAATAGGGTACCCACATGTTTCGAGATTTCTGCGAGCCCCATGCCCTTAATTGATTTTCCGTAGAGTTCGATCTCACCTTGCATAAATCCACGATAAGTGTGCGGGATGAGCCCGTTCACGCAGCGCATCAGGGTCGTCTTGCCGCATCCGGAAGACCCAGCCAGTAAGACCACCTGCCCGGGTTCCAACCGAAGGTTGATGTCTTCAATGGCTGGTGTATGCCGTGAGTTATAGCGGAAACCAAGATCTCGAACAACCAGGGGTGGAGTTTGGAGCTCAGGCATCGAAGCTGATCCTTACCTTATCGTCCAACTTGATACCATAATTCTTTGCTGCACTACCGTTTACCACAGCAACTTCGATGAAACCTTCGCTGTCAGTCACTGCCACAAGCTCGCCAATTTTGGCGTGCCCATAAGAAGGCAGCACCCCGCGGATGACTTGCCCGCCAATCATCAGTGTGGCGCTTTCGAGGTGAGCCACCTCTGAAACGCGGATATTGGATGAACAGTTGCCAAATACATCAATGACAACAATGCTGCCCTCGATGCCATCCTCAGTCCTGACCGGTTTGGGCAGGGGTAGACGCACGGGATCGGTAATTGCGGTGCCGAGCTTCTCCAGCGGGACTCCCGCGGCGAGATGCGCGCCAACAGGGGCGAAGATGTCGCGCCCGTGGAAGGTGGTGTAGACCTGCGGCAGCCAATACTCAGGTTTGTCCAGGTGAACAATGCGAACTTCCAAATTAGCTGCTTCAGCATCCTCAAGCATGGGGGTGATCAGACCGTTATCCGGCATCACATAAAACTGGTCTCCCAGTTTCGCTGCGATGGCTCGCCGTTTCGTTCCAACGCCTGGATCAATAACCGCCACATGCACTGATCCGGCAGGGAAATAAGCCGAGGAACGCCAAAGGGCGATCGCTCCCGTCCGAATATCCTGGGCGGGGATTTCATGGCTGATGTCAGCGATATTGACATCCGGGGCAATCCCCCAGATGACCCCTTTCATCGTGCCAACAAAACCGTTTACGTTGCCAAAATCAGTTGTAAGGGAGAGGGTGGTCATGTGTCAAGGTTAGCATTTATCCGCTCTTTGGTCAAGAGAGTTTTCGTTTATGTGCAGGGGTAATGCCCTTTCGTTATTGCTTGTCTGAGCCCAGATAACCGGGTTGCTTTGCGTTCGGACCGCTTGGTAGGTTTTCGGTTTTCTCATTCACCGGCGTCAGCCAGACATATCCAAAAGGTTTAAGGGTGTAATCTCCAGGCAGCACGATCTCTCCTGTCAGAAGGTCCTCAAAACTCAACGCCGTCTCCGGGATCCAGCCACTCACTTCCTCCCCGCTCAGATTGTTCAAAACAACCACCCGTTGCCCCAGCCAGGACCGCTGGTACGCAACCACTGCCTTGGAGTCAAAACTAAAGGCTTTCCAGGCAAAATCCCCTCTACCAAAGAGCGCGTGTTCCTTCCGCACGCCGATCATGTGCCGCAGGCGGTTAAGCAGAGAATTCGGGTCAGCTTCCTGGGCTGCCACGTTCACCCATTGATAACCATAAACTTCGTCTTTGATCACTGGCGCGTAGAGTTTTTCGGGGTCTGCGTCTGAAAATCCGGCATTCCGCGAGCCATCCCACTGCATCGGTGTCCGCACCCCGTTCCGGTCAAACAAGTCCACGTTATCCCCCATGCCAATTTCGTCGCCATAATATAGGAAGGGCGAGCCCACCATTGTCAGCAGCATCGAGTGCATCAGTAATATTTTGCGTTGGTCGTTTTCCATTAGCGGCGCCAGCCTGCGGCGAATGCCCATGTTGATGCGCTGTTTGGGATTTGGCGCGAAAAACTGCAACATCCACTGGCTTTCTTCCGGGGAGACCATCTCAAGCGTCAGCTCATCATGGCAGCGCAAAAAGCTCCCCCACTGGCAGCCCTCTGGCAAAATAGGAGTGCGTGCCAGGATCTCTTCAATTGGTGTGCGGTCCGCCTTCGCCAGTGCGAGGAAGAGGCGCGGCATGAGCGGAAAGTGAAAGTTCATGTGCATTTCATCGCCATTGCCAAAGTATTCGATCAAATCCTCCGGCGGCTGGTTGGCTTCACTCAGCAGGAGCGTATCGGGGCGATAATCATCGACAAACTTGCGCATCCGTTTCAGAAAAGCGTGGGTTTCAGGCAGATTCTCACAATTCGTGCCTTCCCGTTCACACAGGTACGGCGGCGCATCCACGCGCAGCCCGTCCGCGCCCAAATCGATCCAAAACTTGACTGTGTCCAGCATTGCCAGCTGAACTTGCTCGTTGTCATAATTCAGATCCGGCTGGGATGAGTAAAACCGGTGCCAGAAGAATTGACCTCGCAACGGGTCAAATGTCCAATTGGATGTTTCCGTGTCGGAAAAGTTAATCCTTGCGTCCTTGTACTTCTGGTCGGTGTCAGACCACACATACCAATCCCGATATTTTGCATGCTCAGGGTGCTGCGGGTCACGCGATGCCTGGAACCAGCGGTGCTGATCAGACGTGTGGTTCGGAATGATTTCCACGATAACTTTCAGCCCCCGTTCGTGGGCTTGTTCGATCAGCTTTTTGAAGTCTTCCAAATTACCATAAGCAGGAAAAATGTCACAAAAATCGCTCACGTCATAACCATCATCGCGCAGCGGGGAAGGCATGATCGGCAAGAGCCAAATCGCGTCCACCCCCAGGTCTTTGATGTAATTCAATTTGGAGGTCAGGCCGGGCAGGTCACCCCAGCCGTCAGCGTCCGAATCTTTATAGGCTCGGGTGTTGAGTTCCATGAAAATGGCGTCTTTATACCAAGGGGTTGCTTGTGTCATTGTTCACCTCTTTCGTCCATATTAACAGGATACCAGAAGTTGCTCCTCCATCATGCCTTCCAGCTGACGGCGTACAAAGTTTTTCTGTAGAGGGAATAAGCCTATCATTCTCGTTCAAGCATGCCAAAAAACTTCGATGACGGAATTATGTTCAAATTCATTGCTTCGGATACATTATCAACGCGGAGAAGTGCCCAATCTCCATCTCCAGCCCCTTCCAAGAGCAAAAAACCAATGCAATCAGTTCCGATTGGCCATTTCATTTTATAATCTATGATTAACATCTATGTCCAACCGCATCAGTTACCTTCTTTCGAATTTATTCCGCATCCGCCCTGAGGATAACGTCCCAGCGTCTGTCGCGAAGAATTTCCGCCATAATGTCATCATCAACACCCTGGACATCAGTTTCTTCTTCATGGCAGACAGCTTTTGGAATATCAACACCATTATGCCTGTCTTTGCTGCCACGCTTACCGACAACCCCTTCCTGATTGGTTTAATGCCCGCCATCGTCAACGCCGGCTGGTTCCTGCCCCAGATGTTTATTGCTTCGCGCGTGACCCACACGCCAAAGATCCTGCCGCTTTCCGTCCGGTTGGGGGTATTTGAAAGGCTGCCATACCTGCTATTTGCGGTGCTCGCGCTTGCCATCCCTTACATCAGCAAATCTACCGCGCTGATTCTCCTGATCCTGCTGATGACCTGGCGCGGCATTGCTGGCGGCATGTCTGCTCTGCCCTGGCAGGAGGTCATGGCGCGCGTTATTCCCCTCAGCCACCGTGCGCGCTTTTTTGGTTTTTCCCGCGTGTTCGGCCAGGGAGCCGGCATTCTCGGTTCTGTGCTCAGCGGTGTCATCCTTGCCACCCTGACCTATCCGCGCAACTATGCCCTCGGTTTTGGCATCGCCGTTGTTATCCAGTGGCTTTCCTTTGCCGCCTATATCCAAAATCGCGAACCTGATCCTGGGCAAACGAACCTGCCAGTCAAAGATGCCACCTCACCCCAACCCAAAAAATCTGTAATAGATTTCAGCATGTTTGGGCGAATCTTGAAAAAGGATGGCAACTTCCGCCTTTACCTGCTCGCCCGTTCGATCTCCTTCATTGGCAACATGGCTACCGCATTCATCGCGGTTTATGCCATTAAAGCTTTCCACCTTCCGGACGAGCAAGCCGCTGTCTTCACGGGCGTGATCCTTGCCAGCGGTGTGTTAGGCTATGCCATTTGGGGTGCGGTTGGCGATCGTATCGGTCCCAAAAAGATCATGGTCTTGTCTTTTATCTGCTGGTTTGTGGCACTAATCGTTGCCATCTTCAGCAAGAGTATCTGGCTCTACTACCTGGTGTTTGCCATGTTTGGTCTCTATCAATCAGGAGTCGGTGTTGGTGACAGCATGCTCATCATGGAACTGGGTGAGGAATCGCTCCGACCTACCTACCTTGGCATGGGGCGCACGCTCACTGGATCCTTCCTGCTGCTGGCTCCCGTGCTGGCTGGCTCGCTCGTGGCGCGATACGACTACACTGTCATGTTTGTCGTGTCAGCCTTCTTTATTACGATCGCCACGCTGCTCATGGCGCGCGTCAAGGACGTTCCCCGAAGGTAATCCTGGCAGATCGTTTATCCTGATATTGATTGGCTTAAACGAAAAAGACCCCGAATCGGGGTCTTTTTCGCTAGTCAGTCTATTCTTAAATAAAGAAATGGGTATTCGAGTTGCTGGCTGCCGCAGCCATCGTCGCCACCCCAACCTGCTCTACTCCGTCAATCAGCTCTTCGGGTCGGATCCCCATTAGATCCATTGACATCTGGCATGCCAACAATTTCACGCCGTTAGCCTGGGCGGTCTTGATCATCTCGGGCAGGGAATCGACGTTGTATTTCCGCATAATGCCCTTGATCATGGCAGTTCCAGCACCCATCATGTGCATCTGCGAAAGGACCAGCTTATTCGCGCCTCTCGGCAGCATCCAGCCAAACATCTTCTCCATGAAAGTTTTCTTCATGGCAGGAGCGGTGGGCTTCTTCAGGATGTTGAGACCCCAGAAGGTGAAAAAGAGGGTAGCCTGCTGCCCCATGGAGGCAAATCCATTGGCAATAATGAACGCCGCGATCGCCTTATCCAACTCCCCTGAGAAGACCACCATCGTCAGGTCCTCGCCCTTGGTGTGCTTTTGCGTCTGCGTTTCGCTCACTGCCGCTGCTGCCACCGCTACAGTGCCTTTTTGCACCACTGCTGTGATCTCCCCAGTCTTCACGTCAAGTGAGACCAGCTGATTTCCGGTCGACTTTGCCCAAGCTTCCACATCACGGGCAAACCCCAAATCTGTCGCCTTCACTGTCACCTGGTCACCGTTTTCCATCTCTTTGACCTTAGTATAGAGCTTCAGGATTGGTCCCGGGCACTGCAAACCACAAGCATCCAGTTGGTATTGATTCCCTCCGGTTACGACCGTTAATTCCTCTTTTTCCATATTCACCACAGGTTTTACCTCCATTAGTTTGGGCTCTTCTTGTACCGCAGCCCCTAAAGCGTAAGTTTTGTAACCTCCAGAGAGGTTGTAGGCATCAAAGCCCTTCTGGCGCAGCATTCGTGTCGCAAAATAGGAGCGCTGCCCGCTCGCGCAATTGACCAGTATCTTTTTATCCTTTGGCAGCTCAGCGAACCGACTCCTGAGCTCACCAAGCGGGATGTTGTGGGTATCTTCGATGGCGCCGACAGCTTGCTCTTCCTGCTCCCGCACATCCAGTCTGAACCACTCTTCGCTGTTCAGCCCCGCAACGTCATCCCAATGCTTCACCGGGCAGTCTCCCCGGAGAACGTTGGCGGCCGCAAAGCCGATGTTATTCACTGGATCTCTCGAGGAGCCAAAAGGCGGCGCGTAACTGAGTTCTAATTCCTCCAGGTCAAACACACTAAGCTTGCCGTGCATTGCCGTCGCGATCACATCAATGCGTTTCTCAACACCGGTTGTGCCAACAGCCTGGGCGCCGTATATTTGCCCCTCAGGTCCGAACAGTAGTTTCAGATGGATCGGGCTCGCGCCTGGATAGTAACCAGCATGATTGTTATTGTGTGTCGCGACCGAGTCATACGCCAACCCTGCCTGCTGCAGTTGGCGGGTGTTCAAGCCCGTCGATGCAACTGTCAGGTCAAAAACCTTCACCACGGATGTTCCCCGAACGCCCTTGAAGGTCATATCCCTGCCAGCGATGTTATCCGCCGCCACTCTCCCCTGCCGGCTGGCAGGACCTGCCAACGCCAGGGACGTGGGCTGACCGGTGATCGCTGATTTCACCTGCACCGCGTCGCCCACCGCATAAATATCGGGATCCGAGGTCTGCATGCGCTCGTTCGTGACAATGTGCCCACGCTGGGTCACTTCGATGCCGCTTTCCTTCGCCAGTTTCGTGTTTGGGCGCACCCCAATCGCAAGTACCACCAGGTCGGTCTCCAGTTCCTTACCGCTCCCGGTATGAACCTTCAGTGTTCCATTGCTTTCAACCCTTTCGATGGCTTTCAGTCCATCCCCCAACACCAGCCGTACGCCGTGCAGCGCCAGGTGCTCGTGCACCTCGACTGCCATTTCGTAGTCGACTGGCGCCATCACCTGGTTGAGCATCTCCACAACACTGACACTCACGCCGGTCTCCGCCAGGTTTTCCGCCACTTCCAAGCCAATAAATCCACCGCCGACAACAACTGCCCGCTTAACCTGTTTTTTCGTGATGTAGGAATCCAGCGCATCGAGCTCAGGGATATTGTGCAGAATAAAAACACCCTCAAGATCCACACCTGGCAATGGCGGAACGATCGGTTCAGCTCCGGGTGCCAGCACCAGTTTGTCATAGTGGTCGCTATATTCCCTGCCGCCGGGATGTTCCCTTACCAGCACAGTTTTGTTTTCACGGTCGATTCCAACAACCTCACTGTTGGGGCGTGCGTCGATGTTGAGCATTGCTTTGAGGCTCTCGGGCGTCGTGACCATCAGTTTTTCACGCTCGTCGATTGTGCGGCTAAGGTAGTAAGGTAATCCGCAATTCGCGAACGACACATACGGTCCTTTTTCGAGCATCACAATCTCCGCATCCTCATCCACACGCCGCAAACGCGCCGCCGTGCTTGCCCCGCCTGCCACTCCGCCTATGATCACTACCTTCATTTATGCCTCCTCAGACATTTTTTTCAAAATTGTTTGCGCCTGATCCAAATGGCTCTCAAGTTGTCTGCCAAGGATCCCGCGTAAGATGTCAATAACAGTTGCCAATTCCGGTTCCGCCAGGGCGTACCAGATGGTTGTGCCCTCCCGTTCAGCCCGAACGAGCCCTCTTTCGCGCAGCACGCTTAAGTGCCGCGAGACTGTGCTTTGCGGGATACCCATTTCCACAGTTAACTCACCCACGTTCATTGCCTTCTCATTCAGCAGGTACAAGATTTTCATGCGCAGAGGATGGCTCAACGCCGGACAGATCCGTTCGTGCAGCAACTCTAACTCTTCGTCAAGATAATCCTTATTCATCAAATTCCTTATATGCGTTTATCCGAATATATCGAACAAGTTTACTCCGATCCGTCATTTTGGGGGCACATTTCGGTTAAATTTCGAAGGGAATATACCTAATCCTGCCCGTTTTGTAGACATAAACAAAAAAACCGGGACCATGATCCCGGTCTGGTACTTTCTGGGGTTTAACCTTACTTATTTCGGCTTACCAGCCAATCAATAATCATAGCTTTCTCTTCGGGGCTGATCTTCGCGCCGTACCCGATCATCCGGTCCAGGGTTTCCGACCACTCCTCTGCGGTCATATCCTTCGAAAGGATAAAATCCAGCGTGTGCTGGTCATGAGCCTTTTCCGCAATCAAGGCTTCCATTTCAGCATCAGTCAGAACCGCCGCAGTTGGTTCCTGTACCGTGGTTGGTTCTTGAACCACTGCCGTTTCCTGTGCTGTCGTCGGTACCTGCGCTACCGTCGGTTCCGTTCCTGATGAACAAGCTCCGAGCACAAAAATTGCCACTAAAGCAATTGAAATTATTCCAAAATATCGTTTTTTCATGTTAGTCCTTTCACTATGTGCTTGATTGTATATAACTTCGAAACCCACTTCAACCCCCATCCTTCAACAAACCCTCTACATCATTTTCTCCCCCAAAACAGCCAAAAATCAGGTATGATTACGCTATGAACACAACCCCACCCATCCGCCTGACTTCGCTCTCCGCTTGCGCGGGCTGAGCGTCAAAAGTCGACGCGGAAACGCTGGCGCAGGTCCTGCTGCCAATCAAAGATACATTCAGGGGTACCGTATACCCTGATCTGCTCATCGGGCTCGATTCTGCCGATGATGCTGCTGTGTGGCGCCTCGACGAAAACCAATCTCTCGTCGCCACGGTCGACTTCTTCACTCCCGTTGTGGATGACCCCTACGACTACGGCGCGATCGCTGCCGCCAACGCGCTTTCAGACGTCTACTCGATGGGTGGCAAACCTCTCTTTGCGCTCAATATCTCCGCCCTCCCTGCCAGCCTCCCAATCGAAATCGCCCAGGCCATCATTCGCGGTGCTGCTGAAAAAGCCTTCGAAGCGGGCGTTGTCATTGCGGGCGGGCATTCCGTCAAGGATGATGAACCCAAGTTTGGTCTGGTAGCTCTTGGAATCGTCCAAAACGCCCAAATCCTGACAAAATCCGGCGCGCGCCCAGGCGATCGTCTGTTCCTCTCTAAACCCCTTGGTGCCGGCGTCATCACCACCGCGCTCAAACGCAACCTGGTCTCCCCTGACGAGCTCGAGGATGCCGTTACATGGATGAAACGCCTCAACCGCGATGCCGCTCAACTCGCCGTGGACTTTGGTCTGCACGCTGCCACCGACATCACCGGTTTCGGTCTCTTGGGGCATGCCAATGAGATGGCTGTCGCGAGTGGCGTCGCCTTGCGCTTCCACTTCCCCAGCATTCCCCTGATGCAGGCAGCTCAAAAATTGGCTTATGCCTATACGTTCCCAGGCGGAGCAGCCGACAACCTGCTCTACTTCAGCCCCAACGTCACGGTTGAAGGCGAGCTTTCCATCAACCTTCAGACGCTCCTCTACGACCCCCAAACAAGTGGTGGATTGCTGGTCGCCGTCCCAGAAGCCAAAGCCGCGGATTTCCAGGCAGAAGCCGACGCGCGCGAAGTCCCAATGTGGCAGATCGGCTCCGTCACCGCTGGTTCAGGCATTACCATCCTGGCAGAATAAAACCAATATTTAGGAAAAAATGACGGTAAAAGCCATTGTAAGGTGACTTTGCGTTTCAGTATCTCCCCCTGTGTTAAAGTCAATATAGCCGACACGACGTTCTTGATACCCCACCCGTCATCGCGAGGAGCAAAGCGACGTGGCGATCTCACTCCGGCAATAACTTTGCGCACTCCCCGCTAAACTAGGCCTTTCGTAGGTCGGAATGAGACCGCCTCTCATCCTCTTATTAACACGCACCTTACGCGGACTCACTCCGACAATAATTAACTTGGCGGAGTGCGCAAATGCAGTGCATTCCGCCCTACGAAGACCGTCTCCGGCGATTCTTCTTTGTAGGGTGGGTTGGCGTCACATTGTCTCAATTTACCTAAACACTGCAATAGCCAACCCACCAAAAACAACAGCGCTTTTGCGAAGCATCTGATCATCAACTAACAGATCCTTCCCGCAAGGGGACGCAAGCAGTCGTTTCACTCAGGATGACAGTCCTGCAGCCTCTGATTAACTCGTACCTCACACGGGCTAACTTCGACATTAATTTATTGACGAGGAATAAAAAGAGGGTTGCATTACAACACAACCCTCTCTTTGGTACTTAATTCTGAGCCTACCCCTTGACAGCACCCTGGGTTAGACCACCAACGATCTGGTCCTGGAGGATCAGGTAGATGATCATGATCGGCAAGGCAGCGATCAAAGCGCCGGCGGCAAAGACGCCCCAGTTCTTGGTGTACTGCCCGGCAGTGAAGATCTGCAAACCAACCATAACGGTCTGCATCTCACGCTGCGTTAGCAGAGTCCGGGCGATAATGAACTCGCCATAGGTACCAATGAAACTGAGAATGGAAATGACGACCAAAATTGGGCGCAAGAGCGGCAGGATCAACTTGGAGAAGACCTCCCAGTCAGTCGCGCCGTCCACATGCGCCGATTCGTCAATATCACGCGGGATGGTATCCATGTAGCCCTTCATCAGCCAGATGTTCATACCCATGGCACCGCCCGAGTAGACCAGGATCAAGCCTGCATGGGTGTTGAGCCCAAACAGCGGAAAGACATCCCCGATCTGCTTGATGATGGTGAACAGAGCCACAATCGCCAACAGGTTGGGGAAGCTCTGGATCAGCAGGATGGATTTGAGCATACCCTGGCGCCCTCTAAACCGGAACCTCGAAAAGGCAAAAGCTGCCAGCGTGGTCAGTGAAAGGGTCAGCAAGGTTGAAACTGTTGAAATGATCAATGAGTTTTTCAGCCAGGTGAAGAAGGGGAAAATCGGATTCGTCACCAATTGCTGGAAGTTTTGAAAACCCCAGTTGTCAGGGATCAATTTTTGGTTAGCCAGGTCATTGACGGGGTTGAGCGACGCTGAAACGATCCACAAAACAGGGAAGATGCTAAAAAGGATCAGGACAGCGGCTAAAGTCCAGCGCCAGACCAAACCGATAGTTCGACTGCGTTTGACGGATGATGGATGTTTAGACATTTTCGCCAACCTCCTCCCACATGTTTGTGAACTTGAATTGCAGCAACGACATCACCGCGATCAACATGAACAGGACCAGCGAAATGGCTGAAGCGTAACCGTATTGCACGCCGCGTCCACTGGCAAATGCCAGGTTGTAGACGTAGCTGATGATGATATCGGTGTAGCCAGCCTGGGTTGTCGCGGTCGGGATTGGCGGTCCGCCATTGATGAAGGCGTAAATTAGGTTGAAGTTGTTGAAGTTGAAGATGAAGGAAGAAATCATCAGGGGTCCCACGCTGACCAGCAAAAGGGGCAGGGTAATGCTCCTGAATCGCTGCCAGCCGCTGGCACCATCAATTTCAGCTGCCTCATAAATATCACCAGGGATGGATTGCAGAGCGCCGCTGGTGACCAACATCCAGTAGGGGTAACCCAACCAGGTGTTGACAACAAGCAAGGCGATCCTTGCCAGCCATGGCTGGGTGAACCAGCGGGGTGAGATGTTGAAGAGGCTCTCGAGCATGCGGTTGATGACGCCCAAATCGGGGTTGAACATACCACGCCAGATCAAGATGGTGATCAAGCTGGGGATGGTATAGGGGATCAACAACAAAGACCGCAAAATCTTCTTGCCCTTAAACTTGGGATCGCCGTAGATGATGGAGATCAGCAAGCCCAAGGAGAAGGTTAGCAGGAGGCTGAAGGTGGCAAACAGGAAGTTCCAGATAACAATCGTCACCAAAGGTCCGCGCAAACCGGGACTATTGACGAACTGGACAAAGTTCTTCACACCCACAACTGCTGAGTAACCAGGGATCAGACGATCACCATTCTTTGCGGTGTAGGTACCTTCTTGATCGTAAAATACCGTGCCATTGATTGCGTGGGTGAAGGTGTTGGTCTCGGCGTCGTAAGCGTAAAGGGGCAGAAGCTCCGCCGCTTCGGATGGAGAACGCACCTGGATGGTGTTTTCCGGGTCGCCAAACCTGACGTTGGTCAGGTTCTTATCTGTGGAGGCAAGGATGCGGTTGAGGCGGGTGTAGCCCTCGATAGAGACAGGGGCGCCTTCCGCGTCAAGCTCTCCAATGCCATTTTCTCCCGTGACCAGCGGGATTTCAGCGTCGCCTTCGACATCCACTTGGGAAACCAGCATGGTTTTGCCTTCCGCGTCTTTGACCCAGAGTAAATACTCGTTGTTCGCGGACCGGTAAGCAATCCATTGATAGGCTTTGCCTGTTTCAGGTAAGTAGGTCTGAGCTTGGATCTGTTCGATCGCCTGAGTCTGGGAGATCAGGTGACCGTCACCGTAATTGGTGAAAGCATTGTAAATAGTGTAAACGATCGGAAAAATTGAAAAAAGCAGCCAGGCTGAAAGTCCAATTGCCATCCATTTAAACATGTGGGCTTTTGGGACCAGGAAGGCTACGCTGATCATGATGATGATAAGGGCAAAACAAATTCCCAGTGGGATATAGCCAAGACTGAAGAGTTTAAAGGCAAAAAAGCCCAGGGCGATATCAACAACGAGAATGATCAGAGAGGTGAGTAAATTACCAGCACCCAGGATGGTTTTCTTGGCAAATTCACCTTTTGTTGGCGTCTGATTTGCGTCCATCACTTAATTCTCCTTTCCCTGTTGAAAAAAGGAGGCTTGCGAACGCAAGCCTCCGGGTAAACTAAATCTTAGGGCAGTTGAACGTCCAGGATATGGGTTGCGGGGTCATAGACGAATGTCACTTCGCCATCGGCTGCAACGGTGAACTTGATGTTATCGCCACCAGCGACGCCGTCGACACCATAGTTGGTGTCCCAGCCGCCATCAAGGGCAACTTTGACTTCGTACTCGCCAGCGGGGATGGTGAATTTGGCAGTGTAGAGACCGTCATCACCAAGGGTCATGGCAGTATCTGCGCACTTGGGATCCCATTCACAGGCGAAACCAGCGGCTTTTTGCCAGGAACCGGGCAGGTTGACCATGCCGGTCGTGTCGGTGCCGATAGCGGCAACGATGGCTTCCTGTGCGAAGGTGTAGGCTTCTGCGGGGGTTTTGGAACCATCAAAGATGAAGG
>CAYPBU010000052.1:0-15093 GCA_964409045.1 uncultured Anaerolineaceae bacterium | reverse complement strand
CCCGCCGAACGGTTGCCAAATACCGCTCGATGGAAGGCATCCTGCCCGGAAATCTCCGCCAGAGTAAAACCAGGTAGCATGCCTGCATCACACGACCAACACAGCTCAAAACAATCGGGTGATTCTCATCAGGATTTCTCTTTGTTGGATCGGTCTCTGATCCTGGAGATGATCCCTGCAGCCGCGTTGGTCTATCGCCGCACCGATGACCAGATCCTGAACGCAAATCGAAAATTCTTTGATCTCACCTCCTTCACGCTCGGCGCCCTCAAGGAACTGTCTCTCTTCTCTCTCATCCCAGGCGACCCCGACACCAACCCGACCGGGGAGCAAAGCCGCCCGGTTCGCCTCCAAATTGCCAGTGGCGACCTGATTCTTGCCACAATGCGGATTTTGCCTATCAGCCTTACCAACCAGGTGGTTGTGCTCACTTTCTCGCCGCCGGATGCCGAGCTTGAAATCAGGCGGGATTTACTTGAACAAGAATACCGCTTTGATAACTTCTCTCTCCTCACCACGCTTGGCAGCCAAAATTCCTCCCAGGCTGTTTTCCAAACCGCGAATCAAATCCTGCAGCGGATGCTCAGCCCCAACTTGATCATTTCCTACCGGGTCAACCCTCGGGATGAGAAACAGCTTCAACGCATCACCTCCTCACCTCTGGCGGAGGTTTTCCCTGTCAGCCTGGATGTGGAGCTGCTCGAGAATATGCCGTCTCTGCAGCTCTGGAAGTTGACGCGTGAACCGCAAAATGCTCTGCAGGAGATCGCGTTGATGGAAGGCTACCATTACCTGCTCACGCTACCGCTCTATCACAACAGCTCCCCCCAGGGGCTGATGATCGCGGCTGGTGAGCCGCCTTTCCCCGACGACGAAACGCTGCGCTACCTGGCATTGATGTCCGCCCACGCCGCCTCGGCGATTCAGGGGCTCAACAGCCTTGAAGGCGCGCAGAGGACCCTCACGAATATTCGGCACGTTGTTCAAATCCAACATGCCATCACCGACAATCTCGAGGAAGGTGTCATCCTCCTCACTCCAGATCTGCGCATCGCCGAGATGAATCCAGCGGCTGAATTTCTACTCGGGTACGCCAGCAAAGAGGTCTTCCGTCAAAAGGCCGATATGGTTCTGATTGGCAATGAGACGCTTTCCACACTCTACAAATCTGCCCAGCAGGGCATCAGCACGCTGGTTGGCAACAACCTCAGCCTCAATAACCGCTCGGGTGGCTCTTTCATGGCACAGGTACTCTGCATTCCGGTGGTCGAAAAAGACAAAGTTCGCAGTATCGTCCTGATATTGCGCGATGTCAGCCAGACCGAGCAGATTCGCGCCCATTCCCAGCAGCTTGAACAGCGGGCATTCTTGGGTGAGGTCTCCGCAATTTTCGCGCATGAGGTCAAAAATCCGATCAATAGCATCTCTACCGGATTGCAGCTGATGGGGCTCAGCATGGCTCCGGATGACCCCCACGCAGACCTGGTATCACGCCTTCAGAACGATTGCCTGCGCCTGACGCACTTAATGGATTCAACCCTTACTTTTTCCAAACCGGTGGAATACAGTTTTGCTCCTGTCGATCTCGCCATCCTGATCAATTCCATCCTCGACCGTTGGGCACCGAGGATGTACCGGCTTAATATCAGTTACAATCTTGAGCAGCTGCCTGCCAACCCCTTGGTGTTGGCGGATGCACGCGCTATTGAGCAAGTTTTTGTGAACTTGATCAGCAACGCCATCCAGGCGATGGAAAACGAAGGCGGCAGTCTGAACATTAAAATTCATCCGGTTTCACCTGAGACCAATCCGCCACAATACGAGATCATCGTAGCGGATTCAGGACCAGGCATCCCGGAAGATCTGATTAAACACGTTTTCGAACCCTTCCTGACCACTAAAGCAAAAGGTACAGGATTGGGTCTGGCTATCTCGCGTCGAATTGTGACGGCGCACAGAGGAAATATTTTTGTCGAAAGCTTTCCCGGTGGGACAATGTTTCACGTCCTCCTGCTGAAAGCAACATAAGGAGTTTTATGGCAGCAACCGTTTTAGTCGTTGATGATGAAGAAACCGCCCGCATGGTCGTTTCTCAATTTTTACGCTCAAAAGGCTACGAAGTCCTCGAAGCTGGCACGATGGCGGACGCCCGTGCTTTCATCTCGAAAGGTATCACAGATATTATCATCCTTGATGTGCGCTTACCAGACGGCTATGGACCCCACCTGCTTACAGAAACATCCCGCCTGCCCATGCGCCCGCAGGTGATCATCGTCACCGCCCACGGCGAAGTGTCCATGGCTGTGGAAGCCATGAAAAACGGTGCACAGGACTTCATGGAAAAACCTCTCGACCTGCTTGAGCTGGAAAAATCCGTCAACCGTGCAGCGGAAGTCATCTCAATGCGCCGTGAACTCGCCCACTTTCGCAGCAACAAAGGCAACCTGGACGAATTTATCGTCGGCAATACCCCAGAGATGCAACACATCCTCGAGCTGGCAGGTCGTGCCTCGGAATCATCAGTCTCGGTCCTGATCACCGGTCCGACTGGCACAGGCAAGGAAGTGCTTGCGCAATACATTCACCGCAACGGACCGCGTTCAGGCAAACCTTTCATCGACATCAACTGTCCGGCTATTCAACCCACCATGTTCGAATCCGAACTTTTCGGGCATGAATCGGGTGCCTTTACCGGCGCAACCAGCAAACGGAATGGTCTGATGGAAATCGCCGATGGTGGCATTCTGTTCCTCGATGAAATCTCATCCATGCCGGTCGACCTCCAGGCAAAGTTCCTGCGAGCCCTGGAAGAACGCGCCTTCAGGCGGGTTGGCGGGACGAACCTTATCCACGTAGACGTCCAGGTCATCGCTGCATCAAACCGCGACCTCAAGGAAATGATCGCACGGCATGAGTTCAGGGAAGATCTCTATTACCGTCTTAAGGTCGTCGATCTGGATCTGCCTTCCCTCGCAGAACGCCGCCAGGACATCCCCGACCTGGTTGGTTACATGGTCAGAAAGTTCAACAAACGTCTCGGCGCGAACATTCTGGATGTCTCTCCTGCAGCCATGCAAGCCCTGATCGATTATGCCTGGCCTGGCAATATCCGCGAACTTAGCAACGCCATTGAAAGGGCAGTTTTGTTCTGCGATGAGTCCACAATTGATCTTAACCATTTGCCAAAAGACATCACCAACTAACCGTTTTAGAGGCTCCAATTGAGGGGCTTGGCATAGTAGTTGCAACATAACCTCCGATAAGTATTTTCATCGGAGGTTATTTATGCAAACTAATGGAGATCAGGTCCTTTTGATTGTCTCAGTGGTCCTTTTTGCACTGGGCTTTCTCTGTTTGATTCTAAGCATCGTCATCCTGGTAAAACAATCCCTCGGTCGCGGCATTCAAAGCATCGCTGAATCTACGACAAAGTTGGCTGAGAAGGGAATTTCCGAAGGAGTCTCAGGGCTGGTAGGTAATGCCTCTCTCCTGATCAGCTCTCTGAATGATCTTGCCAAGTCCAATACTGGTATCGGCATTTTCTTCGTTTTCTTAAGCCTGGTATTGTTTGCCGGCGCGTATTACATGCTTAAACCATTCATTGGAGCTTTGCCCTAAGCCATTTGAGAGGAGTGATAATGTCTATTGAGAGATTGCTCGATCAGATCCGGGTCCGCTTTGATCCGCAGATTGCCCGCCAGGTGGTCAGTGCCTTTCGTGCCGAGCCGCTTGTATGGCGCTTTCTTGAAAGCACACCTGACCTGGAACAGTGGCTGGCTTACGCTTCCGATGACCTTTCCCGCTGGCAGCCTGGTGTTCTCGCGCTATTCTCTCTCGATCACTCTTTACCAGACAATAACCTGACTGATCAGCGGATTGAGCTCCCAGGTGCGATACTGGAGCGTGTCTCAAACGTCTTTGAAATGACCCGCCTCACCGGTCTCGAACCAACCAGTTTGCCGGACGCGGCGCTGCTTGCCCTCCACATGCGCGAATTTCGCCGCGAACAGGGCTCATGGAATAAATTATCTGAAGATTTGCTTTCTGGTAAATGTCGCTTGCCTGTTTGGAAGACTGCCTTCGCTGTTCTGCCCCAGGTGGTTCCTGATTTTGAAACTGCCTTGGATAACCTGGCTCAAGGGCTTTCTCCCGAGCAAGCGGAGACGTTGGGCGCGGTAATCGTCCACCAGGTGATTGTCAGCCCGGCGGATGAAAATACACGTTACCAGGCATATCAACGCAGACTTCAAAAAGCCCCCATCGATCTCCAGATTTCCACCCTTCGTGCCATGCGAGGCTATGAAGACGAATCTCTGATCAAACTTCTCGCCAATAGTTTTCTCGCTCAGGCACAGATATCCAACCCAGACTCAAAGAAAAGCCCTGAAGTCTCCGAGGTTGAAACCTTCCGACAGCAGGCTGTCCTCAGTCAAATTGCAGGCCAGCCCACGCAAGCTTCCCGCGCGATTGATCATGCCTTCAACGCCCTGAACCGTCAGCAAGCTGAAATCCTGCGCGATCTTGCTTTTGAACTCGAAACCTCCAACCCGGAAGAAGCACGCAAAACCTGGGAAGAGATAATTCGACTGCAGCCGGATAATTCCACTTATAAAAAAGAGTACGCGGAATTTCTGATCGCCAACGATGACCCTGGTTATGGTTACGAAATCCTTCCAGAAATCCCGGACGACGCTACCAGGGCGCTTTATGCCCTGCGCTATCCGGCTCTTAATGGATCGGACGTACAAGGCACGCAATCACTGGATAAAGCGCTCGAAAAGAAAACCCTCCAGACTACCAAGTCCCGTTTTTCTATTGAATCGGATAACCTCAAGGCTGCCCGTTACGCCTTTGAGAACAAGAAGTATCAGACCGCCAGCAACTTCATCCGCAAAGCCCTCGCCGAAAACCCGAATCACTTGGAAGCAATCAAACTCTCCGGTCAAATTGACCGCCACATGGCGAACATTGACGAAGCGATCGAGTCGAGTGCTTTGCTGGTTTTATTCGAGCCTCAAAACCAAGTCAATAAGAAAGATCTTGCCTCACTTTACCTTCAATCCCAGCAGCCAGAAAACGCCCTGCGGATTTACCAGGAATTGATCCACGCCTCCGACTCTCCTTCACGTGCTGATTTGCTCAATTATGCGGAGATCTCGATTAAAGCTTCCCAAGCTGAAAAAGCCATCCCGATTGCTCAGTCTTTCCTTAAGAAGGATGAGTTTGATGGTGAAGCCCTGGTTTTGCT
Organism: uncultured Anaerolineaceae bacterium; assembly: GCA_964409045.1. Taxonomy (GTDB): domain Bacteria; phylum Chloroflexota; class Anaerolineae; order Anaerolineales; family Anaerolineaceae; genus Mesolinea. Next base: position 9,845 of record CAYPBU010000052.1, on the reverse strand, counting down.
CTGTAACGCCCTGATTGCCACCGGAAAAACACCGGAAGCCATGCAATACCTCGAAAAAGCTTCTGCTGCTGCGCCCGAAAAGCCAGCCAGTTGGCTTTCACTCGCCCGAATTTGGACCAACCTCGGGCAGGAAGATAAAGCCATGCAGGCCTTGCGCAAAGCCAAAGCAGCCTTGCCCGATGATCCAGCAATTCTGAGCGCTCTTGGCGCGCTTTACCTCGCGAATGATCAGCCAACTGAAGCTGTCAGTGTTCTAAGGCAGGCATTTCAGCTTGATCCATCCAGCACCACGGTGCGTAAATCTCTCGCGCAAGCCTATCTGACACATGGCTATGTTGACGAAGCCTGGACAACCATCGCACCTCTTGAGAACGATTACACCTCCGACCCGGAATTAGCGTCAGTTTTGGGGCAAACCCTGGCAACCATGGGAGACTATAACGGCGCAAAGCCTGTGCTTCGGTTTGCCTGGCAGGCAATTCGCTCTGACAACACCCTGAAATCTTACGCTGAGCTCCTGATCAAGAGCTACAGTCACGGTGTCAAGCCCGGAGCCCAGGAACTGAAAGAAATGTCACAATTGCTTGCCATCATGGAAGAACGCCAGCAAGAGCGGGATGGCTTGTTCGATATGCGCTTGCTGCAAGCCGACCTCAAGGCAACTCTTGGCATGCACGAAGCCGCCTACCAGGATTACCTCCAACTTCTGGACTATCCAGAGGCAAGGTCTCCACGTTCTTATCACCATCTCCAATTCCAAACCGGTCAAACTGCCCTTGCTCTCGGCATGACCGACATCAGCCTGGCATCCCTCCAGGAAGCAGTCCTTACCGATCCGGATGACCTGCCCTCCCGTCATACGCTCGCTAAAGCGTTCATGGCAGCCAACCTCGAGGACGAAGGTTTCTCGACGGCACGCGCTGCCATGCAGATCGCTCCGACAGAAATTGAAAATGTCCTCTGGTATAGCGACTTCATGAGTGAGCACAATAATGCCCGTGAAGCTATCCAGGTGCTGAAAGACACCATCCATCTCCGACCGGATGACAAAGCGCTCTACCTTACCCTGGCTCGCACGTATGTCAACCTGAACCAGATCGACGACACCAAAGACACCCTCAACCGCATGCTGGAACTCGAGGATATCGACACGGAAGAGTATGTCAACGTGGCTAACCTCTACCTTCACATGGACCAACCAGACGAAGCCTCGCGCATCATCAAGCAAGCCATTTCCGACAATCCTTGCCCCGATTTCGATGAAAGTCGCGACCTGGTTTATTCGGTGCTCAAGCTTGGCGACTCGGCGGCAGCACTTCAGTTGCTAACCGACCTCGAGCCTGCTCTGCAATCAAACCTGGCTTATCCCCTACTCAAGTCTGATGTACTCGCAGCCAACCGCCAATTCCTGCCTGCCCTCGAAACCCTCGAAGACATCCTTAACAAGCTGGAGTTCGCGCCGGAAACGCTTGGGAGTGTGGCTGGCGATGCAGCCGAGCAAAGCCTGGACTACCCTGCGTACAACCGCGCCGGACTTTATTACCGGGTGGCACAGCTTGAACGAACGATCGGTAACCTGATTGACTCCCAAAAACATGCTGCACTGGCGCTGAACGCTGACCCGGGCAGCGAGCCGGCATTCCTGCTCAAGCTCGAACTTGCCCTTGCAACAGGTCAATCGGAGGTTTTATCCAACGCCCTCGATTTCCTCAACACCCAGGAAACCCGCCCGCAGACTGCAGCATCAACCGCTTCCATCCTTGCGCTTGATGCAGTTTTGAATGACGATATGCCCAAAGCACGCTTGCTCTGGGAGCATTTCCTCTCTGAAAAATCTGGCACACCCACTACCAAAGCGCTCCAAAGCTTGCTCGCGCAGCAAGGGGCTAACCCCAAACTAGCGGCAGAGTATCTTAAGGAAGCCGTTGAAGCTCTTGATGAGATCGAAAGCCATCAACAATCGTCCGCCTTCGATAATTCCCGGCATTTCAGCTGGATCTGGCAGGCGCTCGCAGTGTGAAAAGCCGCTTGGGAGCAGGCACAATGGAAAACCGCTGACCGCTTGCTTGAGAGCGCGTTGTCTGTCGTGAAAATAAACCCGATCGCAAATAAGCTCCTGGCAGAATACCTTACCGACAAGACCAGGCAGACTAATAACGCACATTTTCTGCATATCGTGACCCATTCGCCTTCAGCTCACGACACGTTGCAGGCTGACTTCGAAACGATCGAAGAACAAATCTCGATTGCCGGGCGGGCTATCGCCCCAACGAAGTTATTGCCTACCCTGAAGATCAACCAGGCTCTAAAAAATGGTCATTGGTCAGAGGAAAATGATTTGCACAAGCTTGTCACGAACGGCAAACAAGCAGCTCAGGTACTTTCAGTTCTTGTAGACGAAACTTCCATTGCTGCGATCCTTTCAGGTTTTAGCAAGGACGCGGATGTCAGCTTCCAGCAGGCGATCCAAAGTCTCCACACAGATCCCGAGACCTCTTCCGTGATTGCCTCAAGACTGCTCGAGACCCAACCTGAAAACCCTGTTCTGCATGCGTTGAAGGCAATTGCCACACGCAACCAACCTATTGCTGCGGCAGAATCGCTTGAGACCGCCCTGGCTATCTGGTCAGACGAGCCCGATTGGCACGCCATGGCTGCAACCATGCACCAGGATGCGGGTCAATATCCCCAGGCTGCGAAACACCTAGAAGAAGCCATCCGCATCGCCCCGAAGGATGCCCAATACTGGCAAATGCTGGGAGACGTAAAAATGCTGCAGAAGGATTACCACGCCGCCAAAGATTACTTCGGCAAGGCAACGGATCTTTTCCCCTCCAACCCTGAAGCGCTCCACTCCCTGGCGATCATCAATCAACAGCTCGGCGAACATCAGATTGCCATACAGTGCCTGCGCAAAGCCAGCCAGCTTGACCCCGGGAACATCCTCTACGATGAAGGGATCGCGCAGTCGCTTCTCGCCCGGCAGGAACTCCCTGAAGCCATGCGTCAGGCTGACGCCATTCTCAAAATCGATCCAAAGAATGAAACTGCCTGGCAAGTGAAGGTTAAAGCGCTCCTCAAGAGCAACAAGCCCGAGGAAGCCAGGCAGGCGATTCATTTCGCGCTTGCCGTGGTGGAAAACCCCGTGCCTTTCGAACTGCAAAAAATAGACATGGACAATGCCCGTAATCCCCAACAAGCAGTTCTGGTCTCGCAAAAACTCGCTGAAAATTACCCCGAAAATGTGGCAGTGCTGAATAATCTCGCCCAGAAACAAATCCAAATTGGCGAAATCGAGAAAGCTGAGCAAACGCTGCAGCGCAGTCTCGTACTGGACCAATTCAACCCGGAAACCCTGGTTGCTCTGGGCACTGTGGACCGCGTTCACGGAAATCTGGACCAGGCACTCGCGCATCTTGCGCAAGCCATTGAGCTGCAGCCTGGGCTGATGGAAGCTTATCTCGAAATGGGGCTCACCTACCAGGACCGCCGTGAGATCACCAACGCGCTTCAGACCTACCACAAAGCTATCGCCATGGTCAGCCATGATCCACGACCATACTTACAGGCAGCTGCCGCATACAAGGAAAGCAGGGATTACCGCAATGCTGAATTTATGTTGCGCCAGGCATCCCAGCTTTCCCCGTCAGACCAAAACATCCGCAGGCAACTCGCAGCAGTGGTTGCATTAAACATTGTCAATAACCTCCAGGAGACTCCAAAAAGATGAGACCTTACAACGCTCGTAAAAGTGATGAAGTGCTGGTTGTCCGGCGCGGAAAGTTCCTGACCCTGCTGCAGACCGCCTTGAGTAATCGTGAATTTCAGTTTGCCCGCCAGGCGTCTTTGATTTGGCTGGCGAGTTATCCTGGCGATCTTTTGATCAGCTTCATCTATGCTTCGGTGCTGGCTGAACTCGGCGATACCGAAATGGCGATCAAGAACCTTGGCAAGCTCCTGGCATATGATCCTGAGTTTGTGGAAGCCGCCAGCCTGCTGGACCGGCTGACCGGAGAAAGCAACCGTGAAACCCATGCCAACCAGTTGTACCTGCAGCGTGTCGCTTCCAAGGCAAAGTCGCCAACATCCTGGCTGGACGGATTGGTTGCAGCCCGCAATGCGTGGGAAAGTGGTGACCTGACAGGCGCAGAAAAAGCGATCCTCGAATCCCTGGCGCATAACCCACGCTCACCGCTGCCTGCGGCTTTCCACATGCAGATCATCCACAAATCTGGCAACATCACTCTACTAGAAACCCTTGCGGGCATTTACAGCAGCCGATGGTCAGATTGCGTACAAATCAAGGTCCTCTCCGCGATAGCCGACATTCAGCAGGGCAACGATTCAGCTGGTGTTGAAAAGATGCACTGGTGTGCAGCGCATGACGTGAGCGGGCAAGTCATCAACCGCCTGCTGGGTCCCAACCACAACTACAAGCCGCTCTGGCCTGAAGACCTCAAGGTCTACCTCGATCTCCCCGTACCAGCCTCCGTAGCAGCTGATTTGGGTTGGAATGTGCTCTCAAATGCCGATTTCATCGCTACTGATGCTGCTGGTAAGCAAACCCCAATCCAGACTGCAGAGGAACTGATCGATGAAGATCCTACCCTGGCGCTTCAGCTGCCAGATTACCTTGTCGACGAGTTGGCTGCTTCTGGAGACGTGGATTATTCCGAAATCCCTACCAGTTCATTCTTCCTGCAAGACATCGCCACACCTCCCCTGCCTGAAGGTCACACGAACGAAGTTCCTGCTGCGCACGCTTACAGTGCGCAAAAGTCTGCGACCATCTCGCCTGAGTCTCAGGCAGCCGTGACTGCTTTGATCGAAATCCAAACTGAATTCGAAAAAGTCGCCCGCAAGATCAACAAATCCGAGTTGATGAACACGGATGGTCGTTTCCCGAGCTATGTGCTCCTAACCTCACGCGGAAACCTGGAGAAGAAGTACGGCGCTAACACGGCTGACGTCGTGATCGAAGCGATGCGCAAGCTGTGCCTGAATATCGTCGACCTGCCTGGTTGGAACAGCCTGGTCTACGTGCCGGATGATGAAACCAGCGCGCGCGAACAGGGTCTGGACCCTATCCATGCCAGCGACGCCTGGAAAATCAAACTTTCTCTGACCGATCTGGACGCCAAGCTTTCCACTCGTGGCGAGATGATCGGCGCGTTGTTGATCATTGGCGGCAATGACATCGTTCCTTTCCACATCTTACCCAACCCGACAGATGATTCGGATGTTAATGTTCCCTCTGATAACCCTTACGCCACGCTCGATGAGAATTACTTCATCCAGCAATGGCCTGTAGGTCACATCCCGGATGAAGCCGGCACAGATGCCGGGTATCTGCTTGAGCAAATTCGCTTCCTGACCAAGGAATACGAACTGAAGGTCAAGTCTAAAAAAAGTATTTCAACTAACATCCTTGCAAATCTGCTCCGTAGCCTGGCTCAGCGATTTCAGACATTCAATGTCCGTTTCCAGAAGCCCGAAAACATCGGCTGCACCGCGGAAGTCTGGAAGCCAGCTTCTTCGGAGGTTTTCGCTGTTATTGACCGTGCGGAGAGGCTAAAAAGTTCCCCACCAGCCAATAACAGCAACCTGCTAAACGGGCAGATACCCGACCCCAAATTCGCCTACTTCAACCTGCACGGGCTCAAGGATTCTCCCGAATGGTATGGTCAGCGCGATCTTGCCAAACCCTCTGGCGAGCCGGAGTACCCGGTGGCAATGGAACCTGGCAACTTCAGCACCAAGACCTCCTCACCAGAAATTGTCATGAGCGAGGCCTGCTATGGCGCGAATATCCTGGATAAGAAAGTCAATGAAGCCATTTCACTCAACTTCCTTGCCTGCGGCACACGCGCCTTCGTCGGTTCCACTTGTATCGCCTATGGCTCAGTCAGCAAGAACCTGGTTGCTGCTGATCTGCTCGCCTATCACTTCTGGACGCACGTCAAAGCGGAAGTGTCTGTTGGCTACGCTCTGATGCGTGCCAAGCTCGCGTTGGCAAAAAAGATGACTGAGGATCAGGGGTATCTGGATGGGGAAGACCAGAAAACCATCCTCTCCTTTGTGCTATACGGAGATCCGCTGGCATCCAGTGCGAATATCAAGGAAGTCTCCAAACCTGCCATCCGCCCAACCACTACCCCCGAGTTAAAGACCATCAGCGACTCACGTGAGGAGTTGATTGTCGCAGCCAACGAAATGCCAACTGAGATACTGGATAAAGTCAGAAAGGTCATCAGCAGTTACCTGCCAGGTTTGGATGACGCAACTGTGTCGCTTAATCCACAATTGACCAACTTCACGCTCGATCCAGCAATGGTCCAGGCACACCGCCAGAAGTTTGATTACGTCAGCCAGAGCCAGCGTTACGTGGTTACCTTGAAAAAGAGCTACGAAATCCGCCAGCACAGCCACAACCACTTCGCCCGTGTGACCTTTAACCAAAAAGGCGAGATGTTGAAGCTGAGCATGTCAAGGTAGTCCCACCATCACACATCGATCATCCGGTGAGACGCACAAAAAAGTGCCTCTCGCCGGATCGCTCTTTTAAATATGGAAATTCTAAACGCCACACAATTGGATTCCAAACAATTACTTTGAGAAACAGAACTTCAAAGACAATTATTAGATCTTGATTGTCTGCACTTGGAATAATTCAATTATTGAGCATATGTTCATAATTATTTACCTAACCAGATATATCCAGCCCTCAATTGTCCTGAAGTTATTTCTGCCAGTTTTGGTAGATTAAGTTATACTTGTTTACTGTGAATTACATGAACCGTATCTTATCTGCATTGTCAGAGATATTGTGTTGTCTATTCCAAGTTGACCACATATAGGAGTGAGCATGTACGGATATAGTGGAAAAATCCTTCATATCGACCTGAAAACCAAGAAAAACTGGATCGAAACCAAACCTGAGGAATGGTACAAAATATACATTGGCGGGGTATCCATGGCTTCGCGTCTGCTTTGGGAGAACATCACTCCTGGCTGCGATCCACTCGACGATGGTAACCCTATCTGCTTCGCCAATGGCATCTTCACCGGCACTCCGGTACCCGTGGGCGGCAAATTTGGCCTCGCTTCAAAATCTCCCCTAACCGGTTTTATCGGTGACTCCCTCTCTGGCAGTTGGTTCTCAATCGCGCTCAAACGTGCTGGTTGGGACGGCCTGGTGCTGCACAACAGTTGCGACCGCTGGACCCACCTTTTTGTGGACGATGAACGCGTGCAATTTAACGATGCCACCTACCTGCTCGGCAAAGGCACCTTCGAAACTGAGGAAGCCATCCGCACGAAACTCGGCGATGAACAAGTTCGTTCCTGCACCATTGGTCCCTGCGGCGAAAACCTGGTAAGGTACGCCAACGTGACCAACGATGGTCGCCAGGCTGGCCGCACCGGTCATGGCATGGTTTGGGGAAATAAGAAACTCAAGGCCGTTTCTGTGCGTGGCACCCACGGCGTAAAAGTTTTTGATCCAAAAACACTTAATCAACTTTCCTACAATATTTCCAAGAGCGCGCAGGGCAAAGACACAGAAAAGTATCGCATATACGGAACTTCCACCGGTCTGCTCAACACCAACAAACTTGGTGTCCTGCCTACACGCAACTTCCAGGAAGGTGTTTTTGAGGATGCAGAACTGGTCAGCGGTGAATACCTTGACAAGCACCACAAAGTCAAGGTGATTGCCTGCGCCCAGTGCCCCATTGCTTGCGAGCAGATGTCCATGGTCAAGACCGGACCCTTCGCCGGCGCAATGACGGGCATCGAATACGAAAGCCTCTTTGCCAACAGCTCCAACCTCGGCATCTCAGACATGCGAGCCGCCATCAAACTGATCACCATTTCAGATCAGGATGGCATGGACAGCATCACTATGGGTGTCACGATCGGTTGGGCGATGGAATGCTACGAGAAGGGCGTCCTGAAGAAGGAAGATTTCGCCAGCAAAGCTCACCCTGAGGGGCTTGAGTTGCACTTTGGCAATGGCGATGCCGCGGTTGCGGTAGCCGAAATGATCCGCGACCAGGAAGGCATTGGCAAAATTCTTGCCGAGGGAACGCGTATTGCAAGCAGAATTATCGATGAAGAACGCGGCACTGAGAGTTACAAATGGGCTGTGAATACCAAGGGTCTTGAGTCAGCCGGTTACGATGCCCGCTCACTCAAAACCTTTGCCCTTGGGCTTGCCACTGGCACCCGCGGCGGCTGCCACAACCGCTCTGCTGCGTATGACCCTGACATGAAAGGCGAAACCAACCGCCTGACTGTTGATGAAACCCGCGGTCGTGTTGCCGCTGATTCGGAAGAATATGCCGCTGTCTATGACACTCTGCCTCTGTGCAAGTTCATCCGGCGCTGTTTTACCGGCAAAGCCGACCGCGCCGGCGCATGGCCTGCCATCGCCAACCTGATCAACGCCACCACCGGTTGGAACTTTGGCTACGATGAAGTTGACATGATCGGCATTCACGCCTGCACCATCAAGAAAGCATTCAACATACGCGAGGGCTGGACTGAAAAAGATGATGACCTGCCCTGGCGTTGGAAGCACGACCCCTTCACCAAAGGTCCCGGTGCAAACACCGTTGTGTCTGATGAAGAACTCGAATACATGAAAAAGCTATATTACAAAGCCAAAGGCTGGACTGAAGAAGGTTTGATCCCTAAAGATTTGTTGATCAAATACGGTATGTCCGACGTGGCTGAAGAAATCGGAGTCTAACGAGGAGCTTATGGCAACCAGTACTTCAAAATATGCTTATATTGATTGCGACCCAAACAAGTGCGTAGGCTGTCAGCTGTGTGAATATGCCTGCTCATTCTCCAAAACCGGGGAATACAACTCATATCGCAGCCGCATTCGCACCGTGCGTGTGGATGAAGTGCTCATCACCGCGATCGCATGCCGCACATGCGAAAACGCTCCCTGCGTAATCGTCTGCCCGCGCGACGCCCTCACCCAGGACCCCGTGACCGGTATCATTGATATCAGTGCCACCAAGTGTGACGGCTGTGCCTGGTGTATTGAAGCCTGCGATTTCGGCGCGATCTCCATCAACCCCCAGACCACTCTGGCTGAGATCTGCGACCAGTGCAAAGATGACCCGGAAGGTCCTCAATGTGTAAAGTGGTGCCCCAAAGACGCCCTCACCCTGACCACTCCGGATCAACGCGCCCAACGAACTCGTCGTGCTCTCATAGTCGAATCGTATGACATTCCTCAGAAAGCAACGGATCCCAAATGAGTGAAGACCCCATCACAAAGAGCCACGCCGCGGATTTCCCGCAGGATGAGCCCCGCATCGGCGTATACATTTGCCATTGCGGCAGCAACATCGCCGGCGTCATCCCTCCGGAAGAAGTTGTGGAATTTGCTGGCAAACTGCCTGGCGTTGTTCGCTCGATCGACACCATGTACGCTTGTGCCGATAGCGGTCAGCGCCTCATCAAAGAAGACATCGCCAAGTATGGCTTAAATCGCGTGGTCGTTTCTGCTTGTTCGGTGCGCATGCACGAACCAACTTTCCGCGGCTGTGTGGCTGAAGCTGGCTTGAACCCATTCCTGATGGAAATGGCCAACATCCGCGAGCAGTGCACTTGGGCACATGGGCATGACCGTGCAGGCGCGCTCGAAAAAGCCAAAGACCTCACGGCAGCGGCAGTCGCAAAAGCGACTTTTCTGACCCCGTTAAATATGATCAAAGTGCCTGTCACCAAGCGCGCCATGGTCATCGGCGGCGGTGTGGCTGGCATCAACGCCGCGCTCGACCTGGCAGAACAGAACATACCGGTTACCCTGGTAGAAAAAGAACCAA
>CAYPBU010000051.1:0-15525 GCA_964409045.1 uncultured Anaerolineaceae bacterium | reverse complement strand
AAAAAAAGGAGTTGTAATGAAAAAGTTTACTTTGCTACTGCCCATTCTTATCATTGCTGTATTGGTGGTCGCCGCCTGCCAGCCCAAAGCACCCGAACTCGGAACTGAAGGGAACCCAATCAAATGGGTTTTTGTGCCCTCTGGTGAAATGGAATCTGTTTCAGCCGGTGCTGACGCAGTTGCTGACATGATTTTCAAGGAAACTGGCCTGGTGGTGGAAACCTTCGTAGCCACTGACTACACCGCCGCTATTGAAGCGGAATGTTCCGGGCAAGCCAATATGGGCTCCCTGGCAACCTTCGCTGCCATCACTGCCGCGGACCGCGACTGCGCTTATCCAGCCCTTGTCGCAACACGCTATGGCAGCCCAACTTACACCGGGCAAATCATTGCCCATGTTGACAGCGGCATCACCTCCGTTGCAGATCTTGCCGGTAAGGTTTTCTGCGCTACCGATGAAACCAGCACCAGTGGTTGGATCATCCCCAGCATCATGATGCGCGCCGCTGGCATTGATCCGGAAAAAGACCTTGAAGTGATCTTCGCAGGCAGCCATGACGCAGCCGTGCTTGGTGTTTACAATGGTGATTGCGATGCCGGCGCTTCCTTTGTGGATGCCCGTACCTCCGTTGAAGACGAATTCCCGGATGTCATGGACAAAGTCCTCCAGGTTGAGATTTCTGTTGAAATCCCCAACGACGGTGTGCAATTTGCCAAGGGCTTCCCCGTTGAGATCCAGACCAAGCTTGTTGACGCTCTGATCAAGATCATCGGTACCGAAGAAGGCAAAGCCGCCATGGACGCCGCTTACGAGTGGGACGGCCTGGAAAAACACGACAACACTTTCTACGATGCCTTCCGCCAGTTGCTGGATGCGGCTGGAATTACCGCTGAAGATCTCTAAGATTTTCTGGTGATGTAAATTGATCAAACAACCGGGGGACCTAATGGTCCCCCGTATTAATTCCTGGGGTGATGGTTTATGCTTGAAGTTCGCAATTTAACGAAAGTATATAATGACGGGACAGTGGCTTTACGGAACGTGAGTTTCACGGTCCCGGATGGAGAGTTCCTGGTGGTAATCGGGCTAAGCGGGTCAGGAAAGTCGACCCTTTTGCGCTGCATCAACCGCCTGATCGACCCGACTGAAGGTCAGATCCTCTGGGATGGCGTGGACATCACTACTCTCAAAGGGGAAGATCTGCGAAACATGCGTAGAAAATTTGGCATGGTTTTCCAACAATTCAACCTGGTCAAGCGCTCGACTGTCCTGACGAATGTAATGGCAGGACGGCTGGGCTATTCGCCTACGTGGCGCAGCATCACCAACCGGTTTGATGAAGAGGACAAAAAACGTGCTGAGGCTGCTCTGAAGCGAATGGGCATCACCGACCAGGCGAATAAGCGAGCTGATGAACTTAGCGGGGGACAGCAGCAGCGTGTCGGCATCGCCCGGGCACTGATGCAGGAACCAAAACTTATACTCGCGGATGAGCCTGTTGCCAGTTTGGATCCAGTATTGGCGCATTCCATCCTGCAGCACCTGGAAAGTCTGAACAAGGAGGACGGGATCACCATCATCTGCAGCTTGCATTACCTTGACCTTGTGCAGCGGTATGGCACCAGTGTGATTGGTCTGCGAGATGGTCGGGTGGTCTACCAGGGGAACAAAAAGCAAATCCTACGCATGACTGACGCGGAATTCAAGACCATTTACGGTGAAGAAGCCGAGCGAATGGGGGGCATCTCGGGAGATATTACCGATGAAGAAGGAGTTTCAGCCGGGCAGGAGGTGACAGAATGAACGGAAAAAATCAAACCGTTGAGGAAAAACCCAGCCTGGTTCCTGCTGTTGTGGCAGGGTTGGTCTCCCTAATTGTGCCAGGTTTAGGGCATATGCTGGCGCGGAAGTTTCGCAAGGGTTTGGTATTGCTGCTGGTGTTCCTTTCAGCAGCCGGTTTATGGATTTGGCGGGTCAATGACGCGGCGAGGCGAGAAGTTGGCTTTGTTGCAGCATTCAAGAAGGCAATCCAGCTCCAACCTATTATCCTTGTTATACTGGTCCTGATCGTATTGCTTTATTTCTTGATCGCCTTTGATGCATATAAAACTGCCGCGAAATCCAAGACGGGTTCCTTCCTGTTGTGGGTATTTGTCTTGGCTTCATTTTTCATTTTGGGATGGCAGATTGGTGAAATCAAACCGGCTGTGCTGGTTCGCGATGGTGCTAAATCTCTGCCATTGTTGATGCGAGTGCTTTGGCCGTGGGAGAAGGCTGTTTACTTCCCAGAAGAACTGCTTGTGGGTAGCGCGGATGTGGTTATTCCTTGTGTCGAAAACGCGGAAGTACCTCCTCGTGAACTGGAAGAAGGCGCGCCTTATGTAACTGTCACACCGAGTTGCGGCAATCTTTCAGAAATCTCCGGGGCAGAGGGTACCAAGCTTCATATGGTTGGCGGAAATTTTGCGCCTAATGATGAAACCGAGATCTGGTGGGTCGACCAGGTACGCAACGAGTTCCGCTACCGTTATGGTGGTGAGTATGTCAAGATTGTCACGGATGATGACGGGAGTTTTGAACTGGATGTGGTCATCCCATACCGCGTCATTCCTTCCACTGGCGATAAGGGTTATGCCCTATGGCAGGTTGAAGCGCGCCAGGTCGCCGCGGTTGGCGAGCCGGTATTGAGCGAGGAGTTGAAACTATCGGTTGAAAAGATGATTGAAACCATCTTCCTGGGGATGATGTCCACTTTCTTTGGCGTCATTCTTTCCATCCCGGTCAGTTTTATTGCTTCACGTAACCTTATGTCGGCGAACTGGTTTACCAAAACCATTTACTTGGTGGTGCGGACTATCCTTAATATTATTCGTTCTATCGAGTCGTTGGTTTGGGCGGTCATAGCCATCATCGCGGTGGGGTTGGGACCATTTGCGGGTATTTTGGCCCTAACTGTGCACTCCATCGCCGCCCTGGGCAAGCTTTATTCCGAGGCGATTGAGTCCATCGATCCAGGACCTGTGGAAGCTATCCAGGCTACCGGAGCGAACTGGCTCCAGACGGTTTGGTATGCAGTCATTCCGCAAATTGTGCCGCCTTTTGTATCCTTTACAATTTACCGCTGGGACATCAACGTGCGTATGTCCACCGTCATCGGTATGGTCGGCGGCGGGGGTATTGGGTATTTGCTGATCCAGTGGATTCGGCTGTTGGATTACCGTTCTGCTGGTATAGCTATCTGGTTTATCGCCATCACCGTGGCTATCCTGGATTTCGTCAGCTCTGAAATTCGCAACCGCTTTGCTTAGAGTTGTTTTGAAAGTTGAGGAGAGCGCCAGGTTTTCTGGCGCTCTTTTTGTATCTGCTAATATGGACTTTAGCTGTTAGGAGGAACGAGGCATCACGCAACAATCTGGATAATTTTTATCCGTTATAATCAAAGTAAGTCACAGAAAGGAGTTCATCGTGGGTAAGGCTATACAAGATTTACTGAATGAACATGAAGCGATTTTGCACGTGTTCACCATCCTGGATAATATGTTGACCTCTTCGGAGGTTGACGAAGAAAGAGATCTCAACTTTGCGGATGAATTAGTCCACTTCCTGACGATCTTTGCCGACCAATGCCACCATGGGAAAGAGGAGGGTATTCTCTTCAAGGAATTGGAAAACCGGGGCGTTCCCAACGAAGGCGGTCCAATCGGCGTTATGCTACACGAGCATGTTTTGGGTCGGCAATTAATTGCCTTGATGAGGGAATCTCTTTCGAGCGCTGACCTGGAAGCCTTTAAGATTCACGCGGTTGAGTATCGTGATCTTCTGCGACAGCATATTCAAAAAGAGAATATGATCCTGTTCAGACTGGCAGACCAGATCATCAGTGATGAAAAGCAGGCAGAGCTCTTTGAGCAGTTTGAAGCGCATGAAGAAAACGTGATTGGGCACGGCGTGCATGAACAGCTGCATGCGCAGATCCATGCCTGGGAGAAACTTTATCAAATAAAAGAGTAACTTAGCAACGGAATAGGCTTCGGTTGAAAACCATGAACGTTCACCTTCGTCAATGGGAAAGTATCTCACTGTGTTTCATCAAATATGGACTTCGGTACTTTCGTTCGCCGTTTTAGCACATAAGAGCCAAAATTATGACCTTATTAGTAGGAATTATGGCATAATTAGGATAGTTAGTTAATTATTTCACTCAAGGAGCATTCTATGTCCGAAATGTTTTGTTATCAGTGCCAGGAAACCATGCGCAATACAGGCTGCAGTGTCCGCAAAGGCATGTGCGGAAAACCCGCCGAGGTAGCCCGCCTGCAGGATCTGCTGGTTTACCTGCTCAAAGGCATTTCCTTCTGGGGAACGCGTGGTCGCAATATGGGGGTGGAAGACAAAGAAACCGATCTCTTCGTCGCCCAGGCATTATTTGCCACCATTACCAACGCCAATTTCGACCCGGAAGCCTTTGTGCGCCTGATCAAAAAGGCGATTGAACTGCGCGATGCCTTACGCCAACGCGCGCAAACAGCATGCTTCGAGCAGCATGGGGGAGACCCTTGCCGCAGCAGTGGTCCAGATTGGGCTGGCTGGCACCCTGAGAATTTTGAACGTGAAACTCTGCTTGCAAAAGCGAACACGGTTGGGGTGATGGATGACGAGAGCGAAGATCCCGACAAGCGCTCACTGCGCCAATTAGTCATTTACGGGTTGAAAGGCATGGCTGCCTATACTGACCACGCTTACGTCGTCGGTGGGGAAGCCCCTGAGATCCTGGCATTCATGCAGGAAGCCCTGGAAGCCACCACGCAGAAGGATATGAGCGTCGAAGAATTGATCGGATGGGTAACCAAGACCGGTGAGTTCGGCGTGAAGGCTATGGCATTCCTGGACAAAGCCAACACCGACCGCTTCGGTAATCCGGAGCCGACCCAGGTCAACCTGGGTGTGAAACCGGGACCTGGCATTTTGGTCAGCGGTCACGACCTGCCTGATCTGGAAGAGCTGCTCATCCAGACCGAAGGCACTGGTGTGAATATTTATACCCACGGCGAGATGCTACCCACCAACGCTTACCCGGAACTCAAGAAGTACAAACACCTGGTTGGCAACTATGGCGGATCATGGTGGAAGCAAGGCGAAGATTTTGCCACCTTTAATGGTGCCATCCTGATGACCACCAACTGCATCATCCCACTTAAGGATGCCTACCGCGATCGGATCTTTACTACCGGCATGGTAGGGTGGCCGGGCGTGCCACACATCGCCGACAGACCGGTGGGTGGGCATAAGGATTTCAGCGCGGTTATCGCCAAGGCGAAAGAATGCCCCGAACCGCAGGAAATTGAGACCGGAACCATTCCGATTGGTTTTGCGCATGCCACCGTCCTTTCGGTTGCGGATAAAGTGATCGAGGCGGTCAAGAGCGGCGCGATCTCGCGCTTCGTGGTGATGGGCGGCTGCGACGGGCGTCACAAAGAACGCGACTACTATACCCAGGTTGCGCTAAGCCTGCCAAAAGATGCGATCATCCTCACCGCTGGCTGCGCCAAGTATCGCTACAACAAGCTTGGTTTGGGCGAAATTGGCGGCATTCCGCGCGTTTTAGATGCCGGGCAGTGCAACGACAGTTACTCGCTGGTGGTGATTGCGCAGGCGCTCGCTGGCGCGTTCAACTGCACTGTCAACGACCTGCCGCTTTCGTTTGACATTGCCTGGTACGAGCAGAAGGCTGTGATTGTGCTGCTGGCGCTGCTGAGCCTGGGGGTCAAGAAGATCCGTTTAGGCCCCACACTGCCCGCGTTCCTTTCCCCAAATGTGGCGAAGGTTATCGTGGAAGCGTACGACTTGAAACCGATCGATACTGCTGAAGCTGACGTCGCAGCCATGATGGCTGGGGCGTAGGTTCTGAGTTAGAGAATTAGATTAAAAATGGCTGGCAATCCCAGCCATTTTTGTTTGCATGCGGTACATCGTTATCAGAGAGGGAGGGGGTGTACCGCTTTGAGATATTACTTATGAGAATATCACTTCTCGATAGTTATAAGAGGAGGTTTTAGATTGTTTGTCGGTCAGGATGCTCAGTATAACCTTACGTTGCAAGTTGCTTGTGATGGTAGATCGCCGCGTCACTTCGCTCCTCGCGATGACGGATGATCTATAGGGAACAGGCCTGCCTGTTCCATTTGGTAGAGTGGTCACTCCTGGAAGGCACGGCGTGCCGTGCCCCTACCAAATATGCAATTTTAATTAATGATTGGCAGTTGAACCAACACCCTGCTACGCGAGCACAGGTGCCTAGTTCTACTATGGCGCTATCCAAACTGCAGATCGCCACGTCGCTGCGCTCCTTGAAATGACAGATGATCCAGAGGGAACGGGCCTTTCTATTCTTTATGGTAGATATTGATGCCAATGCTGGTTGAGGCGGGCCTCAACCCTACATTTGCGTCAAACAAAGGGTTGACGTATCCTCTAAGAGGAAGCTACGTATTGACTCAACCCGCGAATAAGTATTTACGTCCTCTGCAGCTAATAACCATTTGACTCTACTCCAAATATAGCCTGCTCGGTCGTGAAACCTTCATATTCCAACTGCGCAATCAGTCCGTCCCGTGAAAACTGTGAATAAGATAAATATGATTCGGCTGATTTTGCAGCCTGTTCAAACCAATCAGCACCACAATTATCTACGCCATAAGTAGCTTGTTCCGTGGTGTATCCTTCATATTCCAATTGCCCAATCAGACCAGTATAAGAAAAGGCGGAGTAATCCAGATAGGATTCTGCAGATTTAAGCGCCTGTTCAAACCAATCAGCGTCACAATTATCCACAGCAAATACCGCATCTTCGTTTGAATACTTTTCATACTCCAATTGTTTTATTAAGCCTTCGCGTGAAAAAGCCATAAAACTTAGGTAAGACTTGGCTGCGCCAAGCGCGTTCAATTGACCAATCGTTAAGTTTGTTTCTGGAGTGCTAAC
Source organism: uncultured Anaerolineaceae bacterium (assembly GCA_964409045.1). Taxonomy (GTDB): domain Bacteria; phylum Chloroflexota; class Anaerolineae; order Anaerolineales; family Anaerolineaceae; genus Mesolinea. Next base: position 8,543 of record CAYPBU010000051.1, on the reverse strand, counting down.
ATCGACTGTTGGCAAAACGACTGTAGGAACTTCTGGAGTAGGCACTTCGACAGTTGGCAGAACGACTGTGGGAACTTCTGGAGTAGGCACTTCGACAGTTGGCAGAACGACTGTGGGAACTTCTGGAGTGGTATTCGTCGGTGGATTGTAACTTCCACATCCCGATAACGATATGAGCAGTCCTAATACAAAAAACAGAGTGATAATTTTTCTCATGGTCCCCGTCCTCTTAATCTTGGATCGACTAAAAGTATTCTACTATTATTTACAATGACTGCAAATCGACAAAAACCATTCTGATAATATTGCTTTATGGTTATGTTTGTTGATCTAGTTTAACTCAGTAAAGTATTTCCTCGATGCAATCGCCAGATTTTCGGCGGCGTGGGCGAGCGCGTCTTCAAGAGATTGACCGTCGGGAGTTGCCTGAATCAGATCATCGACGCCCAGATCGAGCATTTTCTCAGCCCCCTGCCCTAGCGCGCCTGAAATCACGGCTACGCGCACACCGGCGGTGTGGGCGCGCCTGGCGACCGCCGATATGGCTTTCCCCATGGCGCTTTGGGCGTCTGTGCGCCCTTCGCCCGTAATTACCAGGTCACTTCCGACCAATATTTCATCAAATTTCAACAAATCAAGCACAAAATCGATGCCGCTGTGGATCTCAGCCCCCATAAACGCCACAAAAGGCAGCGCAAATCCGCCAGCCGCTCCCATTCCAGGGACATCCTGCAGATCCGTGCCGGTTTCGTGCTCGATCACCTCTGCTAAATTGTGTAGCCCTTGGTCCAACTGTCCGACGTGCTCCGGAGTGGCGCCTTTTTGAGGTCCAAAGATTTCTGCAGCGCCATTTGTACCGCAAAGCGGGTTGGTCACATCCGTCAGGAAAATTAACTTGCTGGAAAAATTCGACTCACGCAGCCCAGTCAGATCAAGGCTTTGGACTTTCCCCAAACCCCCACCGCTGGTAACTCTTTCGCCCTTTTCATCCAAAAAGCGCATCCCCAGCGCAGTCGCCGCCCCGGTGCCGCCGTCAACCGTAGCGCTGCCGCCCAGACCGATGTAGATGGGATCTGCGCCAGCCTTGATGGCATCCAGGATCATCAAGCCCACCCCGAAGGTGTTGGTGTTCAGCGGGTCATATTCGCCAGGAGTCAGGAGGGTCAGCCCCCCTGCCCCAGCCATCTCGATCAGCGCCGATCCGTTTACCAACTTGAGATAGGCGGCGGAAATTTCCCGACCCAGGGGGTCGCTGGTTTTCACGGCTCTGAGCTCACCCCCAAGCGCGTTGAAAACAACCTCAACCAGCCCCTCTCCCCCATCCGAAATGGGCAGCTGTACAATTTCAGCTTGAGGAAAGATCCGTTCAGCCTGCCCGGCAATGATTCGGCAGGCTTCTGGAGCAGTAAGCGAACCTTTGAATGAGTCTGGCGCAACGATTATCTTTTTCATGATGAGATAAGTGTATCAGATCGGTTCGAAGCTTATAACAAAAATTGCAGGTCAGGTTAATCAACGCAGTCTTGCCTATGAGAAAATCTCAGCATGCAAACATGTAGTAAGCCGGATTGGACCCCGCAATCCAGCCTACGAAAAGATACCTGCGCTACCTGCCCAGGCAATTTTCTTTAGTAATTTCTGGAACTGGTAATTCAGAATTGAGTAAGATAATCTATACTTAACCCTATCAGATAGTTTGCTTGATCAACGCAGCAACCAGTTGCAAAATATGGACTATCCTTGTTGGAGATAGAAATGTCCAAAGAGAAGAAACTTACTCTCCTATTTACTGTTCTGATTTTTGCTTATCTTCTTTACATGACTTCCTGCCAAAGACAAGCGGGAGAACCGATAGGTGGTGAAGATGTCCCACCCTCGACCTCCACCGATGAAATCTGGATCTCAACACCCATCTCTCCCACAAGCTCAGCAGGTGCAGAGGCAACTGAGGATATGATACGGTTGGCGCTGAACCCTGCCCCGGGAGGCCCGTTTTCTGATTTTCAGACGGCTGATTTCATGGGGCCAAGCATCTGCACACAGTGCCATATCGGGCTGATCGACCAAAGTGGGAAGGACGTCTCGATGCCGAGTGACTGGCGGTCCACCATGATGGCGCATGCGGGAATCGATCCGGTCTGGCAGGCAAAAGTAAGCTCCGAGATTGCCAAAAATCCTGAACTTCAAGGGGTGATCGAACAGAAATGCGTCGCATGTCATATGCCCATGGCCACAACCCAATCTCTGGTTGATGGCTCTCCAGTGAAGGGGCTGGATGACGGCTTCTTGAGCCCGGAACATCCCCTCCATGCCGCCAGTATCGACGGAGTCTCCTGCACATTGTGCCATCAGGTTACGGATAAAAATCTGGGTACCATGGAAGGCTTCAGCGGGAATTATGTCATTGATACTGCCACGGACGCGCCAAACCGTATCATTTATGGCCCTTATCAAAATTCGGTCGTGATGCCAATGCAGATGCATTCTGGTTATATTCCAGCATATGGCGAGCACATGCTCAGCGCTGAACTCTGTGCCACCTGCCACAACCTCTACACACCGTTCGTGGACAGCAAAGGGGACATTTTGGGTGAGTTCCCGGAGCAAACCACTTACACAGAATGGCAGAAATCGGAGCTTGGCAATCGAACACAATCCTGCCAGAGCTGCCACATGCCGCTGGCAGATGGCGCTGTAACAATCTCACAAATGCCAATGAACCTGGCCGCCCGGGAGCCTTTTTTTCAGCACTATTTTGTAGGCGGTAACACTTTTGTGCTTGAAATCCTGGCAAATTGGGGCGGCGATTTGGAAGTTAGCGCAAACCAAGAAGAATTCAGAGATACCATCGCCCGAGTTGAGCAACAGTTGGGTGAGCGTACGGCAGCGTTGAGTGTAAACGAGCTTGCCTTGACTGATGGAATCCTGTCAGCAGAAATCCAGGTCAGGGTCTTTACTGGACACAAATTTCCCACCAGCATTCCAATTAGAAGAGCCTGGCTGCATGTGGTTGTGAGAGATTTAGACAACCAGATCATTTTTGAGTCCGGCAAGCAAAACCCGGATGGCTCGATACAGGGCAACGCGGCGGATGCCGACCCTCTGGCTTATGAGCCGCATTACGAGGTGATAACCCAGCCCGACCAAGTGCAAATCTATGAAGGGATCATGCAAAACAACGATGGAGAAGTCACCTACACCCTACTTAGGGCGGCAAGTTATGCCAAAGATAACCGCTTGCTGCCGGTGGGGACTGATAAGGATACCCTACCGGAAGACATTGCTGTCTATGGCTCTGCAGCTGAGGACGAAAACTTCGTCGGCGGGGGTGACGTGGTGCGCTATGAGATGGACACAAGCGGTCACGAAGGGCCTTTCACCGTCACGGTTGAACTGCTGTACGAGACGCTTTCTTACCAATTTGTGCAGGACATGCTGCTGGACAAAACCGAACTGACCGAACGTTTTGGGGCGTATTACAACAGTTCGGATAAAACTGCCTCACTGATCGACAGTCTGGAAATCAGCACGGAGAAATAAGAGCAGGGATTACGGAGACCATACGGTCAAGTGCGTTACGCGGTCCCACAGGGAGGCTTCCCAAAAGGGACGCAAGCAGTCACACTGAGGAGGATGGCGAGAACAGCGGCCTGGTTGAGGCAGGATGTATAGACAGGTATGATTGTTTTCACATAACCTGAGGATTATTTACAGTCTTTAGGCAGACACGGGGGTCTGCCCCTACGACAGTTACCTTTCAATGTAGGGGGCACCCCCCGTGGTGACCCGTCACCATGGTAAAAAATGGGGTTATCTCTATGATCTAAGATGTTCTGTTTAATTGATAAAAATGTAAAAAATCACCCTAAACAACATTTAAACCAGCATTGTCTAAACACAGGCCTCAACCGTACATAATCATTGGCTGAATTTCAAGCCCGTTCGCTCAATTCCAATGCATCGATTGCTGGAAATTCCTCACGAATCAAAGGTTTTAGATAACCGTCGGTCATTTGCATCACCTCATCTGCCAGCTTGGTGATGCCCAAATCATGTGTCACGATAATAACCAGGTAGTTATCATCATGGGCAAGATGCCAAAGCAACTCAACGATCTTCTCTCCGTTAGCCACATCCAGGTTGCCGGTCGGTTCATCAGCAAGGATGATCTTTGCGCCTGAAGCCAGCGCACGGGCAATAGCCACGCGCTGTTTCTCTCCGCCTGAGATCATATTCGGGAAGCGCTTGTAAACCGTTTCAGGCAGGTTCACATGAGCAATTTGCTCTCTGGCTATCACAGCCGCTTCTTTTGGTGACTTTCCCAACAGCTCCAGAGGAAAACAGACGTTCTCAAGGCAGGTCATGAGTGGAAAAAGGTTAAAACTCTGATAGACCACCGCCACATTTTGACGGCGGTACTTATCCAGGTCGACTTTATCCGTTGGGGTGCCGCGGTAGATTACCTGACCATCTGTGGGCAAAGTCAACCCTGCCATGAGGGATAGCAAGGTGGACTTGCCCGAGCCTGATTTTCCGATTATCGCGACCATCTTGCCTTCGTGGAAATCGACACTGACCCCTTTGACTGCATCGACCGACTGGTAGTTGTTGCAGTATTGGTAGCTGACGTTATCAAGCCGGAAGATGGGTTCTGTAATGGAAGGTTGGTTCATAACACTACTATTCCTTGGTGAACAAAATATCGAGTACTTTGGAGCGCCCCATCAGCCCAATAGCGATGACAATCCCAAAAGTATAAACGGCTAAGAATAAGTACAGGTTTCGCCCGACTGCTGGCAGCCATTCCGGGCGCGCTAACAAAACCACTGCGACCGGCAAAAACCCGATCAGCAGCAAGAAGAATTGCTCCAGGAAGAACGCCAGGTAAACCTGGATCTTCTTCGAACCCAGGCTGCGCATCACCGCGAACTCAGGCAGGCGGTTACGCGTGAGCAGGTAAGACAAAATGAACCCGATCAGTCCGGACAATAACAACATAATGGGGATAATGAGATTCAAGAAAGAGAGATGCTGCCGGATCGAGAGCAAGCCATCCGCGAGGGCTTTATCTTCAATGACAACTGCGAGGCGATTGCTGCGAATGATGCCTATTTGACTATATCTGTTTGCTTCCAGGTAATCGCGCAAACCGTCAAGATCGCGTGGATTTTCTGGAATGATCGTAGCTGAGTCGACTGATTCCGCCACGTACTCATAGGGGAGACCAGGCACCTTCGGGGAATTGGGATCATCGGGGTTTAGACGAACCGTTCTCCCCAAATCCGTGCCCATTCTCAGCTCGGTCAGCAGGTTCCAAGGGACGTAGAAAACCGGGGAACGGCTGCCCTGGAAATAATTGCCAACGATTTTAAAATCGAAGGCTTCCACAAGCACACCAAAGTTTTCATCCGGTTCATACACACCCAACCTGATGACGTCCCCAAGCTCCAGTTTCTGCTCTGTCAAAAACCGGTCGGGCAAAACAACAATGCACTCTGGTTTGAGGAAATCCTCATCCGAGTAGCCCTGCAGCCATTGGACCTGTGACTCGCGGAATTTGATTGCTTCGCTGGTGCGCGTGATACTGTCTGTCAGCGCAAGAACTGGCATTCGCTTAACCTGCTGCTCCAAAAAACTGAATCCCAACTGAGCCTCGATTGCGGACATTTGGCGGTCAACCACAGGTCTCTCAGGGAGATCAGGCGTGCCAGCGGAGCCATCGGCATGCGTAAGGAGCCCCATGTACTGATAGTGCATGTAGCGGGTAAGCAGAAACTCTTTGATGACCGGATTTTGTTCCTCGAGTTCCGCCCTTGCCGCGCGGACCTGTTCGCCAGTGGCAGGGTATCCGAACATCAAACGCGTTTGCCGACCCTGGTAAGTGTTATCCAGGATGCGGAAAATGTCAGTTTGAAGTTGGATGGGAAATTGCCTGTGTTGACCCAGGATGGTGGTCAGATAGGCAGTTGTAGGCACACGATCGTAAATCGTTTCAGCTGCCTGCTCTTGATCCGCGACAGAGACGCCAATGATCAGGATAAAGGCGGCCAGGAGAGCCACCGTAAGGGGCACGATAAGGCTGCGAGAGAAATTCCGCAAGATCGAACGTAAAGCAAAACGCAAACTCAACCCTGGCAGCCGGGCGAACGTCATCGCGTGACCACTTTCGGATTTGGGGGCGACGATCGCCTGTGGCTTCCGGCGCTTGGGTTTCTTTAGGGCAATGAATGAGGTGATCAGGGTGATCACAAAGACCAGGCCCACCACAATCCCTGAAGTGACCCAGCGTACCCATCCGGCTGTAACCAATTCGGGCGCGAAGGCCACCTGCAGCCCCAGGGCGCGTTCGCTGAAGCGCAGATCTTGCATGACACCGCCCTGTAAAACGCTCCAAACTGACTCAGTCAGTTTGCTGTCGACCAAACCGGCGATGTAAGTGCCTGCCAAACCGGCAAGGATTGCTACTATCATGATGCCAATGATCAGGTAAGTGATAGTTCGGGTACGACCGGTGCCAAGTTTCATCATCACATCGGCTGTTTCGCGCTGACGAACGATGAAGAGGTAAGCAAACAGGCTGATCACAGCCACTCCAGCCGCCGCACTGGCAATGGTCATGTAGAGTGAACGCTCGCGCAGTTTCAGGATGGGGATGACCGCGTTGCTATAGCCCTGGTCTTCCACCTGGAGCTCGACCATTTCGGGTAATAGAGAGTCAACATAGGATAGGTATTCTTCAACTTGCGCATTATTAACTCGTACGCGCAGAAAATCGTAATTATCCGGCGCCTTTTGCAGCCAGTCGGGGTAAGGCGTCAGAATGGTGTAGGTAAGATCCGAGGTTATTTGGAAAATGCCCGCAATCTCACAATCTTCCTCGTGAGAGAAACCAATTTCGGAAGCATAAGTGTAGGCGGGATTCCCTTCAGGGTCATAATGGTATGCAAGGTGCCAGCGATCACCAACCTGGAGTCCGAACAAACCTGCCAGGCGCTCGCTAACGTAGCAGGTGCCAGGCTCTGGCTTGAAACTACCGCTCTTCAGCCAGGTTTGCTTCATATGGAACGGGATCATGCTTTGGATATCTGATGAAGCAATCACCTGGAACGAGGTATCAATGATGTGAAGAGTCTCCGCCAACTCAAGCCAGGCTTTGCCTTCTTCTGTTTCGAAATAATCAGACCGATTTGTAATGTCGGTTAGTTCCCTAATCCCCTTTAGGGTGGCACTCGGGTTCCGGACCAATTCGGCAGGCTTGATGGGCATCAGGGTCATGGAGCTGCTGGATTGGGCATAGGCAGCCAGCAGTAAGGTGCGGTCGGGCTGCAATTGATCGCTGATATCCAAACCAGAGGTGGTTAAGGGACTGACCTTCAGAAACACCGTACCGCTTACCTTCCGTCCGAAGATGGTATCGTAGGTGAGAGCTGTCCAGCTGCCATCATCCTGCTCAGAAAGCAGGCGCAATGTAACGATGACATAATCCTTGAACGGGGAGCTGTTTTGCCAGACCTGGGAGTTGGGGCCAGCATAGGCTGAAATGGTGCGCTCCTGGTCGACCGCGATGACAGCCGGGTGGCTGGAGATGGCGGAAAAATTGATGGCGGATAGGTTCTTTTGGAAGTTTTCATCCGCCCAGGCTCCATCCGGATTGTGGAGATCGCCGTATTTGAAGGCGACAACCGTGCTGAATTGCTCGTTAGCCTGGTCAAGCATGCGGTTGGCGGAGTAATTCATGCTGCTGCCCAGGTTGACGAATACGATTGAGGCGGTCAATAGGATCAGGAAAAGAAAGGTCTTTCCTCGTGAGCGGATAATACTGTTAAGACTGTGTTTAAAGATCATAGGTTGTCGGTTTTTTCTAGCCTGCCAAGTATAACGGATAATAAGCGGAAACGGAGCAAAACGAACACCGCTCACCTCTTGGCAGGCGAGCGTATATAAGGTTGAACTGAATAATCTGACCTACACTTGCATTGTGGTTGACGCCTGCATCAACCCTACGAAAGGAGGTTGGGTGCCACCGTTTGTGATGTCAGGTTGAAATTCGCAGCCTGACCTACGTCTGAAACACAGCCTTACTCTAGTGCTATCAGAAATGCAGATCGCCACGTCGCTGCGCTCCTCGCGATGACGTACATAAATGCATCGTGGTTGGCGAGCATGGCGGCTGGACCAAGGCCCAGCCCTACCAAGGAAGTTATCTGCCACCGTTTGTGACGTCAGGTTGAAATTCGCAACCTGACCTACGTCTGAAACACAGCCTTACTCTAGTGCTATCCGAAATGCAGATCGCCACGTCGCTGCGCTGCTCGCGATGACGGTTTTTTGATATAATACTTTACGAGAATTATATTCTCAAAAGGATAGCAATGCCCAAGAAACAAAAACAATCCCTGCTGACGCTGACCGAAGATCAACTAAAGGTTGACTCCACCCTGCCCTCCCCTGCCCAGGCTTACCTGAACACGCTCAGTCTGGCTGGCAGGCGGACGCAGGCTACTGCCCTCAACAACCTTGCCTACATTTTCTCTGATGGTAAA
>CAYPBU010000050.1:0-15929 GCA_964409045.1 uncultured Anaerolineaceae bacterium | reverse complement strand
CCGGATTATGGCAAGCAATTCTGCTATAACTCTTGACAATCAAGACGGTATCTACTCAAAATGTGTCATCTCCAATTAGGCAAAAAAGTAAGGAATAAACGCCAGATTAACTGAGATTTATTCCTTATCTTTTCTCTTGTAACCATCACTGGTGCGGATCACTACTTAACAATCATAGGCAATTGCACCGTTAATGCCCAGCTGGCAAAGAGCGTGTTGTCACACGCCTCCCAGACTCCTGAAAAATATATGCCGGAAGAACCTATTTCTCCACTCGGGGGATTGGAAACACAGCTCGTCTCGTAGACTTTCGTTTTATGAAGTATGCCGTCATGAACCAATATCTCGCTGACTGTCGGACCAGTTTCTCCCCAAGCCGTCATAACAAAGTGGGATCCCGCGTTTTCCCTGCCATTCACCCTGGTCATCTCCAGGTCATATTTCTCTGTAAGGGCTTCTGACGAGATCTGCTCGAAAGGATTCACCCAATCGAATGCGTCGAATGTGTAGTAGACCTGATCAGTCGAAATCGGTGTATCCTTTAAATTTCCAATGATCGCAATATGTAGATTTTCACCAACACCCAAAATCTTAACTTCTTTGACCATCGATGTGATCCACCAACCAGGGGGCCATCCAAGGACTTCGTCGTGAGCCTGGGAGAGGCAGCCTGCGGCTGTACAGGAGTCAACGAAAAACTGATAGTATGTGCCGAACGCAAGCGCAACCCGCTCAGACGCTCCGCTTTGATAGAAAGACAGACTTACAGGAGTGTAATTAATCAGAAAATAACCAACTAACAACCAAATTTGGTTCATCTGCCCATCTGGTTGGGTGGCACGGTTGGAACGCAATTCCATGCGTTCCGGGTATGGCAGTGGTCCTCCATTAGTCCAGTTGTAGTGGTAACCAACATGCAGGAATCCACCCTCATCAATCCCCAGATCCAGGCTGTAGATTTCTGCAGTCTTTAACTCTAATGAGAAGTAGTCCACCCGCCCGATGGCAGATCCGCCTGCCAAGCGCTGATACCAAAGCTCCGTTGTGCGTCCGTTGCCAGCAGCTCGGTCATAAACGGCATAGGCGGTAGTTCCGCGGGCAGTGACCCTAACATTGCCTGTGGTTTTTTGGGCTCCATCCAGAGGTGAACAATTTTTCTCAAAGCCACCGATCGGCACTAAAATCGGGATATTTTGGTAACAGGCAAACTTGTCTGTTCCTCCACGCTGCTCCACCCAGGTTACAAACGCCCTACCACCATCGAGAACAGCAATATCCGGATTGAATTGTTTCCAGTTTGCCCCGGATCCACCCATCGTCATCTCAAAAGCAACGAGCTTTTCTCCAAAGCGCGTACGGTAGTAGACGATCCGGTCATTTGCCACTCCGGCAATATAAGAACGTCCTTCGTCATCCACGCCGATAGCCGCATCTTTCACCTGGTCGCCCGGGTTGAGGTGGATTTCAGTTGGTGGGGAAAAGGTGGTAGGTGCGCAAGCGCTGAGAAAGATGATGAATGTAAGGAAAATCGCCAAAGTATTGCTCGCCTTTTTCATAATGAATAACCTCCTTGATCAAGGTGCACCGTAAGTATTGGTTGTTAAAGGGGCTCAGATAAGCCGGGATTTGTAAAAAAAATATCATATTTCAAACTCAGTTTCAATTGATCAGAGGAAGTGTGTACAATGTATGTACAATTTACGAGTGGTCAAGTTTTACAACAATATCGAAATAGCCAACCTATTGCCAAGATAGATTGGGTCATCGTGCTCAAAGAGTATGGCGCATTAATCCCCCAACCTACAGTAAGGTAGTGGGGATCCACATACAGGGCAGGCACGACGGCCCGCAAGAGGAGACTTCCCACTGCCATGCCCCTACTGCGAGCCCAACTATTATGCTCTCGCCGTCCTTCTTAAGGGCTGTGGTGATTGTCCTTTTTTGAAGGGGTTACCCCTTGGAAAACTCCCTCGTAAGGACATTGGTGACCCACCTCTGTGCCAGTTTCGACCAATTCTTGGCTTAAAACCCAGTATGTAAAAGCCCTGCCTATTCGACAGCCTATTCAGCGTGTAGGTCAGGTTCTTCAATTGAACCTGACGTACGACTATCATCCTGAGCAGCGCAACTGCTTGCGGCCCCTTGCGGGAAGGATCTGTCTGTTTATAAAAATCACAACCACACCTAATGCGAGTGGTTGTTTTCTTAATCGTTTCACAAGTTTGACTGCTTCAAGGCCAGAAAAGAGGTTGGCTATTGATGAGCCAACCTCTTTTCGTTTTCTACCTGGTCAACTGAAAATCAGGAGAAAGTTGCTTAACTTTCCGTCGCCTACGCTATTTCAAGATGAGAGGCAGATATAGGTACCTGATAACTGGGAGGATAGTCACTGTCGCGACAGCGCTTTCCTCGACTGTGCCAGTATGGTTGTTATCGTGCAGAACCTCGTTGGTCAGCAGACCCAGAGGAGCATTCTCGTTGACAGTCACCTGGAAGGTGATTACTACAGGAGGAGCAGGCACAACCGCCCAATCAAAACAGATAGCTGAGCCGTCGGCAATCGTGAGGGTAGCGTCGTTGTAACTAAATGTTGTTCCGACTGTCCCATCAACGTTTTCTACACCAATCGTACCACTGGCTACACCGAAGAAACCAGGGGTGATATTGTCGTAGGCGTAAACAATCTCGTAGGCTCCCGGAGCATCATCGGGCTGCAGGAAATAACCAAGTTCGACATCCATGGTGTAAGTGTCATAATCATACAGATAGATGTCATCGTATTCAATGGTAACGAAGTACGATGATGCTGCCCCACTACCCACCAAGGTGACACCCTTATTAGTGGCCGCGTCATACTGGACCATGAAATCATCCCAGAACAATCCCAAAGTATTATTCGGTTCTGTTGGATCCGGGAAATTCTGATTTATGTTGTCGTAGTCTTGCATGTCAAATCCGACGCGAGCATCATCAGTGAACTCGATACCGGTGTAACCAATTCCGTAATAATCGAAGGGAGCATAGGTATTGAAGGCACCATACCAAAGACCATCACCAGATATGGCTGAATTGGTGCTAAAGCCATTGCTTGTAGTCTTCCAGTCAAGATAAGCGTCGGTTGGATCTGCGTCTGCTGCCAGCCATCCTAAACCACAATCAGGATCAACAAGGCTGGTAGTTGCCACGTAATCACGGATACTTGCCTCCACTGGACCAGACCATGTGATGGAGTTAGTGCCTGCGTTGAATGCAGCACCGCCAGTGACAGAATCGGGCACGTAAGTGACACCATCCGGAAGGACATCGTTGATGGTGTAGTTCAGTGTATCAGCGCTGGAGTTATTGATGGTGATCTCATAGGTGATGATATCGCCAGCCTGAGCTGTTTCAACATCTGCCGTCTTGACCACATCGTCGGCCAGTCTGCGGATATCGATATCGGTCGCGCCGATCCAATCCAAACAATCAGCATCCGCACAGGTGTCAAAGTAGCCGTACAAACGGTCGCCTTCTTCGGTGTCCTCATTCCATGTGATATCCATCTGGAAGGGAGTCGCTGCTGGATTAGTTGCAGGAACGGTCACATTGTAGTTGCCTGCTTCAGGTTCATACGGCACTACACCTGTTGCAAGTGTTAGGGTATCTCCTGCTGCACCATCCCAGTTCTGTACTACTACCAAGAAGGTGTAGCTTTCAGTATAATAGGCGTCATCTCCACTAAGGTTGATATACTCCAAAGTTGCAGATGTTTGGCTAATCCCCATCAACCAATCCAAGTCTGGAACGCTCAAATCGCCACTGCTATCGAAATCATAAAACAGGAACATATCCAGATCCGATGAGGTGGTTTCTGTGATTTCTGCTACCAATCGGATGGACTCAGCTGTAAGTACGATGGGTTTGACATAAAGCTGGGTGAAATTATCAAAAGGATCATCTGGAGTGAGGTCCGGATCCAACTGGACGGTTTCCAGATCGGCTTTGACCAAACCAGATTCGTAGGCTCCCCCAGCAGTAATTTCACCTGCCAGCAGATCGGAGATGGTGCCCGAATCCGCATCGCGGTGGGTTTCAAAAGTAACGGAAGCGGGTATGTTGCTACCAACGGGCAAAACTGCCAGTGGAATTGCCGCATCCGAAATGGATTTGCCGCCGGTGAACGAGCTGTCGGTCTCAAACAAGATGTAAGCAAACTGCCATTCATCTGGTGTCAAAGTGCTCACATCTGCAGTTATCGTGATTACCTTGGTGCTGCCGGCTGTAATAGTGAAGCTGGCTGGCTCAACGGTGATCCACGTTGGCGCACTAACTGTGTAAGTAGCTGCAGCATCGGCCACACTGGTGAAAGTACGCGTCCAGCTGCATTCGCCCACACACAAGCTATCGTACAAGCTGGCGATGTTCAAGGTTTTCATGTCGCCACCCTCGCCTGGATTGGCAGCGACCATGTTTTCATGGGTTTCGTCCATGGTCAGGCCGGTCAGGCTGGCCATTTCCAGGTCAATCCTGCCTGCACCAAAGTCAAACAAGTCAGCTGGGGTCTGCATATCTTCTTTAAGTAGATTGTCACGTTCAGCTGTTAGCATCAAGGCTGATTTAACCTGGGCAACTGACCAATCCGGGAACAACGCGCTTAGCAAAGCGCCGGCACCAGCTGTGTGGGGTGAGGACATCGATGTACCCTGGTAGAGTTCGGCTTGAACAGCACCATCAGAATCGATGACGCCGTCAGCTACAGCAGCCAAAATTTCCAGACCTGGAGCGGTGATGTCAGGCTTTAAGACCTGGAGATTATTCGCGCTTGGTCCGCGGAAGGAGAAGTCAGCTTTGATGTCACCCCAAGAGCCATTCAGGTAACGACCCAGAGCGCTGATGTCCAACAATACGGGAGCGTTTGCGCCTACGTAAGTAGCAAACGCAGCAGAATCTGCAGATGACAGGTAAAGCATCGCTGCGGGCAGGGTCGCTGCATCCAAACCACCCATGGAGAGTGGAGGACGATTGTCGGCATAACCCAACATGCCAATTGCACCAGCAGCTTTGGCATTGTCCAATTTAATGGCGAACGAACAGACACCGCGGCGAATCAAAGCGATTTTTCCGGCAAAATAATTTGCTGGGAAGGGGTTACAACCTATACGATTATCCGGGAATGGGGCCGTTCCAGTTGCTGGATCTATGGGCGCAGATGATGTATCAAGGCCAGCCCATGCTAACTCAACATTGTCCAAAGCCGGGAAAGGCACCGGGCTGGTGCTTTGAATGACCGCTAGACTTTGATAGGTCGAGCCAACGGGCTGCACCACGTCGATATCATTGGTGAATTTGCGATTGTGGCTGGACGCCGCAACGGTGGTCACCCAGGGGGAAAGGTGATTGACCTGACCATCTGTTGAGGGTTCTTCGCGCAGGTTACCACCGGAGGCTGCCACAAAGATGTCTTCGCCAAAAGCGTCAAGGAAGGCCAATTCTACAATATCGCTGTAAGGGCTCTTGCCGCCTGAAATGGAATAGTTCAAGGCGTCCACGCCATCAATAATCGCCTGTTGAACAGCAGCAGCTGAGTCATCACCCCAACAGCCAGTTGCGTCACAGACATCGAAGGAGATGATCTGGGCATGAGGAACAACACCCGAAATGGTGGTTTCCACGCCCATGAACGGGAAGGTAACATAATTACCAGCCACTGTGCTGGCAGTGTGCGAACCGTGCCCATCGGAATCTTCCGGGCTAATGGCTTCACCGGTATAAGTGTAAGCGCCAACAAGTTTATCGTTGCAGGCGTCGGCGTAGGCTGGAACACCAGCAGGGGCACACACACCTAGATAATCACCAGTCCATTCATAGACATATTCGTCTTCAGGAGTATCGCTGAAAGAGGGGTGGTCAAAGTTGATGCCGGTGTCGATAATGCCGACCAGTATACCTTCTCCCTTAGTGCCGAGGTCAACTGGGTCTGCAGACCCGTCCCAAACGCCGTCCGCGCCAATCCAGGTTGGGCCTGCATCGGTGTCGGGTTGTTCCAGGGTAACAGGCAGAATCTGGCGAACGCCAGGCATTTTTGCCAGCTGCTTTGCTTCCTCGTATGACATTTCAACCGAAACGCCGTTTAGTATGACATCGTATACATGCTTGATGCTGACGCTTCTGCCCAGCGTGCTCTCAACAGATTTCATGACGCTATTGCGCTGTTTGGCAAGCGATTCCAAGTAGGTCTGGCTCGCGGAACTACTAACATCCAATTGGGCAGAGCCTTTGTCCACTTCCACCAGCGATGGATCCTCAAAAAGGATGACATAGCGGCCAGTTCGGCTAAGGCTGATTACCTCAATCGGCTCCACAGCTGTGAATTGCTCCTTGGTGCCTGAGGTAGCCTCGGGAACAAAACCTGACCGGTTTATTTCTCGACTAGGTCCGTCGGTTTGTGTTGTGTCGACTGCAAGAGCGGGTGTGACCACCATTGCCAGCAACAAAATGATTGCCAATATTCGGGTCAAAGCTGATTTCATATTCTTGCTCCATTTTCTATTGTTTTTTGGACTATACAGGGAAATGCGCCCTGCACGTTGCTACTTACTTTTGCGGGAACAAATAATAAATATTTCTGAGAATACGGTCTGGCAAACTTACAATTCAAATGTGTTTGCTCCTTTCAAATTTTTGCTATCCCCCATGGGGGTTCTTAAAGAAAGGTAAATACAGACTGAAACATCGACCCTGAGTCGATTAGATTATTATAGTCAGACCCTACCGAAGCGTCAAGTGAACTCGCAAACTCGTGGAGCTTTGCGGAGTGCATGTTTCCCGGTATTTTTCCGATCACTGACCCCTTCCCCCATCTCTGATCAACCTCTTCCCCCACTCAAAAAGACACTGGCTGCGAGTGCAGCCAGTGTCTTTTTGAGAAAACCTCTTCAATAATGCTTGCTTTGCTGCTCGGGGCAGCCACACTCGGATTTTTTCGGCAGGATCTTTGCCGCGCCGCAGTTCTCGGCGTAGCCGCAGCCCGCGCAGCCCCCACGCCCAGCTTTGGCATCGCGCACCAGGCGATAAATGATCCACCCCACGATTGCCGCCAGAATCACGCTGATAATAATCGTTGGAACCATCTCAGTTTCTCCTGCTGGCAATTGCCTTTGGCGCTGGTCTGAAGACAAGCCACAGCAGCAGCCCGACCATCAGCAACGCAATCGCTGTCCATAGTGAAAACACCGCACCTCGAAGCCACATCCCCAGCTGGTATACCATCAGTGCGACCGTGTAACCCACCGTGGTCATATACCCCACGGCAAATAGCGTCCACCAGCCGTTGTTTATCTCGCGTCGGATCGAGCCAATGGTCGCAATGCACGGCGCGGAAAGCAGCACAAAGATCAGGAACGAAGTCGCCGAAAGGGCTGAGAATGCCACCTGCAGGCTCGTCCATGCCGCCTGACCGCCTTCAACAACTTCTGAAATTCCATAGAATATGCCAAAGCTGCTGACCACGGTCTCCTTGGCCACCAATCCGCTCAACGCCGCCACCACTGGGCGCCATTCGCCCCAGCCCAAAGGCTTGAAAATCCAGGCAATGCTGTTCCCAAAAGCAGCCACGATACTCTGATCTATCTGGGTGCTTTGTAGCAACTGAAAACGCCCATCCACCCAGCCAAAATAGGTCACGAACCAGATCACGATCGCCGCCAGCAGGATGATGGTGGCAGCCTTTTGCACAAAGGATGAAACTCTGTCCCATGTTGTGAGCAGGATACTTTTAAAGGAAGGCAGTCGGTAAGCTGGTAGTTCCATCACAAAAGGCGCAGCCTCTCCCTGGAAGAGGCGTGTCTTCTTGAGGATAACTCCAGAGATGACCACAGCCGCAATCCCCAGAAAGTAAGCCCCAAATGCCACCCAGCCCTTGCCCCCGAAGAATGCTCCCGCGATCATCGCGATCACCGGCAATTTCGCGCCGCAAGGGATGAAAGAGGTCGTGATGACGGTCATACGCCGGTCGTGTTCATTCTCGATGGTGCGTGCCGCCATGATCGCCGGCACACTGCAGCCGCTGCCGATCAGCATTGGGATAAAGCTCTTGCCTGAAAGCCCAAATTTGCGGAACATGCGGTCCATGATGAACGCCACCCTCGCCATGTACCCGCTGAACTCCAGCAAGCCCAAAAACACGAATAAAACCACCATCTGGGGCAAAAAGCTCAACACCGAGCCCACTCCCGCCAGGATGCCATCCACGAGCAACCCCTGCAGCCAGCCTGCCACCCCCCAATTCGCTAACTTTCCGCTGATCGCGGGCAGGATGATCTGCCCGAAAAGCTTGTCGTTAGTCCACTCAGTCATGCTTGCGCCAACGGTGTTGACTGAAACATAATAGACGAGGAACATGATCGCCGCAAAGATCGGTAAAGCCAGCCAGCGGTTGGTCACGACCTGGTCGATCCGGTCTGAAGGCGAGAGCTCGCCAGCCTTTTTCCGGACGGTAACCTTCTCGAGCACGCTTTCAATGAAATTGTATCTTTCTGAAGCAATCAGGCTGTCGGAATCGTCGTCATATTCCAGCTCACTTTGGCGGATATCCTGCTCGATGTGGTCCTTTAGATCCTGAGAGAGCCCCAATTCCGCTTCCACCAATTCATTACGTTCGAAAAGTTTGACCGCATACCAGCGTTGCTTGTGCTCTGGCTGCTGGTGCAACGCTACTTCTTCGATGTGCCCCAGGGCGTGCTCCACCCCTCCGCTGAAGCGATGCGCGGGCAGCACATGCCCCTTTTTCTGAGCTACTTGCATTGCCACTCGGGCAAGCTCATCGATCTGCGTCTCGCGCAGGGCGGAGATTTCCACCACCGGCACGCCAAATGCTTTTCCGAGTGCCGCACCGTCAATCTTTGCGCCGCTTTTTTCAACCTCGTCCATCATGTTTATTGCCAAAACCATCGGGATGCCCAACTCGGCAAGTTGGGTTGTCAGGTAGAGATTGCGTTCCAGGTTCGTGCCATCCACGATGTTGATAATCGCGTCCGGGTTGGACTCGAGCAGGTAATCCCGCGCTAATTCTTCTTCCAGCGAATTGGTTGAAAGCGAATAAATTCCCGGCAGGTCCACCAAAACCACCTCCGGGAATCCGATCAGAACACCCTCTTTCTTCTCCACTGTCACGCCAGGCCAGTTGCCAACGTATTGGTTAGAACCTGTCAGAGCATTGAAGAGTGTGGTTTTACCAGAATTTGGATTTCCTGCGACAGCGATGGTTATGGGCATGGTGGCATTCGTTGATAGAAGGCAGCGGTAAGCTTACTTCAATGATTTCGGCGTCATCCTTGCGCAGGCTCAATTCGTACCCTCGCAGATTGACTTCAATCGGGTCCCCAAGGGGCGCAACTTTTCGAACAAAGATCTCGACATTTTTGGTGATTCCCATATCCATTACACGGCGGCGAATTCTGCCATGTCCATGGACTCTGACCACCCGGGCTGATTCCCCTATTCGAAGATCTCGTAAAGTTTTCATCTGGCTTACCTCTCGGGCCGGAAACAGCTCGTCTGAATGTTATGATAGTTAGGTTTACCTAACAGATTTTGATGTTAGCCCAACCTAACAATTCTGTCAAGGTTTTGGTGTTAAAATCAAGGGAATAAGTTGGTTACTGCAAGGAGAGTGAGCGCATGAATATTCAAGAGTCTGCTGAGATGTACCTCGAGACCATTCTCATCCTTGAGAAGAAAAATGGCAGTGTTCGCGCAATCGACATTGCCCATCATATGCAATTCTCCCGGCCAACCGTCAGCGAGCAGATCAAACGTCTCGCGGCTGATGGCTACCTGGAGATGGACGAAGGCAAACACATCTCCCTCACCTCCAAAGGGCGTCAAATCGCTGAGGAAACCTACAACCGCCACAACAGCCTGGCGGAAATCTTTATCTGGATGGGGGTCAGCGAGCAAACCGCCTTTGAGGATGCCTGCCGCATCGAGCACTACATCAGCGCCGAAACCTTCAGCTGTCTGCGTCAGCATTACGAGAACGACTGCAAAAATGCGATCGCAAGTAACCCAAGTTGAAATCGTATTATTACTGGAAGAGACACTCCTATGAGCTATAAACCAGACCTCGATATTGCCGCTCTTTACGCCAGTTTCGCCGCCCCTGTCGCCGAAGTCGACTGCGGTCGGCTATGCGCACCGCACAACCCCTCCGGCAAACCCTTCTGCTGTGATATCTGCGTGGCAGTACCCGTCGCCTTCAAAGAAGAATGGGCCTACCTTAAGCCCAACACTCAGCTTTGGCACCGCTTGCGCGGCGATGAGTGCCCCACGGACCCCATCGATGTGCCCAAAATGAAGGCGGAAACGCCCAGCTACATGCACCTGATGGCTTGCCGGGGTCCTGAACACTGCGAGCGCGACTTCCGCACTCTCAGTTGCCGCCAGTTCCCCTTCTCCCCCTATATCACCGCGGACGACCGCTTCATCGGGCTCACCTACAACTGGGACTTCGAGCAGGTCTGCTGGATCATCAGCAATCTCAGCCAGGTCACCCCTGCATATCGAATGGAATTCATCGACCTTTACGACCGCCTGCTCTACGAATACCCAAAGGAATACGACAGTTACTACTTCCTTTCGGAAGACATGCGCGAAGCCTTCAAAAAGCGCCACCGCCGCATCCCCATCCTCCACCGCGATGGGCTGAATTACCTCCTCAGCCCCGCCATCGACCTCCTCACCCGTGTAGATGCCTCCCAATTTCGCAAATTCGGTCCTTATAGGTAGCCTCAAATAAACACTCCCTGGAGGGTTGTCCTTCCAGGGAGTGTTTTTAATCAAATGCTCAGTATCTTGTCAGGCTCAGCCTAAGCCCACTACTAACGGATTATCATCGGCAGGAAGGCATCCAGGGTAGGGACAAAATCGGACGCCATCACATTATCAAGCCTTGCTTCATTAAAACTGGCTATGCCAACCAACTCACCCTCCGCAGGTGGAGCGCCAGCACAGGTATACAATTGCATCCCCGTATCACCGTTGATGCGTGTCAAAAGAATAGTAACGGTTCTGGCTTGATCCACCCAAATTTTTACGTGCGCGCTTAGTACTTGCGCAGTCATGTAGCCATACCCAAATCCAAATGTTCCTCCTGTACCGTTGTTGCCAAGGTAGCACCCAATCATTTCGAATCCTGGATCTCCATCCTGGTTTTGGAATTTGATAAATATATTTTTTTCGCCTGTGCCATAATTCAAGATGAACGCTGCAAAGTTAATCGCTCCGTTGGGGTTAACTGCTATGTTGCCTTCCAATTGGTTGCCAGTCACATTTGTGAAAAGGGTCAGATTTGAGTCACTAATCAGCCCGCGCGATGTCTGATCGACAATTCCCATCAAACCACTCTTTGTTTCCCAACCGGGTCCCATGGATCCAGTCGGGCGGTTGAACGAGTCCAACCCAAAGATGCGGTTCACACGCACGTTGTCAATCACGCCTCCCCCTTTGCTGCCTATCCCAACCAAAGGTCCTTCAGCCGCTGGCGCGCCAGCACAGACATAAGCTTGCGTCCCGCTGCCGCCGTCAATATTGGTAAACACTAGGGTCACCACCCTTGCCTCATCCACCCTCACGATCATATGCGCGGTCGTGAATTCATAATCTAAATAAAAGAACCCAAGACCAAATGAATTTGCAATGTCACTGTTTCCAAGGTAGCAAGCTGCTGTATCGAAGTAGCCAGCACCCCCGTTATCCTGGACCTTGATAAATAGGTTTTGAGTGCCCGTTCCATAATCCAACATCAAAGCACTGTACTGGTTTGCCCCGGTTGGGCTCAGCGAGACATCGGCTTCGATCTGGCTTGCTCCCATTCCGTTGTAAACTGCCCGGGCCCAACCCTCAATGCCAACTGCCTTTTGGTTCACGATGGCGTAGCTTCCGTTCAGGACTGCCCAATCAGTACCGAGCGAACCGTCCGCGCGATTAAAGTTATCCCGAAAATCCTGGACGACCTGGAAGTTGTCCACCCTCCCCCCTCCGAAGCTGGCAATCCCAACTCCATACCCCTCTGCAGCTGGCGCGCCAGCACAAATGTAATACTGGCTTCCGCCTCCACCATCGATGTTAGTCAGCCTGAAATAAACCTCTCTATTGTTATTTACCATCACCGTCATGTGAGCTCGAGCAAATGGATAGTCGAGAGTAAAGTAACTCAGACCAAAAGACGCGCTACTGTTGTTGTTCCCGGTGTAACATGCTCCTCTTTCAAAAGAGCCATTTCCATCATTGTCCTGCACTTTTAAGAACAGGTTGTTTACACCCTCATCATAATTTAACACCAAACCGGCGTATTGCAGCCCGCCGCCTGGAGAGGTGGAGACATCTGCTTCAATCTGGTTGGCTCCCAGGCTATTGTAAGTGGCAAGGTTGGTAAAAGCGGTTCGAGCTAATGCCTTTTGTTGCTTAATCTCGAAACTTCCTGCCTGCACATACCAATCAGAACCGAGTGGTCCATCCTGTGCTGAGAAGGACGTGAAGGGTATTGGGTCAACCGCTTCGACAGTCACATTGTCTATCTGACCTCCACCATAAGAGACAATCCCAAACTGACTACCGTTAACCGCTGGAGCACCGCTGCAGACATAGCTCTGGTTTGCGCCTCCACCAGTCAGATCAGTCAGCGCGATCTCCACGCTCCGGTTTGCATCCACTGTCACATGAAGTTTGGCTGCAGAAAAAGTGCCTGACAGAAAGAAAAAACCCAAGCCGAAGTAAACAAGGTTGTTGTTCCCGGCGTAGCAAGCACCCGTATCAAACAAACCATCCTGATTGTTATCCTGGACCTTGATAAAGATGAAATCCTGGCCGTCAGCATAGTTGAAGGCGAAGCCCACATACTGAACAGCACCACTCCCGCTCGTAGTTATCCGAGCCACAGCTTCGTTGACGCCAATACCGTTATGGATCGATAACGACGAGTCGAGCCCGCCGGAAACTGACTGGGCGAGCGAATTGAAAATCGTGATTCCTACCACCTTGTCCGTCCAAGAGCCGCCCAAAGGCCCATCAGCACGATTAAAATCGTCCAGGTTGCCGGTAAGCCTTGTTAGTGACCCCATTGGGGTCTGCTGATCAACCTCCGAAACCGGGGCACCGAGTGTCTGGTCCAGGGTTGAGTCAGATGAAGGTTTCGGTGCGGAAATTTGCGTTTGTTCTACATCAGGTAAAAGAGTCTGCCCGGCATTCTCCGGCAGGCTGAGGTCAATCGGCGCATCCGGATTCGGGATTTGCTCGGTTTCAGGAATCAACTTCTCCATTACTTCCTCAGGCGGCTGTTCCCTCACCGGTCCCGGCAGAGTGGGATCCAGATTGCCCGGTTCAAGAACCATGTCAGAGAGCGGAAAATCCGCTGCCGGAATGGCTTCCCCTGGTACAGAATTATCGACAGGAGCGTCCCCTTGTTGCACCGAAACCGGTGGAGGGGATGCCTGCGCGATATTCGATCTTGCAGGCGTTAAGGTTATTGGGAAAAGCAGGATTAACGCAAAAATAGATCGACTGATAATTCGTTGCCAACTTGATGAGTGGCTCATATTTTCCGTCCTTTCTGAACAAAAAGCTTGAAACACTATATCCAAAAGGACCCCCTAAGGGGTTGTGCCAAATAACTTGTGAGTTTGATGGAAATCGTGGGAAGAAAAAAGTTCCACGACCTGATCTGATATTAATATATTAGCATAAATATTAGGTTTTTCAATAGCAACGCCAAATAATGTGGTGAATTCCTATATAGAATCTGATCAGTTTTGGAATAATGGAGTAAATCGCGAAGAAAACCGGGGGGATTTGTAGGATTGCATCGACTCTATCGAGGTTCAAGCGGGCGGGAGCAAAACAGTCATTTCTTGCCCTTTTCTATATAGCCCTAAATTGTCCGGATCAATCATTTCGAGAAAGGGACTGGCATGAACTGCCAGTCCCTTCGATTTGTGTCCTGCGATATCAAGCTTAGGCTTTAGGCGCCGGGTTTTCTGGTTCCACTTTCTTCTCCGTCAGGCTTTGCCGGATTTCTTCCTTCAGCCTCTCGGTTTCTTCGCTGGGCAGTCTCTTTGCGGCGCTAACCTCAAGGTTCAGCTTGTCGGAGAGCAACAGGGTCAGCAGCCCTTCCATAATACTGCTGCCGCTTGCGCCGCTTTCGCCACCACCGCCAACCACCACCCTTGGCACCACATCCACGCGGGAATTCTGTACAGCTTCCGCAAAGCGGTTCATAACCTGCTGGGTCACCTGGTACTGCGGACCACCATAAGCAGCGACCTGCTCTTCAGTTGCAATAGCCTGGGCGATACCCGTGCGCGCGATCTTCTCAGCCTCAGCCTCCGCCAACGTGCGGATCTGGGCGGCTTGCTGCACGGCCCGAGCATAGTCAGCCTTACCCTGGTTGGAGAGCACCGTAATGCTCACCTCAGACTCGGTAATGTTCCTCTGCTGCTCGGCGCGCGCCTGCGCTTCGCGTAGTTCGCGTTCCTTCTGCGCCGCAACCTGCTGGCGCTGGAAGGTTTCGATCTGTTCAACCGCAATCTGGCGCGAGCGCAGCTGGTTGAGGATGACTTCCATGTTCTTGTCTTCGCCGGCGGTTGTCGGGGTGCCGATCAGCACTTCTTCCAATTCCAGGTTGTAGTGCAGGAATTTGTCCTTCATTTCCTGGCTGGACTGGCGCTGGATCTCGTTACGCTCATGAATGAGCTCGATCAGCGTGCGGGTCTGGCCAATGTTCTTGAAGTACGCCGACACCATCGGGTCGAGAGTCTGCTCCACCAATTTCTTGACGTCGCCAAAGCGCTGCACCACCAGCGGTGCCTTCTGGTAGTCAATGTGAATGACGACTGAAAGCGGCAGGGAGGGCTCGAACGCGTCCTTGGTGATCAATGACACTTCCGATAGGTTCTCATCCAGGTTGTGGGAGCCCACCTCGGACTTGATCCATTTGAGGATAATGTTGGTGGTCGGGACCATCACTACTTTGCCAGCATAAGTATTGAAGGCGTACTTGCCGGGGAGGAGCGGCTCGCTCCAAACACCACGGCTGCCCTTGCTGACCAACTCGCCGTGGCGATAGTCCAGCCCGGAAAGGTCTTCGCTGACCTTGCCCGTATACGAAACCACCACCCCCACAAACCCGACTTCGACCACGGTCTTGTGGATCATCTCCACGGTAGCGAAGAGCCGGTTGAGGTAATAGGTGCCTTCCACCAATACCTGCAGCTGGCGTCCGCGCAAACCATTTGCAATCACGAAGCGGTCCGGCATCTGGAAGTTGTTATGATAGGTCAAAGGATCGGTCATATCGGTGCCCACGATCGGCGCGATAATCTCGCCCGACGGCAGTGAGGGTCCATCATGTACGGTCACAATCCCAATCAGGTCGTCCTGATCCTTGATCACGACCGGGGTGAAGCCCTTGCGTTCCCGAATGACCGAGGTCATGTTTTCGATCACCATCTGGTCGTCCCTGCTGAGAGGCAGGTAATAAACCTGTTCTTCTGTGATGACCACAAACTGAGCCAGGTTGATGGCGTAGGTACCTTCACGCAAGATCTGGCGCTGCGGACCGCGCTGACCGCCATGGGTCAAAAAGTCCGTCACATCCTGAAAATCGTGCGCGGATGTATTGGACGCCAACACCTGCATGGCGCTGAGCGGCTCGCCATCCCGCGCAAAAAGGTAGCCGATTTTGCCCTGGGCGATGGTTACCAGCGGTTCGATGTGCACACGGTATTGAATGGGCATCAGGAAGTGCAGACCACCACGGAGCACGTTGGGCTGATAACCGGCTTCGCCATTCAGAGCGATGAAGCCCGATTTCAGCGAGCGGCGTCCGAAGCGTTTTTCCACAATTCCGATGCGGTTGTTGGGTATGAAGCGGATGCCGGAAAGCGCAACCAGCAGCA
>CAYPBU010000049.1:0-16063 GCA_964409045.1 uncultured Anaerolineaceae bacterium | reverse complement strand
GAGACCATTCCCTGCAGGTTCTTGGATGATATCCCCTCTGAGCTGCTGCAGGGCACCCCGCGCGATTTACCCGGCCGCTTCAGTGAGAGGCGGGAAAGTGGATATTCACGTTGGGAAACTCCCTCGTGGATGCGCAGTGCACCACCCCTCAAAGAACCGCCTATAACGCGCTACAAAACTGGCATGCAGGTGAAGCACGCCACCTACGGACGCGGCGTGGTCAAGACCAGCAAACTGGAACACGGCGATGAAACCGTGGAAGTGTACTTTGAGGGCTTTGGCTTGAAAGCGCTGGTGGCTTCGCTGGCAAAGCTTGAGGTACTGTAATTCCATAAGTTTTTTTAAATAGAAAAGCATTATTTGCACTATTACAAGGCCAGTTTTGACCATCTGAATACCGCTATAATGGAAGGAGGAGGATGATGCTATGGAGACAATTTACACCTGGTACGGGCACGCGACGCATGGCTTAAAAGTGGGCGAGAGCCGGTTAGTGATTGACCCTTACTTCAGCGGCAATCCTGCTGCCACGTTGAAACCAGAACAGGTCACTGCTAACTACATCCTCATTACTCACGGTCATGGTGATCACATCGGTGATACCGTATCCATCGCCAAGAGAACTGATGCTCTCTGCATCAGCAACGCCGAGATCAGCACCTGGCTGCGCAACAAGGGTTTGAAGACCCACGCTCAGCATATTGGGGGCGGCTACCACTACCCATTTGGCTATCTCAAGCTAACGCCGGCGCTGCACGGCTCTGCCCTGCCTGACGGCAGCTACGGCGGCAACCCGGCCGGGTTCCTGTTGACCACGCCCGGTGAGAAGCGCATCTACATCGCTGGCGACACCGGTTTGTTTGGGGATATGCAACTGATTGGCGATGAGGGCATTGATTTGGCAGTGCTCCCGATTGGCGATAACTACACCATGGGTCCGGATGATGCGCTTAAAGCTGTCAAGCTTCTACGCCCCAAGCAGGTGGTGCCTGTGCACTACAACACCTGGGAATTAATCGCGCAGGATCCGCAAGCCTGGAAAACCCGGGTTGAAGCGGAAACTGACGCGCAAGTAATCATTTTAAAACCGGGCGAAAGCCTGAGTCTGTGAGAGTATTATGTTTAGAAGAATCGATCCTGAAACAAAGAAACGTATACCGCCTGGTCAGCATCTGACTGACCGGTTTCCAGTGCTGCACTACGGTCCTGTGCCAAAGCTGAGCCTGGAGAATTGGACCTTCAGAGTGTGGGGCGAAGTTGAAAAGCCTTTGCTGCTTACCTGGGACGAGTTCAACACGTTGCCGCGCACCAGGCTGAATATGGACATCCACTGTGTGACCACCTGGAGCAAGCTCGATACCGAATGGGAAGGTGTCAGCCTGAAAACCCTGCGTGAACTGGGTTTGGTGGTGCCAAAGCCCGGCGCGAAGTTTGTGATTCAACATGCCGAGTTTGGCTACACCGCCAACCTGCCACTCGAGGTGATGGATGCGGAAAACTTCCTCCTGGCAACCCACTACGAAGGGCAGCCGATCAGCCTCGAACACGGCGCGCCTTTGCGCGGGATCTGCGGGGCGATCCCTGGGCGTGAAGACCTGAAGGATGTGTACTTCTGGAAAGGCGCGAAGTGGCTGCGCGGGCTGGAATTCTCAGCGGCGGACGTCCCAGGGTTCTGGGAGCGGGCAGGGTATCACAACGAGGGCGACATCTGGCGTGAGCAGCGCCACGCAAGAGGTTATTGATTGCGAAAACATCCAAAACAAAAAACAGGACGCGAGTCCTGTTTTTTTGTTGTCTTTGAGACCTTCTAAATTTTACGCGTCCGCCACAGGTAAAAGCCCAAGCCAAGCCCTGCCAGAAGCACAACTCCGCCGATTATCGCAAGCAATGGCGAGCGACCAGCTGAGTCCGGTTCGATCACACCAGCAGAGGGGGCAGACTCCTGCGCGCCAAAATCGATGGTGGCATCTTCGCCAGCTTTGACTTCAAGTGCGTAGTTCGTGGTGGTGGTAGCGTTGAAACCGTCTGGTATGGCAACGGTGACGTTATAAGAATCCTGCGGAAGGTCCGGGAAACAGCGTGGGTCAATCTCGTCCGGAATCCCGGCGACGGTGGTGCCGGTGAGTGAAACCGAACCACTGCGGTTGCTGACGCTCACTTCTCCGCCGTAGAGATAATCTTCCCCTTCTGTGCGCATACCGTTGCCGTCCATGTCATGGAAGAGCACCACGCAAATGGTGGCGGTTCCTGGCGAAGGGGTGGGGGAAGGCGTGACTAATTCGGGAGGGATCGTTGGAGTGGGCATGGCAGTTTGGGTGAGCACTACTGGTTCCACTTTGCCAATGATGACATCCTGCCCTTCGATCAATGAGCAATTATCATCCAGACCGTTGAGACTCTTGATGGTTTCGATGGGCACATTGGTCAGTAGCGAGATGCTAATGCAGCCATCACCAGCGCGCACTTTGAAAATAATGTCGCCGTTCGCGTTCGGCGTAGGTGTCTGGTAGGGAGTGCCCTGGGCGGATGCAGGCAGGCGCAGTGTGCTGAGGCTCAAGCCCAGGACGATCAATATCAACAAAAAGAGGGGCAGCGTCTTTGACTTTAGTTTCATAGTTACCTCATTTTTTGGATTATAACATTATCGCACCGATGTATTTTGCCAACAGGCAGTATCGAATTGCTGCTTTTTAGTAGAATAGAAGCATGCTCAAGAAAAGCCTGTTGTTTGTAGTGTTTCTTTTGGTTGTGGCTGCTTGCGCCGCGCCAACCCCTCAAACAACGTCCACCCCTGAACTGGAACCAACCCAGGCAATCCTGCCCAGCGCCACAATCGACTGGTTTCCGAGCACACCAACCCCCACTCGTGTTGCCACAGAGGTTGGAAGCATACCAACCCAGATTTCCGAATTACCAGTGACATGGCCTTTGCTGGTGGCTGATGATTTTAGCGATCAAAGCCATTGGCAGGCTTCCAGTGGCACGGCAGGCACAGTTGCCTATGGGACAAACGCGCTTTCGCTGGCGTTGCCGGCTGGCAAGACACCGGTTGTCAGCATCAGTGACCATATCCTTCCCGGTAATTTTTACCTGGAGCTCACCTTTGAGGCATTGTTGTGCAGTGATGCAGATCAATATGGACTGATACTATGGCGTAACAGCACTTCGGGAACTTTTCGGATCTGGTTCAATTGCCAGGGAGAGGTCATGGCTGACCGTCTGCTGAGCGCCAGCACCGGGCGATTGTTAAACTGGCAAACGGCGCGCAAGCTTCAGCCGGGGGCACCAGCCAGCAACCGGATCGCGGTCTGGGCGGAAGACGGGCAGCTTAGGGTGTTTGCCAATGGCGTCGAGCAGTTCAGCCTGGAGACGCGCCGCGATTTGAGCGGTGCATTCGGTGTTATCACGCAAGGCGCGGGCAGCAACGCGGCAACTTTTTCCATCTCAGACTTGGCAATTTACACACCATAGTGGCGTCGAAGTACAAGACGAGCCACCCTCCTTGGAACCCATTCCCATTTCCTGAACAGGCGAAGACTTTTCCATTCCCACGACCTGGGAGGAGAAGTGACGTCCAAAGGAGCATTAATTGACGACTTTCACTCGATGAGGATATAATGAAGCCCACCACAACGAATGTGGAAAAAACTCAGGAGGACAGTTATGTCCGATAAACTCAACATTATCATCCCAATGGCAGGTTTGGGCAGCAGGCTACGCCCCCTCACCTGGAGCCGACCAAAGCCCCTGGTCTCACTGGCAGGAGCAACTGTGCTCGACCACCTGCTCGCGATGTTTAAATCAATCGCAGAAAGAGATGATGTTGAGTACGTTTTCATTATGTCCCCCGGTCAGCGGGCTCTGATCCAGGCCCACATGCAAAAGGCCTATCCCCATGTCAAGGTGCATTACGTGGAACAACCTGAGAAAAAGGGTCAATCGGATGCCCTTTGGCACGCGCGCGAACATTTATCGGGCGAAGCGCTAATCCTTTTTTCGGACACCCTGGTCGATAATGACTTCGCCTTCCTGGCAGAACCCCAGCCACAGGCACTCGCCTGGGTCAAAGCTGTCCCAGATCCACGCCGTTTTGGCGTGGCGGAAGTTGATGCCAATGGGCAGGTTTTGCGCCTGATTGAGAAACCCAATGACATGAACAACAACCTGGCGGTTGTGGGTTGTTATTACTTCCCCGATGGCAGCCAATTGGTCAGGGCAATTGAAGAACAAGTCCAAAAGAAGATTTCCCTGAAGGGCGAATTCTTCCTGGTGGACGCGATCAACCTGATGCTTGAAAAGAAAATCCCAATGCGAATCGAGCAGGTGCGAACCTGGCTGGATGCTGGCACATCTGAAGCCCTGCTGGACACAAACCGCCACTTGCTCGAAAATGGCTGTGACCGCGAGCCCGCCCCAGGTCAACTGGAAGACACCGTCATCATCCCACCGGTCTTCATTCATCCCGACGCGCGTGTCAGCACTTCCATCATCGGTCCATACGTCTCCGTGGGGGCTGGCAGCCTGGTGCAGCATAGCTCCATCCGCGACTCCATCCTTAGTCCTGGAGCCCATATCACCAACGCCAATATCGAAGGATCACTTCTCGGTCACGATGTGGTTGTGAATGGTTTGACCGGAAAATTTAACCTGGGAGATAACTCCTGGGCAAATTGGTAAAAAAATAATAGGTTGCTTAAAGGAGCGTGCATGACAGTCAGATTATCTGAAAAGGTGGCAACATTAAAACCTTCCGGTATCCGCATGTTTTTTGAAATTGCGGCGACGATGAAGGATGTGATCTCATTGGGAATCGGCGAACCGGACTTTGATACGCCTGAACCCGTCATCCAGGCGGGCATTGAAGCTCTGAGGCGGGGTGAAACTCACTACACCTCCAACCACGGGCTGTTGGTGTTGCGCCAGGCGGTCAGCGACCATCTCAAGCGCCTTTATGATGTGGAGTATTTTGCCCAGTCGGAAATAGTGGTGACTGTCGGGGTATCCGAAGCACTCTACCTGGTTTTTGCGGCTATTTTGGATCCGGATGATGAAGTCATCATACCCACTCCCTGTTTTGTCTCCTACCAGGCGGAAGTTGTGCTGGCGGGTGGAGTGCCGGTGGAAGTGGCAAGCTTCGCGGAAGATCACTTTGTTCCCCGTATTGAGGATATTGAAGCTGCCATCACTCCAAGAACGCGCGCGATTTTTATTGGCAGTCCCAGCAACCCAACTGGTGCTGTCTATCCACGTGAGTTTCTTGTGAAACTGGCAGCCCTGGTTGAGAAGCACGACTTGATTGTGATATCTGATGAGATCTACGATCGCCTGGTCTATGGCACCGAACACGTCTGTTTCCCCAGCCTGCCTGGCATGCAGGATCGCACAGTGCTGATGGGCGGCTTCTCGAAGGCTTATGCAATGACTGGCTGGCGCATTGGTTTTGCCGCCGGACCAAAAGAAATTATTTCAGGTATGGTCCGAGTTCACCAGTATTCCGTTATGTCCGCGCCGACGGTCTCCCAGTATGCAGCGCTATCCGCGTTGATGATTGGTGAGCCATACGTGCAGGAGATGTTGCGCGAATACGATCGCCGCCGTAAGCTGGTGGTCAGTGGCCTGAACTCTATAGGTCTTAAGACCTTCGAGCCAAAAGGTGCTTTTTACGCCTTTCCGGATCTGCGGTCAACTGGGTTGAGCGATGATGAATTTTGTAGCCGTCTCCTGAAAGAGGAGCATGTTGCTATGGTACCGGGAAATGCCTTTGGTGATGCGGGTTTGGGTTTCGCGCGGGTGTCCTACGCAACCGCCTACGAGAAACTTGAAGAAGCCCTTCTGCGGATTGATCGTTTTGTAAAACGGATTGGGTGAGTTTGCACAACATATTCTTGGGAATAGGGTCTTTTAACTGGTAAGATTCAGTCACCTATAAAAGACAGGGAGCATAGAAGGATCATGGCGATAGATGGCTTGCAAATCAAACCTCTTACCCCGGAGATGGCGAACCAGTTCACTTCCTATTTGAGTGAGATGGATTACAGCCATGCTGAACACTGGCACTTCTGTTATTGCCAGTACTATCATGTTGAGTGCAGCGGTGAGGACTGGCGCCAGCGCAGCGCGGAGGAGAACAAAGCCCTGGCAGAGCAGAATATCCAATCTGGCTTGATGCGCGGTTTGGTCGCTTTGGATGGCGAACAGATGGTGGGTTGGGTCAACGTCAATGACGTGAACAATTATGCGCAACTAAAAAATGATGAAGAGTTGCACAGTCTCACAGGTCGCAACGCAATTGTTGTTTGTTTTGTGATCCACCCGGATTATCGCGGTAAGGGATTAGCAACCCGGATGCTGGCAGAGGCTGTTGAAGAAAGCCGCCGCCAGGGATTTGACAAGATCATTGGAAAACCGTTTATCTGGAGCGCCCATCCCCAGAGGCAGTACCTTGGAGTGCCGAACATGTACGAAGAGCTTGGCTTCCAAAAAGTCTCAGAGGTAAATGGGGTTAACACCTACATTTTGGACCTGAAGTAGATCTTTATATGAAGAATAGCCCGGGCGAACCCCGGGCTATTTTGTTTACCGCTTCAGACACCTGGATTGCCGGGTGAGATCGAACCGCAGGCATCAGTCGCTTGACCAAAAGGGCGATTTGGGATAAGGTTAAGCTATCAAAATAACGAGGAATTTGATGTCACACAGACGTGATCAACAACCTCATCCACCCTTTGACGAACAAGGTCTTTGCCTTGCGCGTCATTTTTGTTCCAATTTCCAAACAGGATAAAAAAGGAGAATTTTATGTCAGGAAGTACAAACGCTTTTGAAATGGCTCAGGCTCAATTTGATAAAGTTGCCGACCAACTGGAGCTCAGCCAGGAGATCCGGGATTTTCTGAGATATCCAGCCCGGGAGTTCCACTTCCGCATCCCCGTGCGCATGGACGACGGTACCATCAGAGTCTTCCAGGGTTTCCGCGTCCAGCACAACGATGCCCGCGGTCCCAATAAGGGCGGCTTGCGCTTTGCAGCCAATGAAACTGCTGACACTGTGCGCGCTCTGGCAATGTGGATGACCTGGAAATGCGCTGTTGCCGACATCCCCCTGGGTGGCGGTAAGGGCGGCGTTGTGGTGGACCCCTCCACACTCTCTGTTGGCGAAAAAGAACGCCTGGTGCGCGGCTTTGTGCGCATTATGTGGAAGAATATCGGTCCCCGCCAGGACGTGCCGGCACCGGACGTTGGCACCACTCCCCAGATGATGGGCTGGATGATGGACGAGTACTCCACACTTGTTGGCAACTACACTCCCGGTACCATTACCGGCAAACCCCTTGGCGGCGGCGGTTCTGAGGGTCGCACCGAAGCCACTGGTTTCGGCGTCATCTTCACCGTGCGCGAAGCCATGAAACACCTCGGCTTGGACCCGTCCACCACTACCGCATCCATCCAGGGCTTCGGCAATGTTGCCCAGTACGCGTCCATTGGCTTCCGCAAGTTCCTGGGCGGCAAAGTGGTGTGCGTTTCCTGCTGGGATCGCGAAGATAAAAAATCCTATACCTTCAGCAAGGAAGAGGGTGTGGATCCCGATTTCCTCAAGAGCATCACCGACCAATACGGCACCATCAATAAAGCCAAGGCTCAGGAAGCCGGCTACCTCATCGAAGATGGCGACGCATGGATTTCCAAGGATGTCGATGTGCTCATTCCCGCAGCGCTCGAAGGTCAGATCACTGGCGATACAGTTCACAAGATCAGCAAGCAGGTCAAAATCCTGGCTGAAGCTGCCAATGGTCCCACCACCCCCGAAGCGGATGCAGTATTGGAAGCAAATGGCGTCTTTGTCATCCCTGACTTCCTCTGCAATGCTGGCGGTGTGACAGTTTCGTATTTCGAAGGTGTGCAAAACGACCAAAACTTCTACTGGTCCCGCGACGAAGTCTTGGAACGTCTGAACCAAAAGATGACCGACGCCTTCAAATCCGTATTGGATATGTCGCTCAATAAAAAGGTCTACACGCGCGACGCTGCATACATGGTCAGCATTGATAAAGTCGTCAAGGCAATGCGCCTTCGCGGCTGGATCTCCTAACCACAATTCAACCAAAACCCCCTCTGCAAGTAGAGGGGGTTTTTTGTTTTCTCTCTACAGCTCATTGCGCAGCGGGCAGGCTTTCGCTATCATGAAAGTCAACAATGATATTTAAAGGAGCAGACAATGGCAGATAGAAAAGCAAACGCAACTTGGGAAGGAACCCTCAAGGCTGGAAAAGGTAATATGCATTTTGCAGGTTACGACGGACCCTTCACCTTCGCCTCCCGTTTTGAGGAAGGAAAAGGGACGAATCCGGAAGAGCTGATTGGAGCGGCACACGCTGGTTGTTACTCCATGGCACTCAGCGCTGGATTGACTGAGGCTGGTTTTCCACCGGAGAAGATTGAAACCACCGCGCATTTGGCACTGCGAAACGTTGATGGCAAGGCTACCATCACGCGCAGTCACCTGGTGAGCAAGGCAAAGGTGCCCGGTATTTCACAGGAGAAGTTTTTGGAAATCGCCGAAGCAACCAAGCTGGGCTGCCCGGTTTCGAGGGCACTGGGCGGTGTGGAAATATCGCTCGAGGTCGAATTAATTCCATAGGAATTACCTGCGCGAGAACGAATCAAACTCATTTCGTGAAACAGCGAGCAAGATTTAGTAAGTTACGCTAAAATAGCCCCTTCATGGAAAGAGAAAACGTTCTTAATGCTGAAAGAAAGACCATCTCATTGATGGTTGGTTTGTATTGCCGGGATAAGCACGGTCAAAAAGACAACCCTTGCCTGGAATGCCAGGAACTGGAAGCGTACGCGCACCAACGGCTGGAGGCGTGCCAGTTTATGCCTGAAAAGCCAGTCTGCGCGAAATGCCCGGTGCACTGCTATCAGCCGCGCTATCGCCAGCAGGTGCGTGAGGTTATGCGCTATGCTGGTCCCAGGATGCTCACGCAGGCACCTGCTGTGGCAATGCGCCACCTGTGGCTGTTGGTTAAGCCGGATAGCCCGCGAGTGAAACAAATTCGGACACGGAAACAAGAAAGGCAGATTCGGAAACAAAAAGATCTGTAGTTGTAATGCTGTAAATGCATAGGGGAAAAATGAAGCAACGAAATAAATCCTTAGCCATTCTTGGTTAAGGATTTTTATTTTTGTTATAACTGCCGGGAAAAACTAAAAATTCTGCACATATGTGCAAAAAACTCCATAAATATTGTACAAAATGCACATAATTGCTATAGTATATCTGTTTGTAATTCTGCAGACATTTTTTGAAAGGCGGAACTTTGCTCTCACCGGAAGAAGTTCTTGAACTCAGAAAAGCCCAACAACTGGAGTTGTTGGCGGAAGTCTGTTCGCTCTACTACGAGCAGGAGATGACCCAGGCAGAAATCGCAGAGAAATTCTTCATTTCGCGTTCCAGAGTCTCACGCTTATTGACGATGGCTCGTGAACAGGGCGTAATCTCATTCAATATCCGACATTTTGGCGAAAGATGCTTCGAGTTTGAACAAATGTTCAAGCGCAAATTTCAGCTCCAGGATATTTTCATCCTCAATTCAAATGGTCACGATGAAGTCCAGATGCGAATGCTAATGGGTCAGACTGCCGCGGCATACATTCACAAGCAATTAAAACCTCGCCAGACGGTGGGCATTTCATGGGGCAAATCCATCGAACAGACCATCGCCGCATTGAAGCCTGCTCCCTACCTCAACCTTGAGGTGGTCCAGGTAATTGGTGGAATCCTGGTGCAGAATCCCGTCATCAACATCCCAAGGCTATTGGGCACCATGGTCGAAAAATTTGGCGCTACGGGTATTTCGTTGAACGCGCCGCTTTTGATGGACAATCCCGAAGCTTGCCGGCTGATAAAACAGCAGCCCGCCATTGCTTTT
Source organism: uncultured Anaerolineaceae bacterium (assembly GCA_964409045.1). Lineage (GTDB taxonomy): Bacteria > Chloroflexota > Anaerolineae > Anaerolineales > Anaerolineaceae > Mesolinea. The sequence continues at coordinate 6,132 of CAYPBU010000049.1, read as the reverse complement.
GCTCTCGAGAAAGCTCGAAAATCAGATATTGTCCTGACTGGAGTTGGTGGCGTGAATAAGGATACCATCAGCTATCTTTGGTCAGGGATCGACACAGACCGGGAGTTCCAACCATTAAGAGAGCATGGCGCGGTTGGCTTTATCTGCGCGCAGGCTTTTGATATTCACGGCAAGCCCTGTTATCCCGAATTTAACCAGCGTGTCGTCGGCCTGACGCTGGAGGAATTACGCCACTCAAAAAAGGTGATCACGATCTCAGGCGGTGCGCAAAAGGGAGCGGCAATTCTCGGCGCGTTGAGAACTGGCGTGATCAATGTACTGATTACTGATCTTGCCTGTGTGCGGGAGATCATCCGCCTAGAAAAACAAGAAGAAGGCGGACAGAAATGATGGTTCGAAAGGGTTGAGATCAACCCGGGAAAAAAGTGGAAACCCGACAGGTGCTTTCCGATGAACAAATTTGCACCCCGGAAGGGGAAACTACACTAAAAGGAGAAATTTATGAGCAAAATTGATGAGGTCACACGCGAATCCTGGGTTTTGAGCACTTTCCCCGAGTGGGGCACCTGGCTAAATGAAGAAATTGAGGAAGAAGTAGTTGCTCCAGGCACAGTGGCGATGTGGTGGTTGGGATGCACCGGTTTGTGGGTGAAGACCCCAGGGGATGCCAACATCAGCATTGACTTCTGGCTGGGCAACGGAAAACGCACCAAGAAGTCGAAGAACATGGTCGCCGGACACCAGATGGCAAATATGTGCGGCGGTCGTCTGCTGCAGCCCAATCTGCGCGCCAGCCCGTTCGTGATGGATCCATTTGCGGTCAAAAAAGTGGATGCCGTTCTCTCCACCCATTACCACAACGACCATATCGATGTAAACTACGCTGCTGCAGTTCTAAGGAACGTGGAAGAGCCAATTCCTTTCATTGGTCCGCAAAAATCTGTGGATATGTGGCTCAAATGGGGTGTGCCGGCGGAACGCTGCATCGTTGTGCACCCTGGCGATTCGATCAAGATCAAAGACCTTGAGATCATTGCTGTCGATTCCTTTGACCGCACCTGCCTGGTGACCACAGATGGCTACCAGGACATTCGCGGTATCTGCCCGACTGACATGGATGAAAAAGCCGTCAATTACATCATCAAGACTCCCGGCGGCAATATCTACCACAGCGGCGACTCACACTATTCCATCTACTTCGCCAAGCACGGCAAGGATTATGACATCGATGTCGCATTTGGCTCATACGGTGAGAATCCCATCGGGCTCGCGGACAAGATGACCTCCATCGACATTCTGCGTATGGCTGAAGCCCTGCGCTGCAAAGTTGTGATCCCCATTCACTACGACGTCTGGACAAACTTCATGGCAGACACGAAAGAAATCCTGGCGCTTTACGATATGCGCAAGTACCGTCTGCAATATACCTTTGAACCCTTCATCTGGGAAGTGGGCGGCAAGTATGTCTACCCCAACGACCTGGGAAAAAGGGAATACCATCACCCACGCGGATTTACGGACTGCTTCGACAACGAGCCGAACACTCCCTTCCGCTCGATTTTGTAGGCAAAGCCTTAGTTGACCGCTTTTGCGCGGTTGGGCAGTGAGCTGACGATCTTAGAAGCTCGACCGCGCAGAAGTCCAAAATTCATTATCAGAAAAAAAAGGAGTCACGAATGGAAATCTTAAACACAATTTGGACATTTATCGTCAGTAACATCATTACCCAACCCGCTTACTTTATTGGTTTAATCGTTCTGCTTGGTTATATCTTGCTGAAGAAACCCTGGTATGACGTATTGGCTGGCACGATTAAAGCAATCGTCGGGTACCTGATCCTGATCGTCGGTTCCGGCGGTCTGGTCAACAACTTCCGCCCGGTGTTGGTTGGTCTGAAAGACCGCTTCCAACTGGACGCCATGGTTATTGACCCGTATTTTGGTCAGAATGCTGTGACCGCTGGCGTGGAGCAGGTCTTTGGTCGGACTTTTGGTCAGGTCATGATTCTCGTTCTCATTGCCTTCATTTTCAATATCGTGTTGGTGGCGTTGAAGAAGTGGACCAAGTTCCGCGCGATTTTCACCACCGGTCATGTCCAGGTTCAGCAGGCTTCAACTGCCTTCTGGCTGATTTTGTTCGCCTTCCCCGCACTCGGAGACACCCCCGTTCTGCTGATCATGGCGCTGCTGCTTGGTCTGTACTGGGCTGCCGGCACCAACCTGACTGTCGAGATCACTCAGGATCTGACCGATGGCGCAGGCTTCAGCATTGCCCACCAGCAAATGTTTGGTCTTAAGCTTTTCTCATGGCTTTCTGAGAAAATGAACAAGAATACCAAGCACCAGAGCAAGCGTCTGGAAGATATGCAACTTCCTGGTTTCCTCTCCATTTTCAATGAGAACATGGTCGCTACTTCCATTTTGATGACCATCTTCTTCGGCGCCATTCTGCTGCTCCTTGGCAAACCTTACCTAATCGAAGCCAAATTCCTGGCTGAAGGAAAGTCGTTCCTCTTCTACATCCTGACCACCTGTTTGAACTTCGCTGTTTACCTGGCGATCCTGCAGCTGGGTGTTCGCACCTTCGTTGGCGAGTTGACCCAGTCTTTCCAGGGTATTTCGCAGCGACTGCTCAAGGGTGCAGTGCCAGGTGTAGATTGCGCGGTTGCTTACGGTTTTGGTTCCCCCAATGCCGTCACAATCGGTTTCCTTTTCGGCGCCCTGGGTCAGTTCCTCGCTATCGCGATTCTGATCCTGCTAAAGAGCCCAACGCTGGTTATCGCTGGCTTTGTCCCGGTGTTCTTTGACAACGCGACCATCGCTGTCTTTGCTAACAACAAGGGCGGTCTGCGGGCTGCCATGCTCTGGCCATTTGTTGCTGGTCTGATGCAGGTGTTTGGCTCAGCCCTGATCGCTGGTTGGGTTGGTTTGGCTGCCTTCGGTGGTTACCTCGGTATGTGGGACTGGGCAGTTGTATGGCCGGTCTTCACCGTCCTGATGAAATACCTGAGCTATGTTGGTGTGGCACTGGTTGCGATCTTCCTGTTCGCTGTTCCCCAGATCCAATACCTCATGAATAAGAAGGGCTACTTCCTCGTGACCGAGGACTATGAAGCTTACAAGGCTCTCAAAGCTGAGAAGTAAGATTTTGTAAAAGACTTATATAATTAGTACAAAAACTGTCAGGGATCGAAAGATCCCTGACGGAAGTGCAAGCAAGACAAGAAAGGGAAAATAATGGCAACAATTATAGTTTCATGCGCAAACGGAGCAGGCTCGAGCCTCCTTCTGAAGATGGCAGTTGAGAAAGTAACCAAAGAACTCAACATGGACATCACTCGTATTCATCACTGCTCCATTTCCGAAGGTAAAAGCGCCGCGGCCGGATACGATATTGTGTTCTGCCCGATGCCATTTATCAACATGTTCGAGGATGCCGCAAAGAAGGGTATTCCTGTAATCGGTCTCAGGAATGTCATGTCAGCAGATGAGGTCAGGAAAAACATCCTTGAGCTCGGTCTGGACAAGAAGTACCAGAAGAAGTAATTTTTTTTTGGATAAGAGAAATCAGGGGATGCCTTGGAACATCTGGAACTGAGAGCGCTTGGTCAAAAAATCAAGATGGTCGTGAGCGATCTGGACCAAACTCTATTGAATTCCGATGCAACCCTCTCCGCCGAAAACCTGGCAGCAATCCGCGCGGCAGAAGCCAAAGGCATTTTTGTCACGATTTGCTCCGGACGGATTTTTACGATGTTGGAAGTTTACGCAAGGGCTCTGGATATCCAGGGTCCTGTGATTACGACCAACGGAGCTGCCATTGTGGATGGACAAAGTGGAAAACTGCTTTCCAAACACACCATTCCGCACAATGTCGCAATACGAATCCTTGATTTTGCCAGGGAGAGGGACTACGACTACTCCGCACTGACAGGTCAGGTTTGCTATTTTTCCAGCAACAGCCAGCGCATAAAGCGTTTTGAACGCTATAATGAAATCGCTGAATTGGGTGGTCTGCAAACCATGCGTCTGGAAACTTTTGATGGACGCAGTTATACCGACATTGACCACGACATTTTGAAGATGCTGCTTTACCAGATCCCCGAGGAAGAGCTTGTCGCGGTCACTGCATTCTTGGACAGCCTTCCCGAAATCAGCTACACCAGTTCGGATGAGGGTTTGCTCGACATTATGGCGGCTGGCACAAACAAGGGCACAGCCGTGGCGGAAGTGCGCCAGCTGCTGGGCTTGGAAAAGGATCAGGTTTGCGTCTTTGGGGATTACATCAACGACCTAGCCATGTTCGATGAGGCAGGTCTGACGGTGGCGATGGCTAACGCACACGAAGAACTAAGAAACAGGGCTTTATATGTAACGGATACAAACGATCGTGCTGGTGTCGCCAGGGCGATTGAAGCTTTGTTGTTGTAGAAAAACACGCCGGGGAACACAAGAGCTTGCTCAATGCAGGGCTTATTCGATAAAAACGGCGTTTATAAGGAGAGAATATGCTTGAGCTGTTGAAAGCTGAAGTTCTAAAGGCAAATCTTGCTCTGCCAAAGCATGGTTTGATAACCTTTACCTGGGGTAACGTCTCGGGGATTGACCGTGAGGCTGGATTGGTGGTCATCAAACCTTCTGGGGTTGAGTATGACGTGATGACGGCTGAAGATTTGGTGGTAGTGGGTCTGGATGGTAAGGTGGTTGAAGGTAGGTTGAAACCCTCTTCTGATACCCCCACTCACCTGGAACTCTACAAAGCATTTGAAGGGCTGGGTGGGATCGTCCACACCCACTCACGCTGGGCGACGACCTTTGCTCAGCAAGGACGCGGCGTGCCTGCATTTGGCACGACCCACGCTGATTATTTTTATGGCGAGATTCCCTGCACCCGCAAAATGACCCCCGAAGAGATTGCCGGAGAATATGAAAAAGAGACCGGCAAGGTGATTATAGAGCGCTTTGCTGATCTCGATCCGCTGGCTGTACCAGCTGTCGTGGTCTACAGCCACGGTCCCTTCGCCTGGGGCAAGGATGCGATGGAAGCAGTCCATAACGCGGTGGTTTTGGAAGAAGTTGCATTCATGGCGTGGCACAACCTCTCGTTAAGCAACGGAGATTTGCCTGTAATGCAGCAGGAATTGCTCGACAAACACTATCTGCGCAAACACGGCGCAAACGCTTACTACGGCCAGGGGAAGTAGAGCGATGCTGCCATATTCGCTGGGGTTGTATGAAAAGGCAATGCCGGATGGCATGAGCTTTCGGGAAATGCTGGATCTCACTGCACGCACCGGCTTTGACAGGCTTGAATTGAGCGTGGATGAGTCCGACATGCGCCTTTCGCGGCTCGATTGGCAGAGCTCCCAGGTGCATGAACTTAAACGCCATGTGGATGACAGTGGCGTCTTGATCCGCACCATGTGTTTGAGCGGGCATCGCAAGTTTCCGTTGGGCTCTCATGACCCGGCAATCCGCGAAAGATCGCTCGAGATTATGCGCAAGGCGGTGAACCTTGCGGCGGAACTGGGCATCGCGATCATCCAGCTGGCAGGTTATGACGTTTATTATGAGACTGGCGATGCCGATACCCGTGCCTGGTTCGGTGAGAATCTGGCGATTTCCACTGAAATGGCTGCCAAAGCTGGCGTTCTACTCGGCTTTGAGACCATGGAAACACCCTTCATGGACACGGTAGGCAAGGCGATGGCTTACGTGAACCTGGTGGGTTCGCCCTACCTGGGGGTATATCCGGACATTGGTAATTTAAAAAATGCAGCTGTGCTATATGGCTCAGACCTGCTGGCTGACATCGAACTCGGACGGGGACACACCTACGCCGCACATCTGAAAGAAACCGTTCCAGGCGTGTACCGAAACATGGTCTTTGGCACCGGGCATACCCAATATCAGGACTGCATTCAGTTACTTTGGGGGTTGGGAGTGCGCATGTTTACCGGGGAATTCTGGTATGATGGGAAGAGTGAGATCGAATCCAGTCTGGTCACTTCCTCCAAATTTCTACGCAATCAAATTGAAACGGCGATCGCCGGACAATCATAAAAAAGGAGAACAACAATGTATTCCAAACAAACCGTATTAAAGAACCTGACAGGTCTGCATGCCCGCCCAG
>CAYPBU010000048.1:0-18049 GCA_964409045.1 uncultured Anaerolineaceae bacterium | reverse complement strand
TAAACAATTGCACGCGGTGGTTATACGTATCAGACACATAGATGTCCCCATTTACCGGACTGATTGCGACGAAAGTTGGGTAATGAAACTGGTCGTTTTCCTGGCCATAGGAACCAAATGAGTTGAAATAGGTTCCATCACTGTTATAGATCTTGATTTTGTTGTTCGGTGAATCAGCTACATATACTTTGTGGTTATTGTCAATTGCCGGACTTCCATCCATACCTCCCCAATAAGCACCAAAATGTTCATTATCGTCTCCCCAAACACCTGCTTCACCTACTGTCCAAAGATGGTTTCCCTGGGCATCCAGTTTGATCAAACGATAGCCTTCACGCTCTGTGATCAGGATGCTTCCATCCGAATCGACGGCGACACCTTGAGCAGTGTTAATGTGATCATTATCAGTTACATAAGGAACTCCTGTGGTGCCATATGTTTTCAAATAATTACCTACGCTATCGAAGACCTGCACACGGAAATTGTCCTTATCACTCACGTAAATATTACCGGAAGCATCTCCTGTTATACCGGTCATGAAAGTGAGTTGATCATTACCCTCACCCCATTCACCACCGGCAAAAACTTCGCAGGTGGCTGTAACTGTGCATTTTAATATCCGAAAGTTATTGCTATCAGCGATGAAAACGTTATCACTTGAGTCTACGTAAATATCATAAGGATAATTGAGATGCTCCAGATCATCTCCTGGTTCGCTCGCAAAGCCGAGGTAATTTTCACATTCCCACTGGGCGGTCAATGAATTAAATTCACATCTATGAATTCTTGCATCAATATAGTCGGTTACATATAAGCGACCGGATGAATCAAAATCCAATCCGCGAATTTCATCAAATCCCCCTTCCGGCATAAGCGCGGTCGCTGCGTTGATTGTTTCCTCATAGACTAACTTCCCAGCAGAATCAAATGAAAAAACTTGGACTCTCTGGTTATTTACATCAGAGACATAAAGCCTGGTTTCATCGTTACTAAAGACCAGGTCATAGGGATAATCAAAGTGTCCGTTATCACCTCCGTTCTGCCATGGATCATCCTCAGGAAAAGACCGGATGTAATTGCCAGCCAATCCATACTCCTTGATCGAGTTTAGGGACACAACAAAAACATGACCATTCTCATCCACCCTGATACTTGAGGGCTGGTATAAGTAATCGTCGTGCTGCCAGGGATTCCCGTAGGTGCCAAACGACATTTCATAACTTTCATCCGATCCATACTTGATCACTTGTGATCCCACTCGCTCTGCGACATATAACGCGCCGTCCGAATCGACAAACAAACCTTCTGGTTGGTTAATATATTCACCTGAAAAGGGATATGGTTCCCCATAAGTTCCTATAGTCGATTCGTATTTAAAACTTAAGCCTGGTTCACCCAAGGTTACATTTATGTCTGTAGCTGTCGCAATGCTTTGAATTTGTGCTGCTCCAACTCCCAGGATAGAAAAAATCAAGACAATTATCAGTAAAGCTCTTGTTGTGTTACTTTTCATAATTTCCTCCAATTTGAATGAAAATAGTTGGCCACAATTTGTTGGGTTTGATGTTTTTAATAATTATGCTTTTGGTTATCCCTCCTATCAAGAAACAAGAACAAATTCTTATGTGATTTCCAATCTATAAGAAATCATTGATTACTAATCTCAGCAAGTAAAGAGAAAGAGTAAGTCAGATATATTTCGCCTTGATTTTTCCCTATTCCTAACAACCAAATTCAAGCTGTTGAAATATGCCAATATTGTATCATTTTCCCTGCAGGAAAAATAAATTCGAACAATTCCTTCACAGAAATGAGAAACAAAACGCTAATTCAGACGAGGAATGCTATTGGTACAATGTGTTGACCTTCCCACAATGACCAGCGCGAAACAATTGACAAGCCTTTACGGCTATGGGATAATCATTGTTTGATCGGCAGTGACGGAAACGAGTACTGCAGGCAGGCTGATAGCGAACCGGGATGGTGAAAGCCGGGCAGAACCTCCTGTTGGAAAATCCTTCCAGAGCCGCAAGCTGAATCCGTCTGACGATAGTAAGCGAGCCGGATAACCCCTTCCGTTATAAAGGGCCTAACAAGCGCTCAGCAATGCTGAGAAGCGGGGTGGTACCGCGAGTTTCGGCTCGTCCCTGTTGTGGGGCGGGCTTTTTTTATTAACAGGCTGGCAATGCCAGCCGCATGAGGAGCAATTATGTTCAAACCAGTTTCATCGCGATTGAGTATCCAGCAGGAGGAAGAAGCACGACTGCGGTTTTGGCGGGCGAATGAGATCTTCAAAAAATCCTCCGACGAACGCAGCGACCGTAAGCCCTTTGTGATGTTTGAGGGTCCGCCGACTGCCAATGGTAAACCCGGTGTGCACCACGTTCTGGCGCGGGCTTTCAAAGACATGTTCCCGAGATTCCGCACGATGCAAGGATACTTCGTCGACCGGCGCGGTGGCTGGGATACGCACGGTCTTCCGGTTGAAATCGAGGTCGAAAAGAAGCTTGGTTTTACCGAAAAGAGCCAGATTGACGCGTATGGGATCGAGAAATTCAATGCCCTGTGCCGCGAATCTGCTTTCTCACGCATTCAAGAGTGGGAAAAGTTGACCGAGCGAATTGCCTATTGGGTGGACCTGAGCCGATCATACGTGACCTACACCAACCCGTATATCGAATCGGTGTGGTGGTTGCTTAGCCAGATCTGGGAAAAGGGGCTGCTCTACCAGGGTTACAAGGTGGTCCCATACTGCCCGCGCTGCGGCACACCGCTCTCCAATCACGAAGTCGCGCAAGGCTATGCCGACGCGGTTGACCCAAGCATCACAGTCCGTCTTCCTCTGGTGGATGAACCGAACACTTATCTGATGGTTTGGACGACCACGCCGTGGACTCTTCCGGGCAACGTCGCCGTCGCTGCGCATCCGGACGTGGAATATGTCGTTGTCAGGGTTGAAGGCGGGGCAGATGAACGCCTGATCCTCGCAAAGGAATTGATCCCACTGGTTTTTGGTGATCAAAAGGTGGAGGTGCTGAAAAGCATGAAGGGCAAAGCGCTGGAAGGCAAGAAGTACGCTCCGCTCTACTCTTTCCTGCCTCCCGAGAAGCCAGCCCATTACGTGGTTAATGCTGATTACGTCACCACGAGTGACGGAACCGGGCTGGTGCACATTGCGCCGGCATTCGGCATGGATGATATGCAAGTTTCCAAAGTGTATGACCTGCCGGTTTTGCTGACGATCGACGATGAAGGCAAGTTCAAACCTGCGGTCTCACCCTGGGCGGGTATGTTCGTGAAGGATGCCGATCCGTTGATCATGGAAGACCTCAAGCAAAGAGGTCTGCTCTTCAATCGCGGAACAATCACGCATACCTATCCCTTCTGCTGGCGCTGTGATACCCCGCTTTTGTACATGGCACGCTCCACCTGGTTTATCCGTACCAGCAAGGTCAAGGACCGCATGGTCGAACTCAACCAACAGATCAACTGGGTACCTGAGCATATCAAGGAAGGTCGTTTTGGCAACTGGTTGGAAAACAACGTGGACTGGGCTCTGGGGCGTGACCGCTACTGGGGTACGCCGCTGCCGGTTTGGGTGTGTGAGGACTGCGGTCATCAGCACTGCGTTGGATCGGTTGCTGAGTTATCCAAGCTGACTGGGGAGGATCAAAGCGAGCTCGAACTGCACCGTCCGTACGTGGACCAGGTGCACTTCAACTGCCCCCAGTGCCATACTGGCAAAATGAGCCGTGTAAAAGAGTTGATCGACGTCTGGTTTGATTCAGGCGCAATGCCTGTAGCCCAGTGGCATTATCCTTTTGAGAACCTTGAGCAATTTAAGCAACAGTTCCCCGCTGATTTCATCTGTGAGGCGGTCGATCAGACCCGCGGCTGGTTCTATTCATTGCTGGCGATCAGCACCTTGGTGTTCGACAACCTTAGTTACGAGAATGTCATCTGCCTTGGATTGATCCAGGATGGTGAGGGACAGAAAATGTCCAAGCACAAGGGCAACGTGTTGGACCCCTGGGAGGTAATTAATGCCTACGGGGCTGACGCGATGCGCTGGTATCTCTATACCTCCAGCCCTCCAGGCAACGAGCGCCGTTTCAGTACTGAACTGGTAGGCGAGGTGGTGCGCAGCTTTATGCTGACGCTCTGGAATACCTACTCTTTCTTTGTGACCTATGCCAACCTGGATAACTGGACCCCTGACTCTGCTGTCATCCCCCAGTTTTCAGATCTGGATCGCTGGCTGCTCTCCTCATTGGAAGCTTTGGTGCGCGATGTGACCCTGGCATACGAAACCTATGACGTCATTGGGGCTACCCGCCCGATTGAGGCGTTTGTGGACAATCTATCCAACTGGTACCTGCGCCGTTCGCGAAGGCGCTTCTGGAAATCTGAGTCAGACTCGGACAAAGCTGCTGCCTACGAGACGCTCTACCGAGCCTTGGTGACCGTCTCCAAATTGTTGGCACCTTCTATGCCATTCATGGCCGAAACGCTCTATCAGAACCTGGCAAGGTCCTTTGATGACAATGCGCCGATCTCAGTCCACCTGGCTGAATGGCCCAAGGCTGACCTGGGCATGGTCGACGAGACCCTCAACCGTCAGATGGCAGTGGTGATGAATCTGGCTTCACTTGGGCATTCCGCCCGCAATAAGTCAAACGTGAAGGTGCGCCAACCTCTTTCGGAGGTCGCATTTGCGGTTGGAAGTGCGGACGAACTGGAAGTGGTTGAGCAATTCCGCGAGATCCTCGAAGATGAATTGAACGTGAAACACGTCAGGGCTCTGGGAGGCAGCGAAGAGGCAGTTGAATACAGTCTGAATCCTCTACCCAAACAATTAGGCCAGAAATACAAAGGGCTATCCCCAAGAGTGCGGCAAGCCATCCTGGACTTGCCCGCGAAGGAAAGCGCCGAACGGTTGCTGGCTGGTTTGAATTTGGTGATCAAAGTGGACGACAAATACTATGACATCCTGCCGGAAGAGGTCGAAGTGCACGCCGCAGCCAAGGAAGGCTATTCCGTGGCGACCGAAGGTCCATACCTGGCAGCATTGGTCACTACCATCACCCAGGACCTATTTTATGAGGGCTTGGCGCGCGAATTTGTCAGGAGAGTGCAGGATCAACGGAAAAACCTTGGTTTGGACATTGCCGATAGGATCCGAATCTTTTACCAGGCTACTTCCGCGCTCAGTGATGCTGTGAAGCAAAATGAAGCCTACATTGCCGCGGAGACACTGGCTGTGGATGTGCTGGATGAGGCGCTGCCGCGTGGCTTGACCCCGGCGAACGACGCTTTTGATGGAGAGGAATTACACATTGCCCTCCAGGCTGTGCGAGGAGCAACTGAGTGAAGAAAATTCTGAAGCATAATGGGCTTTTATTGTTGGTTGCCGCTGCGGTAATCTTGGTAGATCAGATCACAAAAGCCCTGGTAAGGCAAAACATTGCGCTGGGAGAATCCTGGGCACCCATCACGGCAATTGGGGACTTTTTCAGGTTCCTGTATTGGCAAAATCGAGGTGCAGCGTTTGGGACCTTCCAGAACGCAGGACCGATCCTGACGATTGTCAGGATCGCCATCGCCATTTTCATTATCGTTTTCTATCAAAAGGCTGAGATCAAGGACACGCTGATGAAGGTGGCTTTGAGTTTGATGTTGGGTGGGGCGATTGGCAATTTGATTGACCAATTCTCACTCGGTTTCGTGACCGACTTCATTGCAGCAGGTAGATTCCCGATTTTTAACATCGCAGACTCAGCTGTAACCATTGGTGTTGGACTGATGCTATTGGATATGATCATCAAAGAAAAGAAGGGGTCGAAAACTGATCCGGAAGTGAAATCAGGCGAAGATGCGTAAGGAATTGCGATACGAAGGCGAAGATACAATCCGGCTCGATAAGTTCCTTGCGCAATCTGAACCTGATATCTCCCGGGTGCAATTCCAGCAGTTAATTGCTGAGGGTGGGGTTTTGGTCGACGGAGAGGTTCAACAAAAACCCGCATTCAAGCTTGAAGCAGGAAGCAGCGTTTTGTTCTCTCTTCCACAGCATGAAGAAACCCGCTTGCTGCACCAGGAAATTGCCGTAGATGTGATTTATGTTGACGAGAATGTTATTGTCGTAAACAAACCAGCCGGAATGGTCGTGCATCCTGGCGCTGGCAATACCCAGGACACCCTGGTGAACGCGATCCTGCATCGCTGGCCGGAAATCGCGCGCGTTGGTGAGGCGGAGCGACCCGGAATTGTGCATCGGCTGGACAAGGAAACCTCCGGGGTCTTGATCCTGGCGCGCAACGAGATGGCTTATAACTGGCTCGTTCGGCAATTTAAATCGCGAAAAACCCAAAAAACATACATGGCGCTGGTGGATGGCGAACCGCCTACACCGACGGGTAGGGTCGAGGCAGCAATAGGCAGGGATGAAAAAATCCGTCAACGCATGGCTGTGGTTTATGGTGACAAAGGCAAAAATGCCGTCACTGAATACAGCACGCTTGAAAAATTTGCTGACCATACTCTTCTGGAAGTGCATCCGCTGACTGGCAGAACCCACCAAATTCGCGTGCATTTAGCTTTTCTTGGCTGCCCGGTCACGGGAGACCAAATCTATGGGCGTCGGAAAAAGTCGGTGGATGTCCAACGTTTCTTTTTACACGCCTACAAACTCAACATCAAACTGCCTGGCGATGAGGAACCGACTGAGTTCACTGCGCCACTGGCAGACGACCTGAAAGACGTTCTGAGCACCCTCACGAAGGAGTAAACAATGCAAACCTTTGATTTTCGCTCTGACACCACCACGCACCCAACTGAGAATATGCGCTTTGCCATGGCAAACGCCAGGGTTGGGGATGATGTGTATGGGGAAGACCCGACTGTCAACGCCCTGGAACAAAGAGCCGCCGACATGCTTGGCAAAGAGCGTGGCTTGTATGTGACCTCGGGCACAATGGGCAACCTGTTGGCGGTTTTGGCGCACTGCGCACGCGGCGAAGAAGCGATTATGGGCACCATGGGGCATACCTTTTTGCACGAAGCCGGCGGTGTTTCCGTGGTGGGAGGTGTGGTGATCCACACCATCCCAAACCAGGCGGATGGAACTTTGGCACTCAAGGACCTGGAAGGTGCTTTGCGAAATCCGGATGATGCCCACGAGCCAATTTCGAGATTGGTGATCCTTGAGAATACTCAGAATGCTTGCGGCGGCATCCCTTTGAGCCTTGATTACACAAAATCGGTGGCGGCTTTTGCCCGAGAGCACGGGCTAAACCTGCACCTGGACGGAGCGAGGATTTTCAATGCCGCGGTGGCTTTGGGGTTACCTGCCAGTGAGTTGGTTGCGACAGCGGATTCGATCACCTTCTGCCTGAGCAAAGGCTTGTGCGCTCCAGTGGGTTCGGTTTTATGCGGTGACTCAGCCTTTATTGGCAAAGCCCGACGCCTGCGCAAGATGCTTGGTGGCGGTATGCGCCAGGCAGGCATCATCGCGGCGGCAGGGATCGTTGCGCTGGATGAAATGGTGGACAGGCTTGCAGAGGACCATCGAAACGCAGCTTTATTGGGGGAGGGTCTGCGGAGCATGCCAAAGGTACACCTGACTAAAAATTCACCCCAAACCAACATGGTTTTCTTCAAACTTGATGAAAGCGTCGATCTTACTGTTGCAGAGTTTCTTGAAGCTATGAAGCAACAGGGCGTTTTGCTGATGGATTCGGGTCCCGCAGAATATCGCATGGTGACGCATCACGACATCACCAACGAGGGCGTGGAAATCAGCCTGGAAGCCTTCAGGAAGGTTCTTGCCTAAGTTAGGCAGGTTATCCGGGCACGGGAGTTGCAGTGTTACCTGCGAGGAAATATGCGAAAAAATTTGCAGGGCTCTCATTCTCTGCGATTCAGTGTGGTTGGGCTGATTATTTTTACATTGCTAATCAGCCTGATAACTAATGCAATAACTCCCAACGCGGTTTTTAGCCAATCCATCCCAAACACTGCGAATTTCACTTACTTTTTTCCACTGATCCGCAAGGTGATACGACTCCCGTTGGTCCGGTGGGTGGGACTTTCACTGCTATTGCGATTGATCCGGGTCAAAACGACAACATTTACGCCGGGCATTACGGTAGCGGAGTGTATAAAAGTTTTGACCAGGGTACAACCTGGTACCGGAAGAGCGTGGGATTGGGGATCCTGAAGATCCAATCGTTGGCAACGCATCCTACCAGCTCGGCTATCGTCTATGCGGGGACTTACGAGGGAGGGATTTACAAATCGACCAATGCTGGAGAAAGCTGGCAGGCATCAAGCGGAGGTGTGCTCAATAATCACATCATATACGACATTGAAATCGATCCGAACAATCCCCAGCGGATGTTCGTTGTCTCGCGGATTAATGGGAGTTTGAGAGGATATCTTGCCCGGAGTTTGGATGGCGGAGCGAACTGGACTGTACTCCTGACCGGTGATAGCTTTTCGAGCCTGGACTACTTTTATGACGTGGATATCGACCCCAGTAACTCCAACATCCTCTACCTTACCGCGCACGAGCATGGCTTTTACAAAAGTTTCAATGGCGGTGTGAATTTCAGCGCGATTAATTCCGGAGTCAGTGACCTCTCAGCACGTTCTTTCGCCATTGACCCTGCCTACAACGGCTTGGTTTTCGGCGGTGTTTGGCATGGCGATGGGGTCTACCGCACCTGGAATGGCGGAGTGTCGTGGGTAAAGAGCAGCGCAGGGCTGCCCATGGATGTGGAGGTGTTCAGAGTCTATCTTGATCCCTTTGGCAGGCAGCAAAAACGGGTGTTCAGCTGCACCTACGGCAATGGATTGTATAGTTCGGATGACTTTGCGACCAGCTGGGTAACACGTGGTCTGGCAGGGCAGAGGCTATATGATTTTGTGATAGCCGACGGCAATCCCCAGCGCTGGTATGCTGCTAGCGAGAATAACGGCATTTTTCGTTCCAGCAGCTATGGGTCAAACTGGAAAAGCATCATGGCTGAAATGCGGCTGACTGATATCACCGGACTGACTGAACTACCTGGAGATCCGCAAGCATTGGCAGGGGCAGTCTACGGGCAGGGCGTGTTCCGAGTTACAGACTCTGGTGAAACTTGGGAGTCTATGAGCGAGGGATTAAGCAGTTTGGATGTCTTTGCGCTTGCAACAGCAGGAGAACAGATCTTTGCCATCGGACGCGGTTGGATGGACGCTTGGAATGGTGAGAGTTGGCAAACTGTGGAGCTGCCCAAAACCAACACGGCCTCTCAGGATGCGGGGTTGGAGTGGTTAAAAGGGCGGGTCATGCTGCCCGATGAAGATATATGGCAGAATTTAGACAATCCTCTTCAGCCAACCGGCGTTGCCTGGCAGGATGGCTCGCTGCTGCTGGAAACGGCAGGCTTGGGATCCTGGGCGATGAAAAACGACGAGTGGCAGCAAGTTTCTCAAGGATCAGTTTCTATGCCATTCTCTAGACTTGGCAGATTACCAGACGAAATCGAAAATGCGAACATGGAGAGTCTCATATTTGCTGAGTCAAAATCAGATGGTTGTCTTTGGGCTGTGGGCGAGAATTCAACAGTTTGGTTTTCGAAAGACTGTGGGGAAAACTGGTCTGCACATAGGATGGAAGGCACTGTTCAAGCACTGGCTTTTGACCCAGTGAATTCAGGCGTTTTGATTGTTGGCACACAGGAATCTGGCGCTTTCAGGATCCAGGTGCCTTAAAACCTTTCTACTTTGCCTCAAACCAGGAGGGTGTTGTAATACAATACTGGCAGGAGAAGAATTGTGATCATAGTCATGTCTGACTTGCATTTCGCGGAGAGCACATCGCTGTCACTTGGCGAGCGTAATTTCAATCACAATCTACCACCTGAGGTCTATCGCGGCTTTTTCAATGAAATAGGTGAATTTATCCGCTACGACAACATCAAGAATGTTGACCTGGTCCTTGCAGGAGATATCTTCGAGATAACGCGTTCGGCACTTTGGCACAAAGATCACTTGCGACCTTACGCGCATAACGATGAGGTGGTCGAAGGCAGTGAGCTAGAAGGACGCGTCAACGAAATCATGAACGCCATCGCAGCTGACCAGCGTGTTTCAGCCACCATGGATCTGTTTCGTAAACTGAGCATCCTTTTGCGGTTGCCGGTTCGGATCCATTACATTCCAGGGAACCACGACCGGTTATTGAATTCCAGCCGGCGGATTCGCAACCGCACGCGCAGTTTCCTGGGAATGGAGCAGTCTGACCTTCCCTTCGAGAATCAATACCTGGATCGGCTGAATGTTGAGTCGAAAATCCTGATTCGCCATGGACATGAGTATGACTCAGCTAATTTTGGGGTGGATGTAAGCAAGTGGTCCGAAATTCCGACCCTAATCGACAAAAGTTACTATGACAAACCCAGTGTCGGTGACATCGTCACCACGGAAATTGCGGCAAAATTGCCCATTCTTTTCAAAGAATATTACGGTGAACAAAACATACTGCTTAACCAAGATCTCTCAGTGTTGTTCCAGCGCTTGATAGACTTTGACAACGTGCGACCCTCCAATGCTTTGATCAATTTCCTGTTCTCCACACCGGGTCTGCAGATGAAAGAAGTCTGGCGCTTGATGGAACCTGTTTTCGTTAGAATGATGGACGACCTGGCACTATCACCGATAATTGGAAAGCAGATGATCGCTTTTGGCAGTCTGAGCGGATTATCTGCTTCCAGTCTTTTAGCGATTCTAAAAACACGCTTGTGGCGAAAAGGGCTGCCTTTCTGGATGATTAAGAGTCTGATCGCGCCGCTTTCCCGCCGCTCAAATATTGGGGATCAATCTGAGATCATTCTCAAGGAAGCAACTTTACGGGAGGCGAACTCGTCTGTGCGTTGTATCGTTTCCGGACACACGCACAACCCTTTGGTGCAGTTGATGAAGGTGGAAAAGCGAGTTGAAACCTATTACATAAACACCGGAACCTTCCGGAATGTGATCACTTCTACGCCAAGTTTGCACAACTTTGGTCGGCTGCGTTCAAAAGCACGCGTCTTGATCTTTAAGCAAGGTGAACGTAATCCCGAATACAACCGCGAGACAGGCTGGTCTTTCGATTTCACCACAAGATACGGCTTTGGAGCATTACCTCCAGAACAGCACGACCTACCCCAATTTGATTGACCCGGTTAATTCGCGGGCTTTCTCGTAGTCCGTTCTGCGGACGTAAAGTGCATAAGAAGTTGTTGTTCGTGAACCCCATTTGTCTCGGGAGACGTTGAAGCGCATATATGCGCTTGACTCCAACCCCCTGTTGATGATTCCCCTCATGAAAAGCGTTTGGACGCGATACTGAATCCCATTTTCTTCCAGGTGCTTGCATGCTTTGTGAACTGCTTCGGCTGAAGTCTCAACCATGAGCTTTTTGAGAAATGGTATGAGCATCAAGAATTGAGGGACTCTCATTTACTTGGTCCTAAGGTTCAATCTCTTTCTTGAGTTGTGCTTTTGCCAGCAGATTTCCGCGAAGTGCGTCGATCAGGTCAGCCCGACGCAGCGCACGCTTTCGATCAATCTCGATCGACTTAGCTTTGTCGTCCGAAACCTTACGTAAGGCTTCGATCCAGGACGCGCTGGAAACTTCGGTATGGTTCACACGCCAACGTTCCACCTTGATGGGGAGTTTGTCGGCGTTGGTCAGCCGTTTGAGTTTTCGCTGAAGGGTCAACCCTTGGGATTCGAACTCGAATGGCTCTTCCACATATTCAGACTTCACTGGGCAGACTTCCATGCAGGCGCCGCACTTGATGCAGTAGTAATCCGCCAATACCAACTGACCTGAGTCGTCGATGTGGAGCGCACGGGTGGGGCAGATATCGGCGCACGCCAGGCAGCCTTCCACGCAGCGTTCGCGATGCAATTCGACCGAGCCGACCCAGGCTTGGCGCACCTCAAAAGCACCCTTGCTGGCGACCTCGCACTGCCGGCAGTGAATGCAGTTGTCAAAGTCAACGCGCATCGTGTCGCGGGCTTCGTCGTAGCTAATGACGCCGGTTGGGCAGTTGTCGATCAGGAATTCCTTGAGAGAAAAGTCAAACTTTTCTTTACGGAAGATGGTCTTGGTGATGAATTCGGGGTAAGCGCCGTAGGCAATAACCGGGATTTCAGGTTTGCTATTGACGGTAAGGGAAATGGCATGGGTGGGGCAGGATGCCACACAAGTGCCGCAAGCGACACACTTCTTTTCGTCTACGTCCACCGAAGAGCGTTTGATGATGCGACCATCTTTCAATTCCGCCTTGACGTGCGTGAGCGCGCCTTTAGGGCAGACTATCGGACCGATCTGGCAGCCAACGCAGCGGTCGAGATCCCACCGCATCAGATAATTGCGTGTGACCATCGAGCGATGGATTGTAATTTCATGTTCGGTTTTGGTTTTCTCTGGAATACCGCGACTCATGTTTCTCCTAAAGGTCTGCTGGAAGAGCGTTGAGCTCCGCCAGGCTGAAGACCGGACCGTCTTTGCAGATGTATTTTGGACCAAGGTTACAACGACCACACTTGCCGACGCCGCATTTCATGCGTTTTTCGAGCGAGGTGAAAATCGTTTCGGGCGTGAAACCAAGCTCGACGAGAGCTGGAAGAGTGTACTTGGTCATGATGGGAGGACCGCACACAACAGCAACACTGTTTACAGGTGAAGGGCTGACCTCTCTGACCACATCAGGTACATAGCCAACATGGTGGAGCCAATCCTGTTCCGGAACGTCAATGGCTTGATGCACTTCCATGTCATCGCGTTGATGCCAGGCGGCAATATCCTGCTTGTACATGCACAGACCTGAGGTGCGTGTGCCGTAGATGACAGTCAGTTTGCCATAATCCCCACGATTGGAGGGATGGTGCAGATGTTTGGTGAGGGCATAGAGGGTTGAGAAAGCACAGCCGCCGCCAATAATGACCAAATCCTTGCCCTTCCAGTCTTCCAGTGGGAAACCGTTGCCCAGTGGTCCACGCATACCAATTGCGTCACCAGCTTTGACTTCGTGCAGGGCAGTCGTGACAGAACCCATTTTTTGGGCGGTAAAGCGCACAAAGTCGCCTTCCCAGGCAGCGCTGGCAACACCAAGTGCGGATTCGCCTTTGCCGATCACACTCAGCAAGCAGAATTGACCCGGATTGAAGGCGGCGAAGAATTCGCGGGCATCTTGTGGATTATCAAAACTCAACTCGACAGTCTTTAGCGAATGGTCGGTGGACTCGTAATACGCATGCAAAACATGCATGGGAATGGGCAGATAGGGACTGCGAGCCTCATCAGACATGGGCTACCTCGCTTGGGAGTTGATTAGCTTTGCGCAGCATGGCGCGAATATCCAGACCAACCGGGCAATAACGCACGCAGCGACCGCAGCCTGTGCAGCCGATCTGGTTGATTTGATCCACCCAATAGGTGTATTTGTGGCTCAGGCGCTGGCGGGTACGTTCAACCCGGCTTGGGCGGGGATTGTGCCCGGAGGCTTCGAGGGAGTAGGTGCGGAACATACAGGTGTCCCAGTTGCGCACGCGTTCACCACGTTGAGCTTCGTCGACGATGTCAAAGCAGAAGCAGGTGGGGCAGAGGAAGGTGCAGACGCCGCAACCCAGGCAGGACCGCGAAACTTCTTCCCAATAAGGACTGGTGAAGTTCTGATCAAGCTTTTGCTTTAAACCTTCTGTTTCGAAGGCGATTGGCATGTTGGCTTTAGCTGTTTGCTGCAGCTCGCTCGCTCGCGTGGTTTGCTCTTCGTTCGCTGTTTCAAGCTCGGTGAAAAGGCGCTCGCCTTTTTCTGTCAGAGTTTCCACCAGGAAGATTTCACCAAGGTCGGTCAGGATGGCGTCCAAACCTGCGTGGTTGAAAGGTCCTGAGCCAACAGTGGTGCAGAAGCCGGTCTGGCAGGGCACATGGCAGCCCAGGCCTACCACGGCGGTGGCGTCACGCCGGGCTTGCCAATGGGGGTCGGTGTAGCGTTCCTGCTCAAAGACTGTGTCGAGCATGGTCAGGGCATGCGCGTCGCAAGGACGAATGCCAAAGATGAGGCGGAGAGCCGTTTCTGAGGGAATCTGTTCGTAGCCGCCAAAGCGGGTGAATTTCAGGAGTGCCTCGGAGGTCGGCAAAAAGAGCGCTTTAGGCGGGATGCGGGTATTGTGGGCTTTATCGAAGGCGAGTTCAAATCCATCCTGCAGCGGCAGGAAATGGGTGAAGTTCTGCAGAGATTGCGGGGCATAGACCTCGTAATTCTGCCGCCATGCGTGTAGTAAATGATTGAGTTGGTCTTTTTTGAGGATCAGATTCATTTTTGCTCTCCTCAAATCACAAAGCGGGACTTGTCGTCCAGGGTAACGGTCGAGAAAGGCGGCGGTGTGGTGGCGTCCAGCCCAACTTCAAAGTTGTACTTTTGGCGCATGTCATCGTTGAGTTTCTCGGTCAGGTAAGTCATCTTGATATCCATCGGGCAAGCGCGTTCGCAAGCCCCACAGCTGGTGCAGCGACCGGTTTGATGAAAGGCGCGCACGATGTGCCAGCCTTGCATGCCGGCAGGGGTGGTGCCGCTTTCGGTCCAACGCGGGCTGATGTGATCTACGAAACACTCCTCGCAGTAACACATTGGGCAGGCTTCACGGCAGGCGTAACAGCGGATGCAGCGTTCGGCTTCCTGGCGGAACCAGGCATGCCGTTCTGCCAGTGGCAGGTTCGCAAACTCAGCAACCCTCTCTCGAGCCAGGGCGGGATCGCCTTCGGGCAGGAGTTCGCCAATGACAACATCAGCAGCAATCGGGTTCGGATGGATGCAGCGAGAGCAGCTTTCGTGCAGCAATGTGTCTTTCTCAAGGGAGAAGTAGCCTGATCTCGCTTCGACTAAAACGGTGTTATCGCTTTGCTCGGTGACAGTGATCACTTCTTCACCAGTTTGAGCAACGATTTTGCGCCAGTCGATGATGCCCTCGCAGGGTACACCGATCAGGTAGAGAGCTTCCCGGGGGTGCTGCCCTTCGAAAACAAGGGCGTTGACCGAACGGCTTTCGCAGCCTCGCACCAGCATGCCGATTTTTTGGTTCTTGGGGAAGCGGGTGAGGTAGGTGGCAAGATTATTCTGGCAAAGACCATCAAAGACGAGCTGATCAACTTCTTCGGCGGTCTTGAAAAATGCGGGTTGTGGGTGGAGGGGGGTATCGCCGGCTTTGAAACCGATGACCATGTCCACCACGCCTTCAGCCAGGAGGCGTTTGGCTTCAGCTTTAAGTGCGGCTAAATCAGGCATTGGCACCTCCAGCGGTCTCAGCCACGCGTGTGGCGAGGTTGTGGGCAGGTCCGAGTGCTGTTATTTGCGCCTCGAACGCAGCCACTTCTTTCTGAATGATGCCGCGGTCCTGCAGGTCCAGCCAAACAAAGCGAATGCGGTCCTGTTCGTAGCCGATATGGTTAAGATAGTCCGAAAATTCTTCCAACTGGCGGCGGGCTGCGATGTTGCCAGTTTTGAAGTGGCACTGTTCGGGCAGACATCCGCTGACCATGACGCCATCCGCGCCGCCCTGAACCGCATTCAGAATGTACAGCGGATTGATGCGACCGGTGCAGGGTACTTTCGAAAGATGGATATTTTCAGGCAGTTGCGTGTCGACCCATTCCTGGTCAACCGGGGAAAAGAGGCACCATTGGCATTGAAAAAGGACTAATTTAGGGTTTTCACTCATGAGGATACCCTTTCTGTGCCCAGCCACGACCAGAGCGTATCGATCACAGTGGCATCGTTGTTGTCTTCAGCCAGGCGGATGGAAGTCGAGCGGCAAGCAGCGGTGCACATGCCGCAAGCCATGCATTTGCCCGCATCTACCGAGGCGACCGTGATGGTGCCGCGGAAGGCGACACGCTTTTCGACCAGGCTGATCGCTTCGTAAGGGCAGATCTTGACGCACAGTCCACAGGCGACACAGGTGGATTCATCCACTTTGGCGACCTGGTAAGGGGTTTTCTTGCCACTTTCGACTGCTAATGCCTTGACCGCAGTGATAACACCGGAAATGTGGATTTTTTGCGGGCAGGCGGGGTAGCAGAGATCACAGGCAGTGCAAAGCCAGGTAGTTTTGTCAGCAAAAGCGTCATCGTCCATATTGAAAACTGCTTCGCGGATGAGTCTCCGCGGGTTGTAGCTGCTCTCAAGTTTGGTCTGGATCATGCATTTGCTGGTGCACGTGCCACAGGAGTAGCACATCATCAGCATGTCACCGCCGGGGATGGCTTTCACGCGTTCGGAAAGGGCGTTGGGGTTAGCGTGACCACTCATGCTGCCACCTTCCTGCCGATCATTTCATCGACGATGAAGTCCACCTGCACCATCGCCTGGGTCACACCAGGAACTTCACCCAATTTAGTGAGTTTCTTAGCCATTTCAGGTTTCATGCGTTCGATTTCAGCTTTCAACACTTCCGCAGGGATGGCATCCAGCGAGGCTTGCATTTCATTGATAACCCGGGCATATTTATCGCCTTCAGCCGCACTGATCCACTCCACACGGAAGCGTCCAGGGCTCATTTGCAGCCGCTCAAACATTTTCTCAAGCCTTGCGGCGCGTTTGGCGCCGGCAATTTGACCGGTGATGTAGTGGCAGTCTTGGGGATGGCAGCCGGAGTAAAGAATGGCACCAGCACCGAGGCGATAGGCTTCGTAGATCAAATCAGCATCCATGCGTGCGGAACACATTACACGCAAACCACGTTCGTTCGCGCTGTATTCAAAGTGCGAGGTGCCGGCAAGATCCGCGCCGCCGTAAGAACACCATTGGCAGCGGAAAGCAAGGATTTTCTTTTCCGGTTCGACTGCCAGCAGAGTACGGATTTGTGCCAGTACCTGGGCGTCGGTGTAGTGCAGTTGGGTGATCGAGTCGTGCGGACATTCACCAACACAAGCGCCACAGCCGTGGCACTTGGCAGTGATCACTTCTGCCGCGAGACCCTTGGTGTAATCGATGGCACCATAAGGGCAAGCTCGGGCGCAAATACCGCAGGCTTGACCCTTGGCGCTGACGCAGCGATCCGGCCAGACAACAGCAACGGTTGGTTCGATCTGCCAGCTGTCAGAGTGCAAAATGCGGGATGCACGTGAGGCAGCAGCAGAACCCTGGGCGACGCTGGCAGGAATGTCTTTGGGACCCTGGCAGGCGCCGGCGAAGAAAATGCCGTCTGTGGGGCTGTCCATCGGGCGCAACTTGGGGTGATACTCCATATACCAGCCGCCGGGGGACTGCGCCACGTTGAGCACGGAGCTCATGTGGTTTTGGTCAGGTTGAGGGATGGCAGCCTGGTTGAGCATGACCATGTCGTACTCGCGTTCGATCACCTTGCCAAGCGTAATATCTTCCGAGGAGATGAATAACTGGTGTGTGTTGGGGTCTTCCGTGATCTCAGCAGGGCGACCCTGGATAAAGCGGATGCCGGATTCACGCGCGCGATCGTAGAACTCCTCATAACCCTTCGAGGGCGTGCGGATGTCAATGTAGTAGATTGAAATCTCAGTTTGAGGGTGCATCTGCTTGAGCAGAAGCGCGTTTTTGATGGCGTACATGCAGCAGAAGTTAGAGCAACTCTGGTTGTAGCGTTTGTCGCGGGAGCCTACGCAGTTGATGATGGCAATGCGTTCGGGCGACTTTCCGTCGCTTGGGCGAATCAGGGCGCCGTGGGTCGGTCCGGCTGAGTTGTTCAGACGTTCCATTTCCATGGCGGTGATCACATTCGGGAAGCGACCGTAACCAAACTCGGTCATGGGGGAGGGGTCAAAATGACCAAAGCCGGTCGCCACGATGATGGCGCCGATCTCCTGCTCCACCAGCTTGTCTTCCATGCTGAAGTCAATCGCCTCAAGCGCGCCGCAGGCTTCCACGCATTTGTAGCAGTGGAT
This sequence comes from uncultured Anaerolineaceae bacterium, assembly GCA_964409045.1. GTDB lineage: Bacteria > Chloroflexota > Anaerolineae > Anaerolineales > Anaerolineaceae > Mesolinea. Next base: position 93 of record CAYPBU010000048.1, on the reverse strand, counting down.
GCAGGCGTCCATGTCGATGTTGTAGATCAGGGGTACTGACTGGCTCATGGGAATATAGGCTGCCTTGCGGGGAGCCAGGTTCATCTCAAAATA
>CAYPBU010000047.1:0-18167 GCA_964409045.1 uncultured Anaerolineaceae bacterium | reverse complement strand
TGTCCTTGTTTTGCCAGGCGGTTGCTTAGGGCAGTGCCCAAAAACCCCGCCCCTCCAGTTACTAAATAGTTCATCGCTAACTACCTGCCTGTAAAATTTGCTGAATTATAGCATGTCAAACGACGAATTGATCGTCCTGATGCAGTTGCTCTGCCAGGCTTTCCCATTCCGCAAGCAACTTTTCCAACTCAACGGTGACGGTTTGATACGTCTGCGTAACTTTTTCCAACTTTCGCAAGTCAGCCGACGGATTGGAAAGATGGGCTTCACAGCCGGCTTTTTCACCCTCAGCGGCATGGATCTTTTGCTCCAAGGTTGCCAGTTTTTTCTCGATTTGCTGGCGCTGATTGCGACTTAAGCTTGCTTTAACGGCTGCGATTACCGGTTCGTCCGCTGGTTCTGCCGTTAATTGCTCTTCTTCCAAGCCCCTTGGAAGCAACTTACCTTCTTTGTATTGCCTGAACTCGGAGTACGCACCCTTAAACACCTGCAAACTGGAACTCCGCATATCCAGTTCCCAAATTTGGGTCGCCAGGGCATCGATCAGGTAGCGGTCATGTGAGACCAACATGATCGTGCCCGGATAGTGCGCAAGTACATCCTGCAGCACTTCCTGGGTGGCAAGGTCGAGGTGATTGGTGGGTTCATCCAGCATCAGCAGATTCGCATCGGATAGGGCAAGTTTTGCCAATGCCAGGCGCCCGCGTTCACCGCCGGAGAGGGTTGCCACCTGCGCGAACACTTCATCACCCTGAAAACCGTATCGCGCCAGGTAATTGCGTGTCTCCGCTGGCAGCATGTTTGGGGCTACCATGCTAATCTCTTCCATCAGGGTATTATCAGCCACTAAACCCTCATGCGCCTGGGCGAAGTAGCCGACTTTGAGGTTGGCCCCGAGTTCCACCCGCCCCGCATAAGGGGGGATCTGGCTCAGAACGGTCCTCAGGAGGGTCGTCTTGCCGGCGCCATTGGGTCCGATCACCGCCACACATTCCCGCCGTTCCAAAACGAGGTCGGGACAGTTGAAAAGCGGTCGCCCTTCGTCCTCGTAGCCCACCTGAAGATCATAAGTGCGCAAAACCAGGTTGCCAGAGCGGTCAGCCAGTTTGAAGCGCAGATGCATCGGGCGGATGTTGGCAGTTGGCGCGGTCAGGCGCGAGTCTGCCAAAAGGCGCTCGAGCCGGCGCTGCCTGCCGCGTGCCTGGTTGTTGTTTTGTGTGCCGAGGAAGCGCCGGATGTAGTCCTGCTGCTTTTCGATGTACTCGTTCTGGGCTTCAAATTCCGCCAGGCGGCGCGTGTAGCGCTCCTCGCGCTGGCGCAGATAGGCGGTGTAATTCCCACGGTAGACCTCAAGCGCTGGCGTCATCTCCCAGATAAAGCGGGCCGTCTGATCCAAAAAGTAGCGGTCATGTGAGACGATCACCACCGCCCCATTCCAATCGCGTAGATACGCCTCAAGCCACTCCACGGCGTTGATATCCAAGTGGTTGCTGGGCTCATCCAACAGAAGCAAATCAGGATCATCCAGCAGGATGCGCGCCAGGCGAGCCCTGGTTCGCTGTCCTCCTGATAATTGTTTGAGCGGACGCTGGTAATCGTGCTCAGAAAACCCCAACCCATCCAGTGTTTGGCGGATGCGTGCCTGAAAGGTATAACCTCCGCTGAATTCAAAACTAGTTTGGATCTTGCCATACCGTTCCAGCACAGATGGGTCACAGGCGGGATCCTGCATCAACTTTTCCATTTCCCGCAGTTCTTCGCCTTGAGATATTAGACTCTCAAAAGCCAACAGGCAGGAATCCCACAACGTGCCTTCCAGTACACTGACTGCTTCCTGCGGCAGGTAACCCACCCTCAAACCGCGCGAGCGATGCACAGAACCTTCGGTCGGGGTGTCTTCTCCCGCAAGAATGCGTAAAAGTGTGGTTTTGCCAACCCCATTCGGACCCACAATCGCGATGCGGGCAAGCCGTGGAATCGAAAGACTGATCCCATCAAAAATATCGACTGGACCAAAGGACTTCCGAAGGTTTTGTGCGGTCATGAGTGACATAGCAAACAAAGTATACCAGTGAGGTCACAGCATGTGATATATTCTGATAACATGGTGAAATCTGGAGTTGCTTAATGATTGAGCAACTAACACTAACATTGATTGAAAAGAAGGAGTTTTACATGCCCAAATCAACAAAGAAGATTGTTTTACCCTTGATGCTCGCAGTGATGCTGCTATTAAGCGCGTGTGTCACCCAAACACCTGCAACTCAACCGGCTGTTGTTCCCACCGAGCCAGTCGTGGTGGAACCGACCGCTGAACCAACAGTAGAAGTCACTGCCGAACCCACTGCCGAACCCACTGCCGAACCAATCATGATCGTTGATGTGATTGGTCGTGAGGTCACACTCGAACAACCCGCTACCAAATTAACCGGCACCCACAACCCCACCCTCAACGCGGCAGTTGTGCTTGGCGGCGGAGGCAAGTACCTGGTTGGTTTCGGCAACAAATTGATGGGTCGCGCACTCTACGAGCAAGTGATCGAGGGTTTTGAAGAATTGCCGCAAGTCGGCAAGGGTAGCAACATCAATTTGGAGAGCGTCATCGCCACCGGAGCAGACCTCGTCATCCTGCCTGAACGACATCAAGACCTTGTGCCGCAATTCGAAGCCGCCAACATACCTGTGATTGTCATTTTGGACAGCACCGAAAGCTTTGAAACCATTCAACAAACCTTGAATATTCTCGGTACAGCTCTTGGTGAAAGTGAAAAAGCGGAACAGATCAACTCTTTCCTCGATAGTCAAATCGAAAATGCCCAGACCTTGCTGAAAGATACAACCGAGAAACCCTCCGTTCTCTTCCTTGGCAGCAGTTCCGCCCTTTCGGTTGCCCCAGGATCCATGATCCAGACCAGCCTGATTGAGGCAGGTGGCGGTGTTAATGCCGTTACTGGTGTTGAGGGCGTCGGCGGGTTTGCGGATGTGAGCATTGAACAGATTATCACCTGGAATCCGGATGTGATCTGGTTCCCCCGCTACGCTGACTACACGGCTGAAGACCTCCTGAACGATCCCGCCTGGAGCAGCATCAGCGCCGTCCAGAACAAACGTGTCTACGAGTTTCCCTCTGCCCTCGAACCCTGGGACCAGCCTACCGCAGCAGTAGCGCTTGGTATCGACTGGGCTCTGTACAACCTGCATCCTGACTTGTACACCCGCGAAGATTTAATGAAAAGTGTGGACGAGTTCTTCACTATGGTTTATGATAAAACCTTCACGGCAGAACAGTTGGGAATCGAGTAAAGCAACAGTTTGAAAACAAGCGAGTCTCCCTTACAAAACAAGCATAGACAATGGCTGTGGCTGTTGTCTATGCTTTTGTTTTTGGGGATTTTTCTTTCGCTCAGCCTTGGGCGATACAGCAACGACCCTGGCAAAGTCCTGAATGTGATCCTTTCGAAATTTGGCTTAGACGTTCCAGTCGACCCTGCCATGGTCAGCGTAGTTTTTAATATACGGCTTCCGCGCGTGCTGGCATCCGTGTTAATTGGCGCGATGCTATCCCTTTCCGGAGCCGTCTACCAAAGCGTTTTTCGCAATCCGCTGGTCTCACCAGACCTGTTGGGCGTCTCCTCTGGTGCTGCCGTGGGAGCCTCAGCCGCGATTCTGCTCGGGGCTGGTCTGGCAACCCGTCAAATTCTTGCCTTTGCCGGTGGCATGCTGGCAGTATTCATCACCTCGTTGGTACCGCGTCTGCTACGCAACCGCTCCAACATGATGCTGGTGCTTTCGGGCATCATCGTTGGCGGCTTTCTTAGCTCGGTGCTCGCGATCATGAAATTTATAGCGGAGGAGCAAACCCAGTTGGCATCCATCGTCTACTGGCAGTTAGGTAGCCTGGCGTCCGTTTTGGGGCATGAGCTGCTCGCAATTCTGCCGGTGTTCCTGGTTTGTGCCACCGTGCTGCTTATGCTCTCCTGGCGGATCAACATCCTCTCCTTTGGGGATCTTGAAGCCCGCACACTGGGTGTCAACCTGCGCCAGGTGCGCACGATCGTGATCATTTGCGCCAGCCTTCTAACCGCCAGCGCCGTGTCCATCAGCGGCACAATTGGCTGGGTTGGCTTGGTCATCCCGCATCTCAGCCGGCTTATGACTGGCAGTGACAATACCCGCTCCATGCCGGTGACTCTTCTGATCGGGGCGATTTTTATGCTGCTGATCGACACGCTTTCCCGCACTGTTACTACCGTTGAAATTCCGCTCTCAATCCTGACCGGTTTTGTAGGCGCACCACTTTATGCGATCTTACTCTACAAGCAAAGGACCCGCCTGGAGTGAACATGGACACCCTTTTGCAGGTCAAGGACCTTGGTTTTTCATACGATGGCAGCCGCCAGATTTTCAGAGACATCAGCTTTGAAATTCATGCGGGTGAGATCGTGTGCCTGCTCGGTCCGAACGGGATCGGCAAAACTACCTTGCTGAATTGCCTGGCAAGATTACGCGAGCCACTGCAAGGAAGTGTGCTGCTCAACGGGGAAGATATGGGCGAGATGCCTGCGCGCGAGGTCGCGAGGATCATTGGCTACGTGCCCCAGACTCTGCTTCCCTCCTTCGATTACACCGTGCTTGAGTACGTTGTCACGGGTAATGCCCCGTGGCTGGGCACATTCGAAAAGCCCGGTCCGGAGCACTATAAACGCGCCGAAGAAGCCCTCGCGCAGATGACCATCAGCCATTTAGCGCAAAAGCCCTACACCCGCATCAGCACCGGGGAACTGCAGCAGGTTTCGATCGCGCGTGCGATTGCCCAGCAGGCTCGCCTGATCCTGATGGATGAACCTACAGCCCACCTGGACTATGGCAATCAGCTCAAGGTGCTGCGGCTCATCAAAGACCTGTCCGAAAAGGGCTACGCTATGTTTCTCACCACTCACAACCCAGACCAGGTGCTATTGCTGGATGCAAAAACAGCCGTGATCGACCACGAGTCGCGTTTTCACTTTGGACCCTGGCAGGATATTCTGACAGAAGAGCTGCTCACCGCCATGTATGGTGTGCCGCTGCGCTTGATTCAAGTAGAGGGCGTTGACCGCATGGTCAGCATCGCCCCAGGGATATAGGAGAATTCATGCTCATCGAACAAGTTTTTCAGGTTGCTGAGCCTCTGCTGAGGGATCGGGTCGTAACGGATGCCGTGTTGGGTCTATCACTCACCGCTGTTGAGTTGGATGGTTTGGATATTGGTCTCTCATACGTCCTGCGCGACCGCCTGCCAGCTGGTTGCTCGGCATTTGGCTTTGCTCAGCATATCATTGGTCAGCCGGCTCTCGAAGCAGGTAGGCTGGTGCTGGAGGGGCGGGATGACGCCCAGCGTGGAATGGGCATGGCAGTAATTACAGCTGCAACAAGAAGGCTGAACTTGCCGGATGAACCCGCCACCCCGACGCCATTTGGCTTGCAGGTTCACCCCGCGGACAGAGTCGGTATGATTGGATACATCCCTCCTGTTGCCGAACAACTCGCCAGGATGGACGCGAAGGTCTTCATCTTTGACAAAGGTTTGAGCGTCAGCGGTGGGGATGGCGCGACACAAGTGATGGATATTTCGCGGCAGGCAGAAATCCTGCCTCAATGTGACCTGATGATCATCACCGGCACTACGCTGATCAATGGCAGCATCGATAAACTGCTCGATCTCTGCCAGAAGGCTCGCGAGATCGTGCTGGTAGGCTCCTCCACGCCCATGCTCGCTGAAGCTTTCAAGGGCACAGGTGTTACAGCCCTGGCTGGTTCCTGGTGGGATGCCGCCTTTAAAGATGAAATGTTTAAGAAATTGTCACTTTCCTGTGGGATCAGCCACGTTAGAAAGATGATGATTAAGAAATTGGTTAAGGTGGGGATTAATGGCTGAGAAACCCCTGACCTCAGCGGATTACTACAAAAAAGCCACCTCCTTCTGGAATTATCCTGAGGTACCTTACGGACCTGCCTTGCGCGAAATGATACGCCCAACTGACGTTGTGGGGGATATCGGCTGCGGCATTGGGATTGTCAGCCGCTACCTCGCGGGAATCAGCAGTAAGGTGATCGCCATCGACAAGGATGAGAATGCCATCAATGTCCTGAATGAGGATTTGAAACAGTTGAACTTGGGTAACATCGAGGTGGTTCATGCCCGCTGGCCGGATGTTCTCGCGGATGACTGGGATGTGGCGGTTGCCTTTTACCATCACCAATTTGGGTTTACCAAGCTGGAGATGGAAACCCTCCGGCGGAAAACTCGCCGTTGCGGTGTGATCGTCAACCAGGGCGTCCGCCCCCGCGAAGGCTTTTACGAAGATCTCGGTCGGGAATTTGGTTTAGCTGAACAGGCAAATTCCTGCGTTGGCAGCTGTTATGTGAAGGGCAGGTTGGAACAGGCTGGGTTTACTGTTACGTGTGAAGAAATCTTTCATGACTTTGGGCAGCCGGTAGACTCCAAAGCAGATGCTGTTGCCTACACCATGAAGCAGTTGCACCTGCAGGAAGATCAGCGCGAACGGCTTGAAGAAATTGTGCTAAATTACGTTGAATGTGTGAACGGTCAGATGGTATTACCCATCAAACGGTACAACTGCATGCTGAGGTTTTATCAGTAGAAGACTCCCCGAAGGGAGTCTTCATTTTTAGAACAGTTAGCCACCAAAGGTGTTTTCAAAATTCATATCGTGGTCGGCTGAGTCGCCTTCTTCATGCTGAAGTGATTCTTTTAGGTCGTCCGCGGCTTTCGCGACATCTTCTTTCAGATCTTGTTTGGGAGTGACAGGCTCTTCTTTGAAGAGGTCGCTGATAGATTTGCCGGTTTTTTTTGCGTAATCCTTCAGATCCCGGATGGCACGCTGGACACGCTCTTCTTCCAGCTTTTCACCCATGTTTTGTGTAGTGCGCTTAAGGCCTTCACCAGCATCACTTAAGGCGTCTTTGACGCTCTCTGCAGCTTTGCCAAACGATTCCTTATCGATGTATTCCGTCACGCTCTTGCTCAAGCGCTTGATATCCTCGCCGAAACCCTCCAGGATTGAAAGGATCTCTGCTCCGAACTTGGAGCTTGTTTCAGACTCGGCATTTGGGATTTCACTGGCTTGAGTTGGTCCACTATATTCCTGGTAGTCACCGGCAGGTTCATGGTTAAGACCTGCAGGATTTTGATCGTCAATTTGATTCTGGTCGTTCATTGGAATCTCCTTTCAAAGAGGTATTCATCCAATATTTTACCTGTCTGAGACTCAAATCTCCAGTCAGATTGATAGACATTGCCGCGCGAGAAAGAGAAGTCATAGACTCGAGTGAATCTTGTGATTAATTGCTGCAACAGGCAGGTTATATGGTAATATTAGCTTATCCCTATTGAACCTTAATACTCCTTGGAGGATCATATGCGCCCAAAAACGATCAAAACTCTGTCCGCTATCCTGGTAGTTCTCGTATTATCCACTTTATCCTGCGAATTTTCATTTAACCTTGGTGGTAACAAGGAAATCACTGCCTCACCGGAGGTAATGCAAGTCACCTCTGCACCGGTTGAGCAGATTGTTCAACCTACCGCCACAACCGTTGTGGTTCCGACTGCCGTTCCACCCACTGTCATCCCACCCACCACTGTTCCACCTACCAACGTTCCTCCTACTGCCCCTCCAACCCCGGCTCCAACAGAAGCAAGCGAACCAATTGCCGAATCGGAGCCATATTACACCGAGGAGTTTGATTATGTGCCGGAAAACTGGTACTACGAGATTTTACAGGGGAATGAAGAGAAAACCGATATTTCTGTCGCTAATGGCAAAATGACCTTCACCCTGGAAGACTACGACACCTACGCTTATGTGTACTACGAAGACTTCTCCTACCAGGACGTCTACATCGAAGCAAGTGCAACCAACAGGGGCAGCAATGACAATATGATCACGCTGGTGTGTCGCTACTCGGACAGTGGTTTTTATGAAGTCAACATCGGGAACGACGGCCTGTATGACATCTACGTCTACGTCGAAGCGATGAATACAGGTTACATCCGTCTTTATAATGGTGGCTCCCGTAATATCAAAACCGGCTTGAAGACCAATACTTTCGCGATGAGCTGCGAAGAAAATGAGATCAAGCTCTACGTCAATGGCGTGCTGGAACGGACTGTTGAAGATAATAACTACAACTTGCCGGAAGGCTTGATTGGGGTTGGTGTTTCCTCATTTGACAATACTCCGGTCATCATCGACTTCGAGTACGTCTACATTGATGTTCCCTAAAAACTGATCACCGCCAAATGATATCAAAAGGAGACCAAGTTAGGTCTCCTTTTGCATGTCTGGTCACCAGTAAAATTACCTGATGGTTAATTGCCAATCCTGCTTATCGTGGTTAATCTCTACCACCAGCGCATTTTCACCTGTGCTGACCTCGAAAACCACCTTTTGAGGTCCAAGTTCGAGCGTGTGCCATTGGGCATGGGCTAACCAGGGATTTTCCCAGCGAAAAGCCGCCATTTCGCGCATCACCTTCGCGCTTGTGTGCTTTTCTTGTTCCTTCCAATCCATTTCCAAGCGCGCCTCATCAAAACCAAGCGCGTTGCTGGCATGGATCGATTGCCGCTGGGAAAGCTCCTGTTCAGTGCCGCAGTAAACAATAGGCGCGCTTGGCATCAGGTAAAGCAGTCTCAAAGCCGCCTCCTGGGCGGAAACAGATTCCATTGCGGTAAAAAAGAAGCGGTTCATGTCGTGGTTATCAATAAAAGCCGGTCGCGAGAACTCCCTCGGGAAAGTCGCCCAATAGGCTTCCAGGTATCCAGCAAGGTGGCTCAATGACCAGTGCCCGGTGGCAAAGGTTTCGCGTAGTGCCTGGCAGGTCAGGAAGTCGAGCGTGCCGTGCATACCGCCGGCAAAGGTGATCTGCTCATCTGCTGGGGCGACAATTTCACCAAACGTCCAGCAGTCTGGATTCACCTCCTGGCAGGCTTGCTGAAAATCCAGCCAGAAATCCCGGGTGGGTCCGTTGGCATAGTCCAGGCGGTAACCGTCCGCCCCGAAGCGCAGCCAGTGGCGGGCAACTTCCAGCAGGTGCGCACGCGCAGGGCTACCAGGCTCCAGGTTGAAGCAGGGCATTTCCGGAACGTTGTAAAAGCTCTCATATACTGGATACTTTTTCCATTTGAACCAGGTGATGGCGCTTTGATCGCCTGCCAAGGCTGCCTGGAAACGGTCATGCTGGTTGGAAAAGTGGTTCGCCACAAAATCCAACAAGACCCGTAACCCTTTTGTGTGGGCCAGGTCCAGCAGTTCCCGCAGGTCAGCTTCAGTGCCCAATCGCGGTTCGACGCGCAAGTAGTCGCTGATGTCGTACCCATGATGGCTGGGGCTGCAGAAGATCGGTGAGAGCCAAATGGTGTTGAAGCCCAGGTCTCTGATATAGTCCAGTTTTTCAATCACGCCGCGCAGGGTTCCCCCAAAGGGTTTTGTCAGGTCGGTGGTCTGGAGCCACGTTTTACCCTTGCCCGGGTTGAAACGGTCCACAAACACCTGGTAGATCACTGCCCCCTTTGACCACGCTGGAGGTTGATTATGGCTCTTGAACCGCAATTTGAAAGTTGTGGCTCCAGCGGCTTCTGCTGCCTGGCTGTCCGCGAAACAGCGCTTCCCACCAGGGAGTTCAGCAAATACCTGGTAGCGTAGTTCTTCACCCTCGAGAAGGGCTGGGAAATCCAGCTGCCAATCCCGCAGCCAGTTCCATACCAGCGTGTCCCAGTGCCATTCCCCTGCCCGAAAGCGCATCTCCTGCCAAATTTCGCCGTGGTCCAGGCTGTAGCGCAGGCACACTTGCTGAACTGGCAGATCCGAACTGCTGGTCGCTGAAATCCGAAAGGGATCTCCTGGTTTGGGCAACCACGGCGCAACGCGGTAAGCATGATGCAGTCCCCTGTTTCGGATGATGTGGTGCAAGGAGCCTTTTGCGGGTTGATCGAGATCTCCAAAAAGATGGTCTGGATAGGGGTGAGTTTCCAAGATTTACCTCATATTGAGTTAGTAAAAAAATTCTACGATAAATAGGTAAAAATTGAAAGTCGAACTGACTGCAGCGTTCTACCATTTGTTGCCAGGAAGCAACCCAGGCTGTTATGATTTTGTTATGAAAAAGTTAAAATTGTTTGCCGTCGGATTTTTCTCTTTGGTCGTGTTTGCTGCTTGTGCTGGTGATCCCACTCTATCTCTGATTTTACCCACTGCCAGCGATCCAACTCCTCCCCTGCCGAGCATTGCAGCACCGACGCAAACTGAGATGACGTTACCCCCTGATTTGACAACGACCCAAGTTCCCACTGCTGTCCGCACACCGCTCACTGGACCGCTGGTGGAAATTGTGGCTACTGGATTAAACACTCCCTGGGAAATAGCCTTCCTGCCCGATGGTGAATTGCTTGTCACCGAACGTTCCGGAAATTTAGTGTTGCTTGGCGATACAACCACGCGCATCCAGGTGCCAAATGTCGAACAGCGAGGTGAAGGTGGGTTATTGGGTTTGGCGCTTGACCCTGATTACGCTGTGAACAACCGGATTTTCGTCTATCTCACTGCACTCGAGAATGGGCAGGTGGTCAACCGGGTGGAACGTTATGTCTTCAAAGATGGTGAGCTTTTAGACCGAAAGCTGATCTTTGAAGGAATTCTTGGTGCCAGCAATCACGACGGTGGTCGCATCGAGTTCGGTCCGGATGGTTACCTCTACATCACCACCGGTGATGCCCAAAATCCTGAATCAGCGCAGGATATTACCATTTTGCAGGGGAAAATTCTGCGAGTTACCAGTGAGGGCGAAATTCCTGAAGGCAATCCATTCGCGTCTGCGGTTTGGTCTTATGGACATCGCAACCCACAAGGACTGGCATGGGATGCGGAAGGACGCATGTGGTCCACTGAGCACGGTCCGAGTGGTCTCGGTTCCGGCTATGATGAGCTCAACCTGATCACACCTGGTGCTAATTATGGCTGGCCTGTAATTCAAGGGGAAGAGAAGCTTGAGGGCATGATTAACCCAGTGGTCCAATCGGGCGGCAGCAGCACCTGGGCACCGGGGGATGTGGAGTATCTGGATGGCAAGCTCTATTTCACCGGGCTGCGCGGCTCCGCGCTCTACGTGGCCAGTCTTGACGGCGATGGAGTAACCGGCTTCGAAACCTTCTTTTCCGGGGAATACGGCCGGCTGCGGGCAGTACGATTGGGACCTGATGGTTATCTCTACGTCTCAACCAGCAACCGCGACGGACGCGCCATTCCTGGCGCAGATGATGACCTGATATTGCGAGTCAATCCAAATTTGCTTATCAAACCTTAGCCAAAATTCACTTCTGCACCATTAGTCTGCGGGTTTTGTTAGATATTATGAGGAAAACCCAAATTTAAGTTTTGCTGAATCTTCCAAGCTACAAAAAATGTGATACTGTATAATTAAAGCGTCTGGAGTTAGAAATGACCGAGAGCGAAACCGATCCCGTACAAAAAATCACTATCAAGAAGAACGGACCGTACAAGGTGGAAGGCAAAGTTCCTTTCATCAAACTCATACAGGTTTGTTCTGAGTATGGCGAGCCGCTCGAGTGGAAATTACTTGGCGACCAAACCCCGGATGGCGACTCATACCTTCTCTGCCGCTGTGGAAAATCTGCCAACTACCCTTTTTGCGATGGGACGCATAAGGAGGGTTTCGACGGAACCGAATCTGCCCGCACCGACCGCGCTTCTTTGCGAGTTTTCACTTATAAAGGACCTGGCCTGACAGTCAAAAAAGATTCTTCGCTCTGCATGCAATCCGGTTTTTGCGTCTTGCGCAACACCTCTGTATCAGAACTCACTTATGGTTCAATCGACCCAGCCAAACGTGATCGCGCCATCAAGATGGTGCACGACTGCCCTTCAAGTTCGCTCACCTGTCGCCTGCCGCAAGATCCCGAAAACGATGTGGAACTCAATCTTCCGATGCAGATCGCAGAGACGATTGAGATCACCTCTTATGGTCCAATCCGGGCACCAATATGGGTGATGGGCTACCTGCCGATCGAACGATCGGACGACGTGCCTTTCCTGCCGCATAATCGCATAACGCTCTGCACTTGCGGTGGTTCGCGCAACAAACCGCTCTGCGATGGTACGCACCGATTGACGCAGGAAGCCGCCCTGCGCCGTCAAGCCCGACTGAACAACCAGTAGTCATGGGCTTCCTCGAGAACATCCGCCGTAAACGCACGTATGCCCTCTTTGCTTTTTGGATAGACGAGGCATTTTCTTACGATTCCATGGCGGAGCTGAAAGCTTACCAGTTTCTCATCCGTGAACCGGATAAAGATCATTGGAGTCTCACCCTGCTGGCATTTACAGACCCCTCAAAAGTGTTGAATCCGGAGCAAGCCGCGGCAGCAGCCAAACACAAGATGATCTTCGAAAAACGCAGTAAAAACAAAACCCCAGAACTGATCCAATCCTATCTGATCGAACTCATCAAAGATTACTTGCTGCGTGGTCCGCATCGCGAACATTTTCTGCACGCGGCTTTGCTGAGCTTGCGTTTTGGGGACCAACCTCCCCTTGCCCTGACTCTCAGAAGCTAATACCAGCTTTTTACATAAGAACTTTCTTAACTTCTTCAGAAGGCTTGGACCGAAGTTTGATAAAGGCTGCCAACCAGGTGATACTTACTGAAAACATTATGTGGAGATTGAAACATGAATAAGAAAGTCGCAATTATCAGCGGAAGCATCCGCAAAGAAGGTTTTAGCACGCAACTCGCACAAGCCTTACAACCCCTTTTTCCCGAAGGCTACGAGACCGAAATTGTTGAAATCGGGCACTTACCGCTTTACAACCAGGATTTTGACGCCGCAACACCCCCTGAAGCCTATACTGAGTTCCGACAGAAACTGGCGGACAAGCATGCCGTGCTATTTATCACCCCAGAGCATAACCGCACCATTCCCGCCGCTTTGAAAAACGTGCTGGATGTCGGCTCCCGACCATATGGTCAATCGGTCTGGAATGGCAAACCAGCCGCGGTCATTAGCAACTCTCCGGGCTTGTTGGGGGGCTTCGGCGCGAACCACCATCTGCGCCAGGTGCTGACCTTCCTGAACATGCCCATCCTGCAGCAGCCTGAAGCGTATATCTCCAAAGTCGCGGAGCTTCTTGATGGCAGCGGTGGTTTCCATTCGGAAAGCACCCAAAAGTTCGCCCAATCCATAGTTGACGCATTCGTGGAACACGTCGATCGTTATTAATTTTTCTGTTTACACAAAAAGACGGGTTGAAGTATTCAACCCGGCTTTCATCTTAAGATAAAATCATTTCCGTGAATCAAGAAATCATTCTCAGCAAGCAACAGGCTCAGCAGGTGATGCTGGCGAGCCTCGGCTTACGCATCCCACCCCGGCACAAAGCTGGCAAGGCGGATCTTTTGGCTGCCATCCGCCTAATCCACAACCTGCAGATCGACACAATCAGCGTGGTTGCCCGCGCCCACCAGCACATCCTCTGGTCACGCCTTGGTAGCTATCAAACAAACTGGCTCGAGCAACTGCACGCTGAAGGCCAATTGTTTGAGTACTTCGCTCATGCCGTCTGCCTTTTGCCAATTGAGGATTACCCGCTATTCCGGGCTCTGATGCGCAAACGATTCGTGGGCTGGGATAACATCCGGGAATGGGGCGAGAAAAATGCCGACACGCTGGATCAGATCTTGGCTCACATCCATCAAAACGGCGCCGTGCGTTCATCCGATTTTGAAAGCAAAGAATCCCGGGGCAAGTGGTGGGATTGGAAGTTGGAGAAGGTCGCACTTGAACACCTCTATTACCGCGGCGATCTCATGATCGCCAGGCGTGACAGCTTTCAGCGGGTTTACGACCTGCGCGAACGCGTCTTGCCCAGCTGGGATGATGCCCAAACGCCGGAATATCATGCAGCGGTTCTTGAGTTGATACGCAAAGCTATCAAAGCGCTCGGGGTTGCCAATACGACATGGGCTGCTAATTACTTTTACGTCAAAAAGACTGAGGCTGCCGAGGCGATTGATCAACTCCTGGCGGAAGGCTCAATTTTCCCCGTTTCCATCGAGGGTATCAAAGGCGGACCGTTCTTTATCCACGGCGAGAACGAGCCACTGCTGCACGAGGCTTTGGCAGGTCAGCTGCCCGCTACACACACAACCATCCTTTCCCCGTTCGATCCATTGATCAGTGACCGCGGTCGCGCGCGAGATTTGTTCGATTTTGATTATTCCATCGAGTGTTACACGCCTGCCCCAAAACGAAAATATGGCTATTTTGTCCTGCCAATTTTGCACCAGGGGCAGCTCGTCGGCAGGCTGGATGCCAAAGCCTGGCGGAAAGAGGGACGCTTGCAGGTGATCAATCTCTATCTGGAACCCGGCGTTCGCGTAAACGCGGGGTTGACCAAAGCCCTGGCAAAAACCTTGCGGGACTACGCAAACTGGCAAGGTTTGAGCGGCATTGGGATCGACCGGGCAGACTCGGAAAAGCTGCGTTTGGGGTTGACTGCTCTCCTGCAAGAAGGCTAGCCTTGTTCAGAGAAAACGGGCTTGTTGGACTCGTGATATCATCGTGGCATGGAGCAAAAGAACGAATCCTGGATGGCAGACTCCAATCCATTAGTTAAAAAAATCGCCGATCAAACAGCGAAAACCAACCCTGAAGGAAAACAAGGGTTTTGGGAACGCATCCGGAGTTTGGGGCTTGAACCCGCCATCATGCGCAGCCTGACATTGGTTGCAACCGCAGTCATGCTCGCGGTGGTGGTGTGGGTGATGAATAAATACTACATCAGCGCGGAAGGTCAAAGAGCCGCAGACTTGAAGGCGGTTGCCGCGACGCAATCAGCGCCATCCAACTCAGAAACGTTCCTTTTGCAGGCTGCAGCACCCGTGGCTGAAAGCGAAGCTATCCGGCGAAATTTGAACCCGGATACGGTGCTGCCGATGCGTGCCCGCACTGAGATCGTAAGCTACACCGTCCAGGCAGGCGACAATCTTTTCTCCATCGCGGAGCGTTTCAATCTTCAACCCGAGACCGTGCTTTGGAGCAACCGCTACGTGCTCGGCGATGATCCGCACTTTATTTATCCCGGGCAGCAATTGCTGATTTCACCAGTGGATGGCACATTGCACCGCTGGAGTGCCGGTGAAGGATTGAACGGCGTGGCGGAGTATTACCAGGTTTCGCCGGATGCGATCGTTAACTTTACCGGGAATCACCTGGCAATTGCGACATTGGGCGACTACGCCTCGCCAAACATCGCCTCGGGAACCATGCTGGTGGTTCCAGGCGGTAAGGGCGAGTTCACCGACTGGCGAACGCCGCGCATCACCCGCGAGGAGCCGGCGACCGCAGTCAACGTGGGACCTGGCGCCTGCACAGGAAGCTACGACGGCGTGGTTGGCACACTAAACTTCCGCTGGCCAGTGGAAGACCACATTCTTTCCGGCTACGACTATGCCCCTTCCGCAAACCATCTTGGTATTGACCTGAGAGGGGATATGGGCGACCCCGTCGAGGCAGTCGACAATGGCGTCGTGGTGTATGCCGGTTGGAATGATTGGGGTTACGGGAATATGGTCGTAGTGGATCACGGCTCGGGCTGGCAATCGCTCTATGCTCACCTGGCTGAGGTGGATGTGGTCTGTGGGCAGGAAGTTTATGCCGGCGACAAACTTGGCAGCATGGGCGACACTGGCGAAGCGGATGGCGTACACCTGCATTTTGAGTTGCGCAGCGACGAATATGGTCGCGTAAACCCATGGGATTTCCTGCAATGAGACCCCGCAACTTATTCTTCCTGCTGAGCCTGTTTATGCTTTCCTCATGCGTGGTCAACACAGTCGCACCAAGCCCAACTGCCTCGCTGCAGCTAGCAACCCAAACTCCAAGCCCCACGCCAACTGCAACTGCAACGCTTGCACCCTCCAACACCCCTACTATCCTCCCAAGCTCGACCCCAGTGCCCCCAACCCCGACATGGACGATTAAACAACAGCGTGAAGCCAATCTTTACCAGGCAAGCCTGCACTACCTGGCTGACACGGCTGAAGAAGCCGAACTCGTGGCACGTGACATTGATTTCGCCTCCGGACCACATGAATCGGCAGATAATGCCTGCGGACCAATAACCGTCGCGATTCTTCGGGATGGAGGATACTTACCTGAAGACGCCAACCCGCACGACATGTGGCTGCTTTGCCCCCGGGAGGAAAACCCCGAATGCCATGGGCTTGTTACCCTCGATCAAAAATTCTTTCCGCAATCTGAGTATGACTATATCCGTGTGGAAGAAAGTATTGGCAGTTATGATTGGGCAAAGAATCCACTCCAACCTGGAGACTGGCTCTACCTGTTCGTACGCAAGGGGATCTCTAAGTATGATGGCTTCGACCACATGCTCGTGGTTACGAGGGTGGATGATCGCGGACGGGCGTATAGCGTGACCAACATCAACAAGGGTGAGGGTTTTGTGATCCAGGAAGAACTGCTCTATGACCCAAGGCGGGCAAGCCTGGGATTATTTTCGGAGCTGACCAATGACAAACTGCGAAAAGAGCTCGGGATGACCGGTACCGCGGGCTTCCTTTTGATCCGAGCGAAAGCAAATTCAATTCCCTAAATCCCCAATCGTTGTACTAATTAAACAAAATGTTTTTGTTTTACATATAATTGTGGGATAAATTAAACTTAAATTACAACCACAGGAGAATGATGGAAGAAAAAGATCTTAGCCTCCGTATCTGGGATTTGCTTCGGGACGCCTCGGTCAACACAGAATTCATGATGACAGAGTTTAGCTCGAAAAATAAGCTTTCTCGGCTGCAAGGTCGCACAATGCTTCAAATCTTCATCCAGGAAAAAGTCAGGTTGAGCGACCTGGCGGAAATCATGGGTATGAACCCTGGCAACCTCAGCCGGGTCTGCCAGTCCCTTGAGGATGATGCCCTGCTGCAGCGTGACCGCAGTACAGAAGATCGCCGGGTATGGACGATCTCGTTGACCGAAAAAGGTCATAAGGTTATCCGGGGGGTTGTGAACGGGATCGAAGAGTCCTTCAAAAAGTTTTTACAAGATCATTCAACCGAAGAATTGGACCAGTTGGTCAGGTTATGGACTGATTACAACCATTACTTTAACCAGGCACGCCTGGATTACCTCAATAAAAAAAGCAACAACCCGTTCTAAAAACTTAAAACCAGGCGTAAACCAAGACCCCACTCAAAAAGCGGGGTCTTGGTTATTAAGGACCGCCCCACACATCTTGAGCGTGCTACAATTAAAGCATGGATCCCACAGATCTGACTGACCCACGCCCTTCACCCATCGCTGGAAGCTGGTACCCTGGCAAGCCTGAGGTGTTGCGCAAGGTGATTGAAGGCTATTTGGAAACGGCTGTCTTGCCCGAATTTGAGGGACAGCCGGTGGGGCTCATTGTGCCCCATGCAGGCTATATCTATTCTGGTCTGACTGCGGCGCATGCCTTCAAAGCCGTCCAGGGCAGGCGATTCACGCGCGTGATCGTCGTCTCCCCTTCACACCAGCCCTACCGCCAACCTCTGCTGACCACCAGCCATGACGCCTACACGACGCCGCTGGGTCTCGTGCCGGTCGACCATCAAGCCCTTTCAACACTAAACGTAACCTTGAGAGAAAGCGGTCTCGAACTTGCGGCGGTACGCAAAGACCAGGAACACTCCCTGGAGATTGAACTGCCGTTCTTGCAGATCACACAGCCGCAAGGGTTTGGGCTTATTCCACTGATGATTGTGGACCAATCCGCGTCCTTGGCGCGGCTTCTCTCCGCCGCCCTTTTTAAGCTGACTCAGGGTTTCCCGCGGGAAGAGCCAACCTTGTTGGTTGCGTCGAGTGATTTATCGCACTTCTATTCCGAACGGGTTGCAAACCGCCTGGATGCCAACCTTGCCCAGGCTGTGCAGGAATTCGACCTTGAATCGTTTTTCCAGCACAAACAGCGCGGCGAGATGGAAGCCTGTGGGCTGGCCCCCATGGCAACCGTCCTGCAAACCTGCCACCTTCTGGGAGCAGACCTGGTGACCGTTGCCGACTACCGCACATCCGCCGCCGTGACAGGCGA
>CAYPBU010000046.1:0-18217 GCA_964409045.1 uncultured Anaerolineaceae bacterium | reverse complement strand
GAACCTCACGGATGTGAACCGTGCGCTCTAACCAACTGAGCTAAGCGCCCAAAGTTTTGTGATTATAGCAAAGCTATTCGAATTTGTCTATAACCACTTTTTTATCGCCCACGGCTCAAAGGGCTTGGATTATGCTCTCCACGTTGACGGTCTCGCTCAAGATAGCCGAGAAGTCCCGTTTTCCTTCGATCGCCGCCTTGACCTTATTTGCCACGCTGGCATCGCCAAGCAAGATCGACCCAATCATCATCCCATCGCGGAAGAGGAAGCTCTGGTAGCCACCATCTTTACTCTCCGCCACCAGCCTGTCACCCTCAGCACTCGGCGAAAACTGTCCGATGCTGAAGACGTCCACTCCCAAAACCTTGAGCCTGGTGGAAGGCGGGTCGCCCAGGAAATTAGCCTCTTTTCCCGCAGCGTTTTGACCGGCAATGGTCCCCTGATTTTTGGCTGGGATCCATAAGCCATAGCTCCTGCCCTGGAATTCAGTCAGGTCACCCGCAGCCAGGATATCCGGGTTGGAAGTCACCATATGCTCGTTCACCACCACGCCGCGGTTAACAGTTAGCCCGGCTGACTTTGCCAGCTCAAGGTTTGCCGAAACGCCCGTGCTGATCAGCACCAAATCCGCCGGCAACACCTGACCATCCGCGAGTTCCACGCTCTCGACCTTGCCATCGCCATGCATCGCTTTGGTCATCGCCGGCACAATCACTTTGATTCCCAGGCTCTCAATTTTCTCCTTGAGGATCGCGCTGGCTTGGGCGTCCAACTGGCGGGGGAGCAGCCAATCCAGCCCTTCCAACACCGTCACTTGCGCGCCCTGGCGTGCCACAGCCCCAGCAACCTCAAGCCCAAGCAAGCCACCGCCAATGCAGACCACTTTCGCCTGTTTCCTGGCAACTTCCATGATCAGGTCTGCGTCTTCAAGCGTGCGCAGGGTCTGTACGCCTTGGAGCTCCCTGCCCGGGAACGGCGGCACGTTCGGATGGGCACCCGAAGCCAAGATAAGCTTGTCGTATGCTAATTTTTGACCATCCACAAGGATGATATGCTTCGTCTCCGCATCAATTGCATCAACATGAGTATTGAGCAGGATGGTGATGTGGTTCTGAAGGTACCACTCCTCGGCGTGCAAGGTGAGTTTCTCGCGCTCCACCTCTCCTGCCAGGTAGCGGGTGAGGCTCATGCGGAAGTAAGGCAGATTGTGCTCTTCAGAAATCAAGGTGATGTCGGAGTCCGGTTGGTTTGCATGAAGCGCTTCTGCAGCGCTGACACCGGCAATTCCTCCGCCGATGATGATGTAACGACTAATGGCTTTTAATTGTGACATTTTTTCTCCTGCTTCGATTCCAGAATCTAATTCTAATGACCCCGGCACGACATTTCTATCCCTTGTAAGGTGTTCTGTTACTGGTCTCGGGAAGAAACAAACCACATAAACGGAGCCGGTAATGGCTCCGTTTTCTTAGTTCTTATAAAGTATTAAAATTCTACCGAAACGTTTGCAAAAGATTCAATCAACTCGTAAGTTGGCAAAATCGAGCCTTTATCAGCAGGGATACCAGTGCCATCATTGGAATCCGGGTAGTACTGCTGAAAGTCATCCGGGATCATCTGTTCAAAACGGTGATTCGTGGGCGCAAACAGGGCAAAGATCATCATGATCGCAAGAATAACCGCGATGAAGGGCGCCAGGCAACCCAGGCAGCCACAACTGCAACAACCGCATCCACTTCCACTTCCGCCATCCATAATAGACCTCCTTAATCGATCTGTCACAATTGTAAGACAAATCTCCGCCTGTGGCGTTAATCGGTTCTGATATCTCGTGAAATAATTCTGCGATTTTCCCGGATGGATTGATCTTTATCCGATTGCCAGGCTCAGCACTAAAACCCACAATATCACGGAGAAAAAGACCACCCATTCAGAAATCGTGAATTTAGAAACACTCTGATGCCGCACGCTTTGGGGGGAAAGAGTCTGATCAACATGATCGGGTTCATTCCATAAGAGAGCCAAAAAGGTAGAAAAAGCGGCAAATGGGATCAACCCGACCAGGCCAAAAAGTCGCGGGATGATCGCTTGATTCTGCGGTGGAAAGAGGATAGCCAGGGAGAAAGCCGACACCATCAACAAACCGCCGCGAAAGAAGGTGACAGCTGCCGTGGCATGCGGTTTGATATTGTCCATCGGGAAGATGCCCACCATCATCAATCCGACGCCGGTTACAACCCCAAAAAGCAATCCCAGCTTAGCCAAAAAACCAGGTAAACCAAGCCCAATTGAGATGGAACAGAGTATCACTCCCACACCTGCGATAGTAACGCTCAGGTTAAAGATCCATGCCCAATGTGAGACGCCGCGTTCGCCAAGCTCGGAAATGTAGTGATTTAGAAAGGAATACTTTTCGCCTTCTCTTCCGCAATATTTCACCATCGGCAGGATTACTCCCAAGAGGGTAACAAATACCGTGACGTAACCTGAAATCTTGAACACTGCAAGATTGCCAAGCCATTCCACCATGCTCACCTCGCTCTCGTCTACTACTATAGCGGATTTCTGTCCAACAGAGGTAAATTTTACCTTTTTTCGTTGAGCAAATTCCCAAAAGAGCGTAAACTATGCTTACAAATATTCTTCAGGAGCTGGAAAATGTTGAAAATCGGAGCAATTGTTTGGGGAGTCAGGGATATTCCAAGAGCAATTTCTTTCTGGAGTGAAGCACTGGATTATATGCTTAAGTACCCACCCGAGGAGGATTTTGCGATCCTGGTCCCAAGCGAAGGGGAGGGGCTGCAGCTTTCATTTAACCGTGTGACCACCGCAAAACCTCGCAAGCATCATATGGACCTCCACAGCGACGACCCTGAGGCAGAGGTGGAACGCCTGATCGCGCTTGGTGCGACTCAACCTGAATGGCGTTACGAAGAAGGCGCGGATTACGTCGTCTTGCACGACCCCGACGGCAACGCCTTTTGCGTGATTGACGTCCGACCCCAAAGCGAATAGACTGACTTATAATTGACTGAATTGTTTTGAGGAGTAAATGATGAAACCTATTTCGCTGACCGGCATTAAACCAACCGGCAATCCGCACATCGGCAACTATTTTGGCATGTACAAACCTGCCATTGCCCTGACCGAAAAATACCTCGGCCTCTATTTCGTTGCCGATCTTCACGCCCTAACCACCACGCCCGACCGCAAAGATCTGCAGCACCTGATCTACGAGGTGGCAGCCGGCTGGTTGGCTTTGGGGCTCAACCCGGATGACAGCGTGTTTTTCCGCCAATCAGATGTGCCCGAAATCCCGGAATGTGCCTGGATGCTTTCGTGCCTCACCAGTAAGGGTTTGATGAACCGTGCCCATGCCTACAAAGCGGCGGTGGATAAGAACCTTGAAGCTGAGCGCGACCCCGACGACGGCATCAACATGGGGCTCTACAACTATCCCGTCCTGATGGCCGCGGACATCTTGCTCTACGGCTCAGACGTGGTGCCTGTTGGGCTCGATCAGAAGCAACATATCGAGATCACGCGCGACATCGCTGAAAACTTCAACCGCACATACGGCAAGACACTCAAAGTGCCCGAAGGGCTCTTCACCAAGGACTTGCAGGATGTGCCGGGTATTGATGGGCGCAAAATGAGCAAAAGTTATGGCAACACCATCCCGATCTTTGCCGACGAAAAGACTATGCGTAAGCAAGTCATGCGAATTGTCACCGACAGCCGCACGCCAGAGGAACCCAAGAATCCGGATGGCGACAACCTGTTCCAGATTTTCCGCCTCTTTGCCACGCCTGAGCGGGCTGAAGAAGTACGCCAACACTACCTGGCAGGCGGTTTAGGATATGGCACGCTGAAGGCAGAGTTATCCGAAACCATCCTGGCATATTTCGGCGACGCGCGTCAGAAATTCAACCATTACATGCAGGATACCGGCACGCTGGATGCCATCCTGGCACTTGGTGCTGTGAAAGCCCGCGACATTGCTATTCCAGTACTAAAACGCATGCGCAAAGCAGCAGGAATCGACCGTTAATGAGCACTTCAACACCCGTTAGCACAGCATCAATTAGCACGACTGAACGCAGCAAACTCAGCAACCTGGCTGTCTCGCTGGCGTTGATCGCTAATGTGGTTTTGGCAATTCTGAAAACCAGCATCGGCATCCTGGGTCACTCACCTGCGTTGCTCGCAGATGGCATCAATAGCACCTCGGATGTGGTTTACAACATCGTGGTCTCGGTCTTTGTGCGTGCTGCCCACAAACCTGCTGATGATGATCACCCTTACGGACACACCCAATTCGAAAGCGTGGGAGCGCTGGTGGTTGGAGCTTTCGTTATCACCACCGCCATCACCATTTTTTGGGACTCGGTGAATTCCTTGTTTGATTTCATAAAAGGGACTGGTGGTTATACTGGAAGCGCTGGATTCACCCTTTATGTGGCCTTATTCACCGTGATACTTAAATTATTCCTGAGCTTTTACACCCGCAAGCTTGGCAAAAAAACCAATAACCCATCCGTTATCGCCCTTGCGCAGGATCATCGCAACGACATCTTTGCGGCTTCAGCAGTGGTCATTGGCATCACGATGAGCCAATTTGGCTACCACTGGGTGGACCCCCTGGCTGGGGCGGTCGTTGCTGTATTGATCCTCAAAACCGGTCTTGGCATTCTACGCGATTCAACCGATGACTTGATGGATACTGTACCCGGGCAAGCCTTGAATGAACAGGTCCAGAAATTGGCATGCCGCGTTCCCGGAGTCGAGGGGGTCGATTCAGCCAAGGCACACCGCTTTGGGCAATACCTTGTTATCAACCTTGCCATATTCGTGGATGGTGCCATCAGCGTCGATCAGGGCGATAGGATTGCGGATGCGGTTGAAAAGGCGCTCGTGGATGGGATCGATTTTGTGCGTGCTGTGCATGTGCACTTCCATTCCAAAAATGGTACACAAGCTTGAGACATACTCCAATAAAGCCCTGGGGTCTGATATCATTAGGCCTGAGAAAACCAAACAAGGAGCAACTAAATGAACAATTTCGAGTTCGTTAATCCAACCCGTGTCATTTTTGGCAAGGGAACCATTGCGAAACTAAGCAAACGTGTTCCTAAAAATGCCAAAGTCATGCTGCTCTACGGCGGCGGCTCTATCAAAGAAAATGGCGTTTACGACCAGGTGATAGATGCACTCAAGAAGCATGAGGTTATCGAGTTTGGTGGTATCGAAGCCAACCCAGACTATGCCACGTTGATGAAAGCCATCAAACAGGTGCGCAAAAAGAACATTGATTTTCTACTTGCGGTGGGTGGCGGCTCCGTAATTGACGGCACAAAATTCATCTCCCTGGCAAGCCCCAACAAAGGTTTTGAGCCGTGGGATATCCTCACCAGCGGTGTAGCCAGAGATCTAAAAAAGGCTGTTCCATTCGGGACCGTGCTTACGCTCCCCGCAACTGCCAGTGAGTTCAATCACAACGCGGTCATCTCACGCCGCGAAACCGAAGAAAAGTTGTCCTTCGCCAGCGACAGGGTCTTCCCAATATTTTCCATCCTGGACCCTGAAACCACCTATTCCCTGCCCCAAAAGCAGCTGCGCAATGGGTTGGTGGATGCCTATGTGCATGTGATGGAGCAATACATGACCTACCCGGTCGGCGGCATTGTGCAGGATCGCCAGGCTGAAGCATTGTTGATGGCCATCATTGAAATGGCTCCAGCTGTCCTCAAAATGGATCCCCCGGATTACGACGCCCGCGCTAACTTCATGTGGGTTTGTTCGAACGCGCTCAATCACCTGATCGGTGCCGGCGTTCCGCAGGACTGGGCTACGCATAGCATTGGGCACGAACTAACCGCTCTTTACGGGTTGGCACATGCTGAGTCGCTGGCGGCTGTATTGCCCTGGCTGCTCTGGTACAAACGCGAGCAGAAGCGTGAAAAACTGCTGCAGTATGGCTACCGCGTGATGGACCAGAAGATGCAGAAGTATTCCGAACGCATCGACCGTACCATCGAGGCAACTTCAGCTTTCTTCCAGAGCGTGGGTATGCCAACGACGGTTACCTCTTATGGAGTTGACCCTGAAGAAGCCGCCGCGAAGGTGCAAGCGCGCTTTGAGGCACGGGGCTGGGCACTCGGTGAGCATGACGACATCACCGGCGCCGCTGCTGCGGCTATCATTCGTTTGAGCCGGTAGGAGTTATTGGCAGCCCTGGTAGGGCGAGATTGAGGGCATTATCAATGTTTTGATGACTAAGCGTATTGTGCCCTCAATCCGCCGTTGATGGTGTTCCACCCAGAAAGGCTCTATTTCACAGACTATCGATTGCCTGACGGCGGATTGGAAGCACGCAAAGATCCTGGTTAAAAACAACGAGCATGGTGCTTCCAAGCTCGCCCTACGGGAATTGTTGATAATGATCAAACCAATTCCTACAACCCCAGCTAATTCCCTCTTACGAACCGCTTCAGCCAGGCAAAAAGTAGTTTGGCAATCATCACCAGGTAATAGAACCAGTTAAAGAGAAAGAAGTGCTCTTTGGCGAAGTGCTTGCGATAATACAGGAAATACGAGCGGTGCCACTGGAAAATTGAGTGATAGGGGTTGGTCTTTGAGCCGCCCTCGCCCGCGTAATGGATGATGCTGCTCAGGGGCACGTACATCACCTTCCACCCAGCTTGCCGTGCCCGCATGCAATAGTCGCTGTCTTCCTGGTAAGCAAAGAACTGCTCGTCCAGCCCACCAATCTGTTCATAGACCTGTCGCCTGATGAACATGCATGAACCCGAAACCGCCTTCACCTCTGCGACCTCATCTTCAGGAAGCCAGGATTGCAGGTAGCCATTGAGGGCTCGGTTTTTGGGGAAGAGTTTGCCAAGTTTCATGAAGTAACCGAAGACTTCCACCGGGCGGGCATCCCCCCTGCGGGACTGCTGCTGAAAACTACCATCAGCGTTGAGCACTTTGGGAATGCTGATGCCGGCTTCGGGGTTCTCCCGTAACCAGGCAATCTGCGGCCCGAAGCAATCTCCAGTCAGCAGGGTGTCGGGATTGAGCAACAACAGGAATTCGCCTTCTGCCAGCGCCATCGCCTGGTTGTTGCCCCGGGTGAAGCCAACATTACTCTGATTGCGGATTAAGGTGATTTCCGGGTGATTCTGCATAATCCAATCCACTGTGCCATCGGTGGACGCATTGTCCACGACGATCACCTCATAACTCAATCCACTGGTGTGCTGTTGAATGGATGCCAGCAATGGCTCAAGGTAGCTGAGCGCGCTCAAGGGCACAAGGCAAATTGAGAGGTCCATTAGGCGGTTGTCCCTTCCATCTGAGATTCCACTTTTTCGGCGTCACTTCGCTTTCTCTTCACATGCGTGTCGATGGCATTCACAAGGTGGGCTCCAAAAAAGAGGGTGTAGCTGCTGAGATAAAGCCAGAACATCAACGCGATGATAGAAGCCAGTGAACCGTAAATGATCTCGTAGTTGGTGAAACCACTGGAGATCGCCCAGCCAAGCAAACGGCTTGAAAGCTCCCAAAGCACAGCTGTCACGAAAGCCCCGATCAAGCGCGCCTTGAAGAGAATGCTGGCACTCTGGGGAATCCAACTGTACACAGCCAGAAACAACAAGAACTTCAACACGAGCGGCGCAATTTGGAGCAAATCCACCCAGGCTTTAGTCGAAGCTATTAGTTCGCCAAAAAGGACGTTCTCTGCTGAAGGGAAGATCTCAACGACGGTGCTGAAGACGAGCGACGCGCTGAAGAGCAGGATCATCACCAGGATGATCAGCAGAGCCATACCCCGGCTTTTGAGGAAGCCTGGTCTGTGACCATGGGGGAAGGCGCGATTGACATTCACGATGACTTTTTCAAAGACGTTCGAACCCGACCAGAGCAGGGAAATGATGGCAACTATTGTAACCGGACCGCGCATGTTGAGCACAGTGGTGACCTGAGTATTGACTGTATCGGCTGAGATGGGGACCCACTGGGAGATGATCTCCAGCAATTCAACTTTTACAAGCTCACCTTCCAAAAACATTGAACCAATCGATACAATTGCAAGGAGTAAGGGAAAGATGGAAAAGAGACCATAATAAGCCAGGCTGGCTGAAGCTTCAGCAGCATGAACAAGATTGAAATTATTCAAAGCATGGCGGAGAATTCCCAGGGCACCACCCAGGCGTTTATTAACCTTCAGATAGACAAAGCGCAGGCGGTCCTGAATCTCGCCCCGACGTTCGCCCCAGGCTTTAATTTTCCCCTTTAGATTACGAAACAAACTCGACATACCTTGATTATAAACGTAAGCCTCGTTACTGCCAGACCCCACCGCCAGTGGGCAATTCCGGCAGTTCAAGCCAGCCGTTGCCAGCCTTTATCTGCCCTGAGCCAAACAGCGCCTTGAAATCCCGTTCACCAGCCAGATTGAGCGCTGCCACCTCAAGCCGCTGCGGTGCCTGAGGCTGCTCTGAGCGATTGGCGGTCACCAACACCCATTCTTCTCCTAATATGCGGGCGTAAACCAACAGGTCCTGGTCATAGTGCAGGACTCTGAATTCGCCTCGTGCCAAAGCCAGGCTTTCCCGGCGAAGTGCAATCAGTTTCTGATAAAAACTCAGTGTGTCCTGATCCCAGGTTTGTTCATCCCAAGGGAAGCAATTGCGCGAGGCAAAGCCCTCTTCATTCACAAGCCCAATTTCATCGCCATAATATAGGCAAGGCACGCCAGGGAAGGTGAACTGCACGATTGCCGCCAAGCGCGAGAAAGCCTTATCTCCCTTAAGCAAGTTTAACAAGCGGGGAGTGTCATGGCTGTCGAGCAGATTAAACTGCTGCATAGCGATCTGCCAGGGGATGGAAGCCAGGTTCTCTTTCCACGCCTGCAACATCGTCGCGGTGTCCCAGGGAAGATCCGTCTTCAACACTGCATCACAGCGTAAAGCGCCTTGCTGGTAGCCCATCAACCAATGCAGGATTGGGTCAGCAAAGCCAGTGTAATTCATAACCGCGTCCCAGCCGTCGCCCTGGAGCTGCTCTGTGGCTTCGAAAAAGTTCTCTCCCATAAGGTAAGCTTCTGGTGAAACCCGTTTGACTGCAAGGCGAATCGAGCGCAAGAGCTCAAGATTGATTTGGTGTTCATCCTGGCGGCCGAGCATATTGCCCACATCTACCCGCCAGCCATCTGCCGCAAACGGCGGTTTGAGCCAATAAGCAAAGACTGAATCTTCGCCTTCGATCATCTCGCGCCGCAGGGCGTCGCTGGCGTAATTGAGTTTGGGCATATGCCCAAACCCCATCCAGGAGACGTAATCCTTTTTGTTTTCTTCGAAGTAGAAGTACCCTTGCGTTTCGCTCTCGTTTTCGTTAAACGCCGATTGGAACCAGGGATGCATGAAACCACTGTGATTAGGGACGATATCCAGCACGTAGCGCATATCCCGCTTTGTGAGAGCCTGGCGCAGGGAGATCAGCGCCTGATCGCCGCCCAAAACTGGGTCGACCTCACGGAAGTCGCTGACATCGTAACGGTGGTTGGTGAAGGCGGTAAAAATCGGGTTCAGGTAAAGCGCATTCACGCCGAGCTGCTCCAGATAGTCGAGGTGGGCTTCAATACCCGGCAGATCGCCGCCATAAAATGGCATCAAACGCCGGTCTTTTGGTGCAGGCTCACCCCATGGAAAGGTTTTGCGGGTGTATCGGTGACTTGGGTCAGTTTCCTCAATCGGGTCGTTGCTGGGATCGCCATTAGCAAAGCGGTCCGGGAAGATTTGATAAAAGACCGACTGCTGTAGCCAGGAGATCGGCTGAAAGTCCGCCAGAAGTCTGAAATCGAACAACGCAAGCGGGGTGTGGAGGCTCACGCCAAGCGCGTTCAACCACCATACCCTGCCCTCGGTCTGGATTGCAAAGCGATAGCTGACGCGCGGCTCGTTGATCTTGAGCTCCGCCTCCCAGGCGCGGTAGCCTTCCCGCTCGAGTTGGGGCAGCATGGCGGTGAACTGCTGTTCGCCGTTGGGGATCGTACGTAATACAACCTGGTCGGGCTGAGCCAGGCTCGGGATCAGCAGACGAACGGTGATCGTTTCTCCCATACCGGGATTTGGCTTCGACAGGTAATCGGCAGTTGGCACGTGCAGCACATGCGCGAGCCAGGAGGGTTGGTGTAATTGATTTGTGTTCACAGGGGTATATGATACCAAGATTTACATTTAGTTGATGCATCAAGTTTCTATTCGACGGTTACAATTAGGCTGAGGTGAGCAATGGATACGATATGGATCAAGGCATATTACACGGCGCGCGGGTTACAGTGGGCTGACCAAAAGAGCGCACTTTTGTTCTTCCTCTCTGAGGTTGGTGAGCTGGCTGAGGCATACGCCGAAGTTGAAGGGATGGGTTTAACTTCTGAGGAAAATGAACTGTTTTCTCGCTTTGCATCGTTGGGGCTGGAAGCAGATGAGATCGTTTCGCGCAAGCCAGGTTGGATCCGGAACAACGACCGCCTCCGTAAGCAAAACGTCGCGCATGAAGCCGCCGATTGTAACATGATGCTTTCTGTGTTCATGGAAGCGTACGCCCACCTCTCACCAGATGACGCCCTGCGGGAGAAAATGGCGCTGAAACTCGGCTGCAAGGTGGAAGATTTGGAAGAGTTCCTCGAGATTGAATAGTTAATTCTCCATACCCGTTCGCAATTTTCGACTTTACGAGCACAGTTTATCGTAGGGCGAGCTTGAGGGCATTCTTAACAATGTGATGGACCAACTTAACGTGCCCTCAATCCGCCACCGATAAATTGAAGGTTAATGCGTGTTATAGCGCTTGATTAATGGTGCATTGGCGGATTGGAAGCACACCAAGATCTCTGGAAAATAAAGTGTATGGTGCTTCCAAGCTCGCCCTACTGGGTTTGTTCTTGATCTTGTCGTACCGCGTTACGTCTACCCTTTTAACGGCTTGAATCCCTCGCCCAGAGCCTCGTTTGCATGCCCGACGACCATGAACGCGTCCGGGTCAGCATCGTGTACGAGCGTCTTCAGCCGGATGACCTCCCCCGCGGTTACCACGCAAAAAATCACCGGGCGGTCCTTCATGGTGTAGCCGCCTTTGGCTTCGATAATCGTAGTACCCCGACCGAGCTCTTCGGTGATGGCTGCTACAACCTTCTCGGTTTCGTCAGTGATGATCATTGCCTCGCGAATGACGTTGGTGCCCTGCGAGACCATGTCCGCTGCCACCCCGCTGAGGTAGATCATGATCAAACCATAGAGAGATTTATCCCAGCCGAAGAAGAAACCTGCCAGCAAGACCGCGAACGAGTCGGTGAGCATGTATGCCAACGAAATGGACATACCCAGGCGTTGGTTCAAAATGCGACCAAGGATGTCCGTGCCGCCACTGGTGCCGCGCCCGAGGTATACCATACCCAAACCAATCCCCAACAGCACACCTCCGTAGAGTGAATTGAGCAGGAGGTCGTCCGTGAATGGGGCAGAGCCTGTCAACTCGATCAGGATATCTGTGAAAATGGTGTATGAAACAACGGAGAGGATGGTGCGGAGCGCAAAACGCGGACCGCCAAGGTAGCGCCAGCCAATGATGAAAAGTGGAATGTTGCCAAGCAAAGTGATCAAACCAACCGGAGTTTGCCAAAGATAATGAAGCAATTGGGCAATACCGCTAATCCCCCCACCAACGAGTTGAGCCGGTATAAGGAAGGTGCGCAGAGCTAATGCCTGCAAAAAGCCTCCGATGATAATCATGAGGTAATCGCGGATTGACCGCCAACTAAAATCCAACTGTTTGAAAAAATTCTTAATCTTCACATTCACTCCATCGCTCTAAACCGCCTGTGATTATAAACCACCCGGGCGGTTGGGGCGAAACCATGCAAGGGTGTTCCACGAAACAGTCTCTGTTCGTTGTCTGTTACTTCGTCACCCGAGGGAGCCAAGATTGATGTGTGAAATGAAAATCGTAGATGAAAGTGTAGATGGTTTGCCAGGCACTCCACAGCCCGTGTTTATCCTGGGTGCGGATGCGCAGGTAATACGGCACACCGGTAGGAGTTGCCGGCGGGTTGTACTGCGTGGCTGTAGTGCGCGTGCCAGCGGTGGCTTGCTTGTTGGTACCCCAGTAGAACTCGTAGGTATCAGTGGGGTTTAGCCCCACGCCAAGGTCATATGCTCCTGTCCAGGTGAACCAAGGGTCATTGCAATACGCTTGCGGCACGCCATTCCACGCCTGGCAGCCTGGATTCGTAACACGAGGGTTCAAAGGAGGCTCACTATCCACGTAAAAATTGGCAGTTTTCAGCGATTCCCAATTGTTGACGCGGTCAACGCTCACGTAATCGATAATCTTCTGTCCGCTTCCACCTACCGCAAAAGGTCCGCCGTAGAGCTGCCAGGTGCCTGAGTTGATGCGATAGTAAGTATGCTTCACCCCAACGGAATTATCGGTAGCGGTCAGGGTGACCGTCACAGGGGTTTTATACCATGGGCTGATGCCGATCGTGCCGGATGCGCTGTAAGCGGTGACAGGTGGTATGAGATCCGCTCCGTAAGGAGCCGCCACCAATCCATCCAGCACATTATTGTCGATGTTGATCGTCACGCCACCCCAGGTCTCATCATGCGAACCAGAATACTGAAATACGCGCTGGTGGTCAGACCAATACATGTCATCCAGCCAATCCACATCCCAAACGGTCACATCCGGGCGATAACCCGGAACCCGATACCATTCCGCGATCCAGGCTGCATATGGGGGCGGTTGGAGGTTGTAGATCTTATTCTGGTTCAGATTGCTGGAGCTGGCGTACAACCCTGAGATGATGCCGAGTTCCTGCAGCCGGGTGGACCAACCCTGCACGAACGCCCGGGCTGCGGCAGAACAGGTGGTGGAGTAAGTAAAGTATTCGAGGTCGTCGTATACCACGTTGCCCGTCCCATCCGGATTGGTCAGCCCGAGTTCGAGGAGCTTGGCGCGTGCCTGGTTGGCATTATCGACACCCTGCGCATAAGCTGCTGCTGGGTCCATTGGGAAGCGATTCTTAAAGGTGGTGCATGGCGCTTGAGGTCCGACCCAGGTTGGGATAAAGCGCCAGCCCTGGTTGAACATTTGCTGCAAGTACGCGGCGGTGATAGCGTCATTATCGCAGGCGCGCGAAACACCGCCAATGTATAAGTTGACAGACTGGTATGGGCTGCCGTTGAACCAGGCTTGCAGTTCTGAGAGCGTCGGGATTTCGCAGGCATCAAACCCCTGCCCCCGGTAGATCTGCACCCACTGAACGGTATTGAGCCTTTGATCCGCATCCGGCAGACTTGTAAACATGCCTTGTGGGATGGTTTGCGTGGTTTTTGACGTAACATCAGTAGGGAGGTTTACCTGTTTCCAGCTTTCTCCGCCATCACTGCTTGAGAGCAGGACAGTTTCGTGCTCACAGGCGACAGTGTAGACAGGGAAATTGCTGCCACTATCAAAATCAGACTGGTTACAAGCGTTGCCGGTCAACCCAAGCCACAGGCTCTTGCCGTCCTGGCTGCTGAGCTGCGTAAAAACCAGGCCAGAGGCGGATGAATCCCGCCAGGATTGCAAATTGACTGGGTGTGCGCTTTGCCCCCAGAGCATTTCCGTGTCGGTACTCAACAGGTCAGATTGGGATGAAAGGAAGAAAAGTTCAGACCCGAATTCTTCGCTCTTAACCCACACCGGCAGGAGCAGCTTCCCGCCCTGCCACGCGATCGGAAGCCCCACACGCCGCAGCTCACTAGCCGCAGAGTTAACCGCCAAAGGTTGATCGCTTTGCCAGGTTTTGCCGCCATCCTGCGTTTGATAGAGGCTGGTTGGGTCCACAGGGTCGTGCATAAACCCCAGTTTCTCATCCACGAAAACAAAATCCTCGGCTGCTGGCGGCTCGGTAAGCCTCCAGGATTGCCCGCCATCGACCGTGGTCAAGAGAAAACCAATGCTGAAGTTGGTGGAGGTTGCCTGTTTGATCAGTATCCAGCCATTCTCATCACCCTGCCACTGGAGTGATGCGCCACAGTATGGCACGTCTGCAATATTATGCTCTGTTGATGGTATCGTGACGGGGTGGACCTGCCAGGATGAACCGGAATCGGCGGTTCGAAGCAGAGTTAGCTGCCACCCCGCAACGCTCGCGCTCACCTTCAAAGCAATCGCCTGGTTGGATTCCAAAAAGACAACGTCTGCCAGGTAATCATCTTGATCGAGTGCCGGGGTCACATCCAGCCAGTCCGTGCCATTATTTTCAGTGCGGAACAAGCGGTTATCAGAACGCAGCCAACCAGTGGTTTCACCTGTTAACGCAAAATCAAATTCACTTGAAAGCGAAAACTCCGGCTGAGCTTGCTCGCTGTCAGCCGCAAACACGGGTCGGGCTATGCCAACCAACAGTACAAGAGCCAGCATTATGATGCTGGTTCAGATTGTTAGCTTTCCTGGGACCATCATAAACTCCTTAAGGTTAACCCGTAAGTAAGACCTAAATTGTGTTGCAAATACTGTTCCAAGCCACTTGACACTGAACATTTGTTCTGTTATTATTCTATTGAAATAGAAAACGGAGAAAGGCAGGCAACAATGGCAAGAAAACGTAATGGGCTCAGCCCCAGGCACAAGAAAATACTGGCATTCCTGGAAACCTTTCTGTCCGATCACGGCTATCCGCCCTCCATTCGCGAGATTGGCGACCACACTCAAATCAGTTCGACATCGGTGGTCAATTATTACCTGAATCAACTCGAGGAAATGAAGTATATTGAGCGCGAAAGCAACGTCTCGCGCGGCATCAACCTGCTTAAAAACGGCAATGGCAGCTTGCTCCAGAATGTGAAGTCGGCTGTAAACAACCTCACCGAGCAGCTTATTTCGATACCGCTCGTGGGTAACATCGTGGCAGGTGAGCCGATGCCGGTACCGGCTTCAGACTTCAGCTATTATGACCCGGAATCCGGGATTGACGTCGCGCGGAGCCTTCTACCGGCAGGCGATGTGCTGGAAGATCTCTACGCCTTGCGTGTGCACGGCGATTCGATGATCGACGCGATGGTCAACGACGGCGACATCGTCGTCATGAAGAAAACCAACCAGGCTCGCAACGGCGAGATGGTGGCAATCTGGCTCAACGATCGCGAAGAAACGACCCTGAAATATTTCTTTCTCGAAAACGGGCATGTGCGCTTGCAGCCAGCTAACCCCACCATGAAACCGATCCTAATTGATGACCCCAGTATCGTCGAGATACAGGGAAAAGTTGTCCTGGTCATCCGCCAATTAGACCAGTAAGAATACCCAGAAGGGGACAAGCTGAGCCACGCTTCCAGGCTCAGCTTTTTATTTTCCCTGCCTTTACAAAGACAAATGCGAGCCAAGCCTGGATTTACAATCAATCCATGAACATCACCCACTCACAAGATAAGACTCCCATCGCGTACGAAACCACTGGCAGCGGTCCGCTGCTGATCATTGTCACCGGTGCGCTCAACACCCACAACTTTGGCGTTTCAAGTGAGATGGTACCTTTCCTCCATGAAACCTTCAAGGTCCTCACCTATGACCGACGCGGGCGTGGGCAAAGCGGCGACACGCCTCCCTACTCGATCGAGAAGGAAATCCAGGACCTGGCAGCCCTGATCGACCTGCATGGCGGCAAAGCTTATCTCTACGGTCATTCAGCTGGCGCGGCATTGGCGCTCTTTACGGCTGCAGAATACCCGGACAAGGTGCTCAAAGTGGCTGCTTATGAGCCTCCATTGAGCGGCGGCTGGCTGGAAAGAACGATGACGAATTTCTTGATTCGTCAAATTCAGAAACAAGTTGCCAAAGAAAAAAACCTGGCGGTAGTTTTGCGTTTCATGCGCTTTGTGGGGATGGACGAGCAGCTGATCAAAGACACGCTCGCCTCTGAGCATGGGCAGACCATCATCGACATGGCGGGCACGATTGCCTACGAAGCTGAGATTCAAAAGGCATCGCGCGCCTTTCTACAGGAGCTCGCGCCTAAGCTGGGGATGCCCGTCTTAATGATTTCGGGAACAAAAAGCTTCAAGACCGCCCCTGCCATTATGACGACCTTTACACAGGTGATTCCCCAGGCAGAGTCTCGGATTCTGGAAGGGCAAACTCACTCGGTGGAACCCGAGGTGATCTCCCCAATCTTGCTGGAATTCTTCCTGCGGGTGTAATACTTGTTTAGATATCCGTAATTGTTACCGGGATTACAGAAGCCACCGTTGGGAACGGTCCCTGCCCTGGTAGCGAAGCGGATAGGATGCGCCATTCCGATTCCATTATTGCGGAAGGGGTCAAGCCCCTTCCCTGCAACAAATTTGTCATCGCGAGGAGCGCAGCGACGTGGCGATCTGGAAACTGGAATGATGGAAGATAAAACCTTCAGTTCGTAGGTCGGACGAAGTACCACCGCAGCTGTGTAATGCGACCGCCTCAACCTCAAGAGAATCTGAATATCTTAAGCGGGCTTACTCCGATAATAGATAAATTGACCATATCAGTCGTAGGGCGAGATTGGAAGCACTTAACTCGCTTTATTCAATCACATTGGTGTGCTTCCAATCCGCCAATACATCATCAACCTTGTATACGATTAATGCCACCAATTCACAGTCAA
This sequence comes from uncultured Anaerolineaceae bacterium, assembly GCA_964409045.1. GTDB lineage: Bacteria > Chloroflexota > Anaerolineae > Anaerolineales > Anaerolineaceae > Mesolinea. The sequence continues at coordinate 1,527 of CAYPBU010000046.1, read as the reverse complement.
CGGTGGATTGAGGGCGCTGTTAATATTGTGATGCATGAGCGTATTGTGCCCTCAATCTCGCCCTACAAAGAAAATTGAGTCGATTCACTTGCGGAGTGCGCACCAGAAGCGCATTCCGCCCTAAGAAAGATAGCTTAATTCTGGCTAAACAATGACATCATCATCGCATCCAGGGCTGCCAGCGTGGGGGTCAGGCTGGCGCCCTCATCGGTTATCAGCAAGTCCTTCATGCTGGCGATGTAGCCGAGGTAATCCCCAGCTACCGTCTCCATTTCCGCCTGGGTCAGCTCTTCGTTGGAGAGCAAGCTGCTATTGATGGGCAGGATCGCGGCAATGTAGTATCTGCCATCAGCGCTGATGCCCTGGTAGGTGTAGAAAATGTCGTAGTTATCCACACCCACAAAAGCTTGCGCGTAGAGTGTCAGGTAGCGGATGCCGCTGTTGTGCTCAGAATCGAGCCGCTGCTCCAACACATGGAAGACCTGGGCAGCGTTGAATGCCGGCAGGAAGGGTAGGCTTTTCGCCGACTGGAGATCATATGCCGGATCACTCAAGAGCGATTGGAGCTCTGTGGCGTTGGTGGCGCCTACCATTTTGCCATTGATGAGTTTATCGACAGCATAAACGCAGATCGATGGCGTGTGGAAATGATCTGGAATGATGTAATTCGAGAAGTTGACCACCCTCCGGGCAGGCAGAGCCAGCTCGGGAAAGCCTTCATTTGGATCATCAGGCAGGACGGTGGTCACTTCAGCACCTGCGGCTACCTCAACGGGCAAATTAAAGACCAACCCACCTGATTCAATGACGGTAAATTCTCCGCCATATTCTGGGATGACAGTGACCTCAGGAACGACCTCTGTCTCAGGAGGCTGGGGGGTGGTCGTTGGCGCAACTTGAGTATTCAGGCTTTCGATCGTGGCGGCTTGTTGGGTAAGGAGCGACTCAAGAGTGGCTTGCTGCCCTTGATCCTCCATCTCACCAGCTGGCACGGTTGGGTTTGGAATAACCACCTGGCAGGAAGCCAACACAAGGCTGACTGTTACCAGAAATGACAAAATTGCGATTTTTTTCATAATGGACCTCTGTTTAGTACTGCAAATCTTGGATATTAGCGTTCTACAATTTTTAACGCCAGGACATAAGTTTTTGTTCCAATTTCATCTTACTCTCCTCTATTAAGCCTCAGCGAAGGTAAATAAAAAAGCCCCCTCGAAAGGGGGCAATTGTTTGCTGAAAGACTAAAGAACGACGACTTCAGCGCCGGCTTCTTTGAGTTTGGCAGCGGCGTCATTGGCGACGTCTTTACCAACAGCTTCGAGAACCTTGGCATCAGCGGTTTCGGCCATGGTCTTGGCTTCAACCAGACCCAGGGAAGTGAGCTGGCGGATGACCTTGATGACTTCGATCTTCTTGGGACCAGCAGCTTTGATGACAACATCGAACTCGGTCTTTTCTTCAACTTCTTCGACAACGGCGGCGGCAGCAGGACCAGCAGCCATAGCCACAGGTGCAGCGGCGGAAACG
>CAYPBU010000045.1:0-18858 GCA_964409045.1 uncultured Anaerolineaceae bacterium | reverse complement strand
ACGTCACGATCACCACCGGCGTCAAAGATCTGGCCGGCAATCCCATGGCAGCCAGGCGCTCTTTGGTGGCGTCAACGCTTACGCCGCGCCGCTTGGCACCGGAGATATGGCGCTTCAGCCGTTTTTCCTTGGTGGCCCAACTTCACCGTCGAACAACTCTTGATCGCGCTTATCATCATTCTCACGCTCGTCACCCGCTTCTACGACCTCGGCGCGCGCACCATGGCGCATGATGAGATCAATCATGTCGTTCCCGCCTATACCATCGAAAACTACGTCTACGATCCTGTCACCCACGGACCGTTTCAGTTCCACGCGCTGGCGCTTTCGTATTTCCTCTTCGGCGACTCGGACTTTTCAGCCCGGGTACCTGCAGCCCTTTTCGGCATCGGTGTGGTGATCTTCACCCTCTTTGCCTGGCGCCGCTATTTGGGGCGGGTTGGATCGCTCTGCGCTGCGACGCTTTTCATGATCTCGCCATACATCCTTTTCTATAGCAGGTATACGCGCAACGAAATCTTCATCGTCTTCTGGGGGCTCGTGATGCTTTGGCTCTTCCTGCGCTACATGGAAGACGGTCAGACTAAGTGGCTCTACTGGCTTACCTTTATCACCGCTATGCATTATGCTGACAAAGCTACCTCCTACATTTTCACCGCAGAAGCATCAATTTTTTTGGCTTTGCTATTTATCATCCAAGCCCTACGGCGTAACTGGAAGTCTGCTATTGTCAGAAGTCGTTTCCAGATTGCAGTGGTGGTTACCCTGGCTCTAATCGTCATTACTCTCGGCGTATACGTACTTGGCAAGACCCCTTCGCCGATGCAAACGGGCGTTGTCCTGCCGGAGGCGGGAGGCGTTTCACATCTGATTAATTCAAAGCTGCCGCTCTACGCAGCTGGAGCGGTCACAGGGTTCTCGGCAGTTGCCGCGCTTGTTTTCCTCGTGCAAGGACTTGGCTGGCAGCAAATTCGCTCTTCCCGTACCTTTGACCTTATTGTTCTGCCTTTAATCTTGATTCTTCCGCTTCTTGTCGCTCTGCCGCTCAGGCTCCTGGGGTTTGACGCCACAGACTATAGCCAAACTGGCATTATTCGTTCCGGGATCGTCTTCACCCTTCTTATTGCAGTCTCACTCGTGCTTGGAATGCTCTGGAACCGAAAAACCTTCCTGCGCAGCGCGGCAATTTTCTGGGGCATTTTCATTATCTTTTACACCACCTTCTTCAGCCATGGAGAGGGATTTTTCAAGGGTATCGTCGGCGCGCTCGGCTATTGGATGCAGCAGCAAGCCGTTGAACGGGGCACTCAACCGCTCTATTATTATGCCCTGGTTCAGATTCCTGTTTATGAGTATTTGCCAGCCCTGGGAACAATTTTTGCTCTCATTGTTGGTTTTGTACGCAATCTTTTCTCAGCCAAAGTCGATGAACCTTTCACCCACCTTGAGTCGGCTCCAGTAGATCCCGAACAGGGCTCGGTTGCAGAATTGGAATCCGAGGATGAGCCAATTCCCGCTTCAGACGAAGTGACGGAATTTTCTCTTTCATTGGAATCGCAACCAGAAGAAGAATTACCCAGCGAGGAATTGGAAGAGGCTATCCAACCTCGATTTTTCGCGCGATTCTTTACGGAACCCCCTGTGGACCTAAGCCGCGCCAAAGAATTACCCACGCTTGCACTGCTGCTTTTCTGGTCTGGGATGAGCCTGTTGGCATTTTCTTTCGCAGGCGAACGCATGCCCTGGCTGACCACTCACATTACTATGCCCATGATCCTGACCACTGGTTGGGGATTAGGCTACCTGATCGAGAAAATCAACTGGCAGGAAGTTCGCGAGAAACGCGGATGGCTGATTTTGCTATTGAGCGGTGTCTTCTTTGTCGCTTTTGGGAGCTTACTTGGCAGCCTGTTGGGCACTGAGCCCCCTTTCCAGGGCAAAGATTTGCTCCAATTGCAAGCCACCAGTGATTTTCTTCTTGCGTTAGTAGGCACGCTCGGCACTGGCGCAGGTTTGTTCGCCCTTCTGAAGAATTGGGGCGGCGCCAACTTCTGGAAAGTAGCGCTGCTGGCATTTTTCGGCTTGCTTAGCCTGCAAACAGCTCGAACTGCTTACCGAGCTGCCTACATCAATTATGACAATGCTATGGAGCTTTTGGTCTACGCCCATTCCACCCGCGACATGAAAGACACCGTTGAGCAAATTGAAACAATCTCAAAACGGCTCTATGGCGATAAAACCATCAAAGTCGCGTACGATAACGACGTGCGCTACCCCTATTGGTGGTACATGCGCGATTACCCAAACAAAGTCGATTTCGACACGAACGTCAGCAAGTCTTTGCAGGATTCTCCCATCATCGTGGTTGGCAGTTCAAACTTCTCCAAAATCGAGCCGGTCGTGCGCGACGGCTACTACCGTTATGAGTACAAACGGATGTGGTGGCCCAATGAATCGCTTTATCGGGATTGGACTATCGCGAGCGTCCTGCGCGACTGGAAAGACCCTGCCAAACGCTCCGCGATCTGGCGGCTTTGGTTCAACCGCGACTATACGAAGTACGCCACCGCATTCAACAACCCTTCTCTGACCCTCGCCACCTGGTCGCCCAGCGACATCGCCCGGATGTACATCAAAAAAGATGTCGCCGCGATGATCTGGGAATATGGCGTCAGCCCCGAGCCAGAAGCACCGCACGTGGACCCCTACGCCAGCAACACAATCAGCCTAGAACCACTCAGTGTGATCAATTTTGCGGGCGAAACGGCTTTCAATGCTCCTCGCGACATTGCCATCACGGCTGACGGCAGCCTGTTCGTGGCGGACTCTCGCAACCATCGAATTGTGCATCTTGACGCGCAGGGGATGTTCCTTAATGCCTTTGGCGGCTACGGCAATGTGATGGACGGGGATGTCCCTGGCGGATTAATGAACGAACCGTGGGGCGTCGCCGTCGGTCCTGATGGAAACATCTACGTAGCCGACACCTGGAACCATCGCATCCAGGTTTTCACAGCCGATGGGCAATTCCTGCGCATGTGGAGCGTCTTCGAAGTCAACGGTCTGCCGGATGGCTTCTGGGGACCTCGGGGGATTGCCGTGGACAAGACCGGGCGCGTATTCGTGACCGACACCGGAAAGCAGCGCGTGGTTGTCTTTGACTCGAATGGGACCTACCTGACTCAATTTGGCAGCGTGGGGCTCGAAGCCGGCAACCTGGACGAACCAGTTGGGATCGAAATCGCTCCCGACGGCAAAATCTACATCGCGGACACCTGGAACTATCGTGTGCAGGTCTTTGAACCGGACCCAACCGGGCTGCAATTCCGTTCTGCCAAATTGTGGGAAGTGGACGCCTGGACTTCGGACTCGCTGGACAACAAACCCTTCCTGGCTCTGGATCAAAACGGTAATGTCTACATCACCGACCCTGATCGTGGCCGTGTGATTGGATTTGACAGCGAAGGCAACTTCAAAGTGCTATGGGGTGGGTTTGATAACAGTTACATGATGGGAGTTATCAGTGGCATCGCCGCCACCGCCGACGGCAAGGTTTGGGTGTCTGACTCCACCAGCAACAGCCTGCTGCTCTTCCAACCAACTGAGTAATACTCTTTTTTCGTGCGGATCTAAAAAATAGCCCTTCACAGGGCTATTTTTTTATTCGGTCATCGTCTGGTAAAGTGCCAAGTGTGCCTGGCGCAGGACGTTGGGGTCCATCTTCTCGACCTTGCGGTCGTAGGTCAGGTAGCCGTTGATTTCGGTCTCAATGTCTGTCGTTTGAGTGTAGATTGCCACGCAAAGCCCCAGCGGGATGAGAGGTTTCACTTGTTGCTCCAGCAGTCGCAAGTAGGCTGCAGTAAGCGAATCGGCATCCTTATAATGTCCGTAACCGAAGCGCTTCTTCTTGGTGTAGACGTGCCCATCGACTTGCATGGTGTAGCCGCCAAACTCAGTCACTGCCAAAACGCGTTCATCTGGCTGCGAAGCACTCAAGGCTTTTACGTAGACATGCCGGCTCTGGAAGTCGCCGCCTCCCTGGTCAAACCAGCCTGAAGCATGGTCCACCAGGCGGGTGGGGTCATAACCTTTTACCCAATAAGCAGTCAGAATTGCGTGGAATTGCCCCCAGCTTTCGTTGAACGGCACCCATACCGCAATGCAAGGGAAGTGGTACAGGCTGTCAATCAGTTCTTTCAGTTCCTGGCGATATTCTTCGCGGTTGTCAGCGTCTTCCCTGCCAAAACGGTGCAGCCGTCGAATATCCGAGCGATGAATACCCGAGGTGAAGGTGAAAGCGACAATGGCGTCCTTGGTGGTGCGCCCGCCATTGGGCATGTCCTGCCAGACGATCATGCCAAGCTGGTCGCAGGCGTAATACCAGCGCGCCGGCTCGACCTTGACATGTTTGCGGATCATGTTGCAGCCGATATTTTTGGCGTACTCAATGTCAAAAAGCATGGCTTCTTCAGAAGGGGCGGTATAGAGCCCCTCAGGAAAGTAGCCCTGGTCAAGCGGACCGAATTGGAAGATGGGTTCATCGTTGAGCGTGAAACGCCAGAAGCCCTTCCCGTCGCGCATTTTTCCAAATTTGCGCATGCCAAAGTAGCTGCCGACTTCGTCCGCCACGATTCCACCCACTTTCAACCTGACAGTCAAATCGTAGAGGTAGGGGTGATCTGGATGCCATTTCTTTGGGTCTGGGATTGGCAGCAACATCTGCTTGGCTGAAGTGATACTGCCGCGAGCCACTTCCAGCCCCTCAAAAGTCGCAATTGCTTCCAACTCCACGCGCGACAGATCGATCCCTTCGGGTAAAACCACTTCAACAGACAGGTTGGACGAGTCGAGGTTGGGGGTCAGCTTCAGGCTGCAGATGTGCTGACGTGGCAAGACCTCCAACCAAACAGTCTGCCAGATGCCCGAAACGGACGTGTACCAGATGCCGCCAGGTTCGAGGCGCTGCTTGCCCTTTTGGTGCATTTCGGCCTCGGTAGCATCGACGCAGGCTAAGAACAGCTCATTCTCTCCTGCAACCAGGAAGCTGGTGATATCAAAACTAAAGGGCAAATAGCCGCCCCAATGCTCGCCGACTTTGCTGCCGTTTAGCCACAACTCGCAGGCAAAATCCACCGCGCCAAAGTGCAGATGAACGACCTCATTTTCTGTGTGATTTACTGTGAAGCTGCGCCGGTACCAGATTTTTTCATCCGGCTGCAGCACGTGCTCCAAACCCGAAAGCCTGGATTCGGGGGCAAAAGGCACCAGGATTTTTTCATCGAAAAACGCCGGCTGAGGAGCTTTCAAATTCTGAATGGCACAATCCCACCATCCGTTAAGGTTCTGCCAGTTTCCACGTACCATTTGCGGGCGAGGGTACTCGGGCAGAGGGATAGGTTGGGCAACCACAAAGGGTGTTTTCAAGTTATTGTGGACCAATTCAGGCATGTTGCTCCTCGTTGATCTCGTTTTTCCTGTTAAAACGAACAAACACCAGGGGAATCAGCGCCAACAAACCCAAAACCGCACCGACCTGGAAGATCAGCGGCACCGGGATGAAGCCTGCCTGTCCGTTGAGTACTGTGGGAATGCCAAAACCTCGAATCAAGGCGGAACCGATGCCAGGTCCGATCAACATTGGCAGCAAAACCAGGAAGATCATGCGGATGCCCAAAAAGCGTCCGCGGCTCTCCTCAGGCAACAAATCCTTCAGCCACGACATGGCGGCGATCGATGCCGACATATTGAACATCTGCCAGACCAGCCCGGCCAAGGCGAGAAGTGGGAGGCTGCGGACGAAAGAAAAGGTGAAACATCCCAAGCAGGTGAGCAAGATTGAGAGCGCCATCATCAAACGCTTATTGATCTTGTCAGCCAAAATACCAAGCGGAATGGCGGCAATGGCACTCCCAATGATCACTGCGCCACCAATAATGGCATATTCCGTCTTGCTAACGCCGATGAAGTTGTTGATATAGATGATCATATAAGGGAAAGCCACCTGGAAGCCAATCCCAAGCAGCATCGCAGAAATCAGGATGATAAAGAGTACAGAATTTTCCCGTAAAGTTTGGAGGCGGAAAAGTTCCCGGATCTCCGTCCAAATCCCTTTTTCAGATTTCGGAAGATGGTTGCTTGGTTGGTTCGGTAATGTCCCACCAGCCAACAACCCCACAACCATCACAATTCCACCAAGCACATAGAAGAATGTGAAGTAACCCACGCTTTCAATTAATGCGCCAGCTGCGACGATAGCCACCAATTGGGCAATGAACAGGCTGAGGTTGAGCACGCCTTCCACTTTGCCGCGCTGGTCTGCGTGGGCGACGTCCACCGTCCAGGCATTAAAAGCCGCATCGTTGGCGGTTGAGCCAAAAAAGGTCATCAGGCAGTCCAGCAAGACTACCATCAAGACTGCCAGGGAGATGTTCTTGATTAGGGCTGTGGTCGGGAAGAGAACGGTCATCAGACCCCAGAGGATGTAACCAAACAGGATGTAAGGTTTTCGCCGACCCCATTTTGAGCGTGTGCGGTCGCTGAGGGTGCCCATCAATATGGTTGTAAGAGTCGCAACGATCGCGCTGGCTGCCACCATCCAGGAAACAGGTCGGGGGTCTGGGGTGATGGTGTCGAACACAAAAGTGTTGAACCAGGTATTTTCCACTGCCCAGGCAATCTGCCCGGTCACAGCAAGGGCGATCATGATTGCCCAGGTTCGACTGAAAATCTTTGATGTTCGTTCAGGTTCAGTTATCAAGGTAATGCCCTCGTAATCGTAGTGTCCTAATTCTAAGTTACTCTGGGAATTCCGGGGGTGAACTCTTGTCTTTTGTGTGTAATCACGAAAGGCACCGGATCCTAGCTAATCTGCTGACCATCAATTATTAAACCATAGATAATCTATCGTTATTAAACTACGTCCAAAAGGCTCTTATAATTACAATAAAATGAAGTAATTTTTTCGAAACGGAGCAATATGTCAACAATCATTGTAGATAAAATCGCCAAGAGTTTCGGCGCTACCCAGGCAGTCAAAGACGTTTCATTTGAAGTCCGCCCAGGGGAAATCTTCGGCTTACTCGGTCCGAATGGATCCGGGAAAACAACATCCATTCGCGTTATTTTGGATATCTACCAACCAGATTCCGGTAATGTATCCATCCTCGGCGGTCCGATGACTAACGAAAAGCTTAACCACATCGGATACCTCCCTGAGGAACGGGGGCTTTACCAGGATGTGCCGCTCGATCGCTGCCTCACCTATCTTGCCACGCTCAAAGGTCTCACAGAAGACCAGATAAAGGAGCGGCTGCCTGAATACCTGGCTAAGTTCGACCTGGCTGATCATGCCAAGAAGAAAGCCAAGGAGCTCAGCAAGGGTATGCAGCAAAAAGGTCAGCTGATCGCCGCCCTGATCCATGACCCCGAGATCATTATCATCGATGAACCGTTCTCCGCCCTGGACCCCGTCAATACCCAGTTGGTTAAGGACCTGCTCATCGAGCAGCGCAATGCCGGCAAGACCATCGTAATGTGCACCCACCAAATGAACCAGGTGGAGCAACTTTGCGATCGTTTGGTTCTAATCGACAAAGGTCAGGTTCTTTTACAAGGCGAGCTTTCGGAAATCCGTGACCGCTTCCGCACCAATGAAGTGATTATTGACGCGCTCAATCCTCTGCCGGGTCAGCTCGAGGGCGTTACAAAGATAGAAGAACTCAACAACGGCTACCGCCTCACCCCTCTGGAGGGCATCTCCGCGCACGAACTTCTCGACAAACTGGTTGCTCAGGGCATCAAGCTCAATTCCTTTGAGGTGGCAATGCCAACGCTGGATGAAATCTTCATCCGGGTCGTCAAGGAAGGGGATGGTGTTGATGAATAAAACCATGAGTGTTGCCCGATACGAATATCTGCACCACGTCGGCACCAAACGCTTCTGGATCTCGTTGGTAAGCGTGCCGCTTGGTTTTGTTCTGATTTTTGCGGTCTCGGTATTACTTTCCTTTCTATCTTTCGACACCCGACCGGTTGGGATCGTAGACAACGGCAGTTTGATCCAGATCGAGCCTGACAATTCGGAGAAGTCGACATTCCTTGATCCGAAAATCCAACTTTACCTCTACCCGGATGAGGCCGCCGCGCATGCGGCAGCTAATTCTGGTGAGATTCAGGGATTTGCTATCCTGCCCCCGGACTATGCATCTCATTTTCAACTGACCTACTGGACAGACAAACAGGCTGGCAGTGATGTTCAGAATGTAATTACAGATTTCATCAGCAAAAACTTGCTGGTTGCGGAGAAAACGGACCCAACTATACTCGCCAGAATTGAGAATGGGAGCCAAATCACGCTTGAATCTTTAGACGGCAGCCAGACTTCCGATGGCACGGGCTGGCACAGAATCATCGTCCCAATCGTCATCGGCATGCTGAATTTCATCGTGGTGATGAGCAGTGGTGGCTATTTGCTTAAGGCATTGGTCGAAGAAAAAGAAAACCGTACCATTGAGATGATGCTGACGTCCGTCCCTTCGCGGGAGATCATGGCAGGCAAAATTGTCGGCAACCTGGGCGTCGGTCTAACGCAAATTGTTGCGTGGATTCTCCTGCTTGGCGTTGCAGGGTTCTTCTTCCGCGACAAGTTGGGCTTTTTGGCTGACATCAACCTTTCAGGTTCCTATCTAGCGATCAGCCTTGCTTTGATGATCCTGTCTTTTCTTTTTACGGCAGCCCTGATGGCAACCATCGGCGCAGCAATGACCAGCACTGAAGAGTCCCAGGGAGTGATCGGACTGATGGTGTTGCCGATGATGCTGCCTTTCTATTTTTTCGCAGCTTTTCTCAACAATCCCAACGGCATCCTCGCCAGAGTGCTGAGTTTCATCCCGCTTAGCGCACCCCTGGCGCTTTCGCTGCGCATGGCGTTCAGTTCCGTAAAACCACTTGAAATCGGTTTGATTTTTGTGGTCATCATCACTTTGACATTGGTGATGTTTTGGCTCGCTGGGGTTGTCTTTAAACGTGGCATGCTACGCTATAGCAAGCGGCTCTCGCTCAAAGAGATCTTCAATAAGGAGACTCGCAATGCGTAATATCCTGAATGTCTTTAAGTTCGAATTTCTGACAGTACTCAGACGTCGGTCTTTCATCCTCACGCTGATCCTTGTACCCTTGATCCCTGCTTTGCTGCTGGGGGTATTAAATCTCATCAATCAGGACAAGTCCGAGTCCATTCAGGAGGTAATCATCCAGGAGGTCGCTAATCCCTTACCAATTGGGGTAGTTGACCTTGGAAACGTGATCAAGGATTACCCCGATTGGCTCACGCAAGGAAGGCTGATACCGCTAAACTCGGAATCAGTCGCCAGGGAGATGACCTCCGCCGGTCAGCTGCAAGGTTTTTATGTGGTTGAGCCTGATTACCTCGAATCCGGCAAGATGCGGTTCATTAAGCCTCAAATCAGCATGATCACAGAACTCCTCCAGCAAGACACACTAAAAGATCTGGTCAATTACAACCTGCTTGGAGCTGATAAAGATCGCTACATGCGCTTTATGAATCCCGCAAACTTCACTTTTGAATATCTCAACCCGGAAACCGCAGATACCCGCGACCAGTCCAATGCCGGCACTTATTGGGTTCCTTATGGCGTTACCATGTTCTTTTACATGATCATTCTGATCAGTTCTGGCATCATGCTAAACGCCGTGACCAAGGATAAAGAGAACAAGACCATTGAAATTCTGCTTTCCTCTTCCAAACCGCTTGACTTGTTTATCGGAAAAATCCTGGCTTTCGGTTCCCTGAGCCTGCTTCAGATGGTGATTTGGTTTGGCACATTGGTGTTGTTCATGAAACTGGGCAAGACCTCGCTACCTTTCCTGCAGAGCATTAGCATCCCCTCCACCGTGATTGTAGCAAGCGTACCCTTCTTCATCGGAGGATTTCTGCTCTATGGCAGCCTGATGGCAGGCATGGGCGCAGTGGCTCCCAACCTGCGGGAAGGAAATCAGTCCACCTTTGTGTTGAGTCTGCCTTTGATTTTTTCGGTCATGTCAATCAACCAGTTGATCGAGACACCCTTCTCAAGCTTTACCACTTTCATGACGCTGTTTCCCTTCACATCCCCTGTTGTGATGCTCACACGGCTCTCGGTTGGCCCGGTACCCCCATGGCAGCTCATTGCCAGTATTGCGTTATTGATTAGCGCCGTCGTAATTGTCATCCTGGGTGTTGCCAATCTCTTCAGTTCCCAAACCTTACTAAGCGGGCAAAAGATGAAAATCGGAACATTTTTCCGAACTGTCTTTATCGGTCATCATCGAGCCTGATTCTAACTTCCGAAAACAGCAGACCAATCGGTCTGCTGTTTTTTTGGCGTTATACTTGCAACACCTCTCATAAGTGAGGTTACTATGAAAGCAAAAAAATCCATACTTTTCATCCTAATCGCAGTTTTGCTTCTTGGCGCTTGTCAACCACCTGCCAACACTGCCACCCCAACCGACCCGCTGGATAGCGTCCGAACAGCTGCTGCCCGCACCGTTGAGGCGCTCACCACCGAGATTGTGGCAACAGATCAAGCCTCCCAAACGCAAACAGCGCTTGCTTTTGTGCCTTCCCCAATACCGCCGACGCCGGAGCCAACTCCTGCGCCAACACTCATCAGCCTGCCTACCGAACCTGCTGTTCCCACCGCTGCCATGCTGCCCACGCCTACCCCCTCCGGGAGTTGCGATCAGGCAGCATTCGTGGATGAGACCATCCCCGACGGCAGCCAATTTCCACCAGGCACTGTCTTCACTAAGACCTGGACGCTGCGCAACGCAGGTTCCTGCACCTGGAACGCAGATTACGACGTTGTTTTCAGCAGTGGTAATTCCATGAACGCGCCTGAAGTGATTCCACTGGCAAAAGAATCCGTTCCGCCTGGCAGTAATCTGACCATCGCCATTCCTTTCACCACCCCGTTGCCGGGCGGAAGTTACCGCGCTGATTTCAAACTGCGCAACGCGGACGGTGTGCTCTTCAGCTTCAAGGACCCATCCCAAACCTTCTGGGTGGAGATCCAGGTGATGACCGGAAAAATCGATTTGGTTGCCATGGCGTGTAGCATCCGCTGGAGCAGTGCTGCAGGTGAGCTCCCATGCCCGGGTTTGCCAACCGATACACGTGGCTTTGCCTACACTGACTTTGCGCCTATATTGGAAACTGGCAGCAGGGATGATGAGCCTGCCTTGTGGCTCGGCGTTCAGCAGATCCAGGATGGCACCCTGCGAGGCACATTACCTCTTATGCTAATCCCCGAAAATGCCAAGTTCAGCACGATTTTAGGCTGTGCGTCAGATCAAAAATCCTGCGACATTACTTTCAGGCTCAGCTACCAGGAGGGTGAAAAACCCCTGGTAGAGATCGCGCACTGGCAAAAAACGCACGATGGTAAACTCTTGAAAATCAGCCAGGATCTTTCCTCGCTTTCCGGAAAAAGCGTTCGGATCATCCTGCAACTTGAAGCAAATGGTTCCTCTCAAGGTGACCTAATCCACTTGCTCGCTCCAGTGATCGCGCCCTGAGGCATGCACCTGCGCTTGACAAAACAGGCATTCACCTTGACAATTACTATTAACAAAACCCAGTCTGAAGCAGACTTGGAGGAATGATGACACGAATCAATATGACCAAACTAATATTGGGGCTCAGCGTGGCTGTTCTGGCGCTCAGCGCTTGCGGACCGCGCGTCAGCACCCCCAACCCGGAACAGATGAAAACCTATGTGGCTGAGACCATCGCGTTTCAACTAACCCGAACGGAAATTGCCCGCCCAAGCGAAACGCCCACGCCGACGCTTGCTCCTACGCCCACTTTGGCTCCCCCCACAGCCACTGTTGCCGTTCCAACTGCCGCGGTTGGTCTTCCAACCAGCACCACGACAGGACCAGCCACCGCCACACGACCACCGGCTCAAACCGGTGTGGACGCTGGAGTTTGGACTTACAGCAATCCAGTCGACGGTTCCAGCATTAAGGCTGGTGGGAAATTCAGCGTGGTTGTCACCCTGATGAACACGGGTACCACCACCTGGAACACCAGCTACTACATTATGCATACCGGCGGACCGGCAATGGGAGCTGCCACCAAGATCAACATGCCCTACGAAGTTCCACCGAACATGAGCGTGCAGATCACAATCGAGTTCACTGCCCCCACTGAGACTGGCAAAGTCAAGAGCGATTGGATGATCGTGAACCCCAGTGATGTGGGTTTTGCCGTCTTCTGGTTTGAATACAACATCAACTAAAGCAGGCAGCATGTCCCTTGAAGCATTAATCAAAGCCGAGGCATTAAGTCTCGGCTTTGCGTTTTGCGGGTTCAGCCGCGCGGATACCCCACCCCACTATGAGACTTACCTTGATTGGATCGCAGCCGGCCATCATGCCGAAATGGAATACATGGCACGCCCAAACGCGATCGAAGCCCGCTATGACCCCTCCAATCTGTTGACGGGATGCCAAACGGTGATCTGCCTTGCCGCAGCCTATCCTGCCCCTGTTGATAGTCACCAACGCCAGCCAAACCAGGGAGTAATCGCCGCGTATGCCCTCTTGCCTGATTACCACCAGGTTCTCAAAGCTGCGGTCGAACAATTAGCACAGAAAATCACCCAATTCACGGACCAACCCTTCAAACACCTGGTCTGTGTCGATACCGTCCCAATCCTCGAAAAAGACTACGCGCAGCAATCCGGTTTGGGGTGGATCGCGCGAAATTCCTGTCTCACTTCCACAACTCACGGTTCCTGGTTGTTCCTATGCGAACTCCTGGTGGACCTACCTCTCACTCCAGATAAGCCGCTTGCCAACTCCGATTGCGCCGATTGCCAACGCTGCCAGATGGCTTGCCCCACCAAAGCCATTCTCCCAAACCGCACGATTGACGCCAGGCGCTGCCTTTCTTATCTCACGATCGAGCACCGCGGCCCGATACCGCTCGCCTTTCGCCCGCTGCTTGGTCAGCGCGTCTTTGGCTGTGACACTTGCCAGGCGATCTGCCCATCCAACAAAAAACCAACGAACGACGCCCCATTCTTCGATCACTCTCAACAACTTGAGCCGCACCCCGACCTGCTCGAGTTGTTTTTGCTCACAGATGGGGAGTTCAAATCCCGTTTTGCCAACACCTCTATCTTGCGGGCGAAATTCCAGGGCTTCCGGCGCAATGTCGCGATCGCGCTTGGCAACGCCCACCTGGACAGAGCCCGACCCGCCCTGATGGACTGCGCCGCCAACGACCCGGACACGGTCGTGCGTGAGGCAGCTCAATGGGCTCTCTCCAAATACTAAAATAGTACAAACAAGCTGCCTTTGTGGCATAATTAACCAAAATTAGAGCTTTGAGGAGAGCTTATGCAAACTTTGCATGTTGTATCCCATACGCATTGGGACCGCGAATGGTATAAGACCTTCCAGCAATTCCGCCTGCAACTCGTCCACCTTGTGGATAATCTATTGGTCATCCTGGATAACGATCCGGATTACCGGTATTTCATGTTGGATGGGCAGTCAATCGTGCTCGAGGATTACTTGCAGGTTCGCATGGCAAATCTGCCCAGGCTGCAAAAATACATCCAGGAGCAACGCATCCTGATTGGACCATGGTACATCTTGCCTGATGAATTTCTGGTCTCTCCCGAGTCTCTCGTGCGCAACCTCCTGATCGGGAAGAATATCTGCCAACTTTTCGGTCAGCGCATGATGGTTGGCTACATTCCCGATCCGTTTGGTCACCTTTCGCAATTACCGCAGATCCTCAATGGCTTTCATATGGATACTTCCTGCCTTTGGCGTGGCGTGCCGGATGGCTCTCCCACACTGCTCACGTGGCAGTCCCCGGATGGCTCCAGCGTGCTGTTGGCTCACCTCTACGATGGCTATGGCAATGGCGCAGACTGGCCAGCAGCTGACCCCGATCAGTCAGTTTACAGTCTCGATGCCAAGGCGGATAAAATTCAGCCTCATAACCCCGTTTCGCATTACCTCATCATGCGCGGCAGCGATCATCTTCAGCCGCGTCCTGAACTTCCTGAACACCTGCGCTATTTCAACCAAAACAACCAATCCGATCGCCAGGCGCTCCACTCCACGCTTCCAGCCTATTTGGCTGCAGTTTCCGATGAGATTGCTGAGCAACACCTGACCCTCCAGAACTTGCAAGGAGAATTGCGCGATCCCCACAAAGCCCATATCCTGCCGGCTGTACTTTCAGCCCGGATGTGGATCAAGCAGCGGAACCATTATGCCCAGAATCTGCTCGAACGTTGGGTGGAACCTTTCTCAACCTGGGCTGAACTGCAAACACGTGGCGAGGATGCCTTTACTCCTCCCACGCAGCATCAAAAATCCAATCGTATTGCTGACCCAGGCTCGGTCATTCACCAGGCTTGGAAGCTTCTCATCAGCAATCACCCGCACGATTCCATCTGTGGTTGTTCCATCGATGCTACCCATAACGATATGATCAGCCGTTTCGACCAGGTCGATCAGATCGGTGAGGAACTCACTAACCAGGCATTGGATGCTCTCAGTTTCGAGATCAACACATCCCGCGATGGTAAACACGGCGAATACTCTGCTTTAACGGTTTTCAACGCTTCGCCTTATTCTCGCAGCGCGATCGTGAACACTTCGATTGACCTGCCACGTGAGTTGAAATCAGTGCGTGTCATCGATTCGGAAGGGTTGCCGGTTGCTGTAGACTGCCTGTATGGTGAACGGGAATTTGTCGAGTCCAATGTTTATCCTGTCAGGGAACTGATGGGGCTGCTGCAGGCAGCATCCGAGTCTGGTCATGGGGGCAAAGCATTGGTATATGCCACGGTTACAGAGGAAAATGGGCTGCCCTGCATTGAAGCCGAGTTTTCATCTCTGCTTGAACCCGATCTCGAGAATCTTGCAGCCGCCTTCACGCAGGTGGTCGCCCTCATCTCGCACTCGGATCCCGAAACCCTGGTTAGGGTAAAGGTGTTCAAGGTAGCCTCCGCTTCCCTGGATGTCTTTGCGAAAGACCTTCCCGCAATGGGATATCGCACTTATTGGATCTGCAAATCAGAAGAGTCTGAAGCGCCTTCTGAAGACTTGGCCGAGGAGCTTGAAGATATCATCTCCAATCGTTTCTTCGAAATCAGTGCGGCAGATGATCGCGGCAGCCTTAGCTTGAAAGATCTTCGAACGGGTCAAACTTACGAGGGTCTCTGCCAGATCGTAGACGTGGGAGACCGGGGCGATGAGTATAACTTTACGCCTCCCGAAAAAGATACGGAAATCAAGCCCACCCTGGTTTCCACGACAACTTACAAAACCAACCTCTACGAGACTCTCACTCTGAGTCTCACCATCGATCTGCCTGTTTCGTTAACCGAAACTCGCGAGAGCCGCGAAGAAAGCACCCTACCACACGACATTGACGTTCTTGTGACATTGGTCAAAGATGTACCCCAAGCCGAAGTCCAAATCTACTTTGAAAATCAAGCTCTTGACCATCGCCTGAGTGTGCGATTCCATACCGGACTGACCGTGGACACTGCCCGCTTTGATGGACATTACGATATCATCACACGCCCGATTGATCTCCCTGACACCGACAGCACCTGGCGTGAGCTGCCCAGACCGGAAGTGCCACAGCGAAGCTTTGTGGACTTCAGTGACGAGCATGGCGGTTTGATGATCGCCAATCGAGGGCTACCCGAAGTCGCTGTTGTTCGCGCTGAGAACGGTGAAGCCCTGATCGACCTCACTTTGCTTCGTTCAATCGGTTGGCTCAGCCGGGATGACCTCTGGAATCGGGTCGGTCACGCCGGTCCGCCCCTGATGACCCCAGACGCGCAAGAGTTGCGCCCTTATTCCTTCGATTTCTGCATCATTCCTCATGGACCAGACTTTTTCGAGGCTGTCAAATTAGCGCAATCCTTCCAGATCGATCTGGATGTCAGAACCTCCGACCTGCACACAGGCAGCCTTCCAGCTGAGAATAGCATGGTAGAAGTTTCACATGCCGAATTCATGGTGACATCCATCAAGGAAGCTGAGGACGAAACAGGTTGGGTGGTACGCGGGGTAAACCTTGCAGATGAAAGCATCCACTTGCACCTGAAACCCAATATGCTCAACAAAAGCGCTCATTTAGTCAACCTGGACGAAAGTCTCATCCATGATCTGGTGCAACAGCCTGATGGCAGTGTTGAGATTGAGGTTCCCTCAAAGCGCGTTATCAGCATCTTGTTCAAGATCACCGACTGAGGTCCTGTTCTTGACTCAAGCTGACTTTTTCATTGCGGACATTCCCATCTATGGGCGCCTGATTTTGGCGCCTATGGACGGCATTTCGGATGCGTCTTTTCGCCTGCTCACGCGCAGGCTGGGTTCAGCCTATTCTGTCTCCGAGTTCATCAACACTCTCGACTACGCCCATCAAAGATCCTATGAAAAGAAGCGCCTTCTCGCCCGTGACGAAGAACGCCCCTTCGTGGCGCAGCTGCTCGACAACGACGCGGTCCGCATGGCGGAATGCGCCGCTCGCATAGAGGAAGAGTTCCATCCCGACATGATCGATATCAACATGGGCTGTGCCGCCAAAAGCGTGGCAGGTCGCGGAGCTGGTGTGGGGATGATGCGCAACCCGCAACTGGTCAAGGACGCCGTTGTGCTTGTCTCACGCGCGGTGAGAGTGCCAGTCACGGTCAAGATGCGGCTCGGATGGGATAGCAATTCGCTAAATTTCCTTGAGTTAGCTAACCTTGTGGCTGAAAACGGCGCGAAAGCCATCGCGCTGCACGGACGCACCGGCAAAATCTCCTACCAAAAACCCGCGCATTGGCAGCCAATCGCTGAGTTAAAACGCGCTTTTCCCCATTTGCCCATCATCGGCAATGGCGACGTTGCCAGCCCTGCCGATGCGCGCCGCATGCTGGAGGAAACTGGCTGCGACGCCGTCATGGTCGGGCGGGCAGCCAAAGCCAACCCGTGGATCTTCTCCTGGCGCAGTCGCGAGCAGGTCAGCATCCAGGAAGTAGCGGATACAGCCCTCTGGCAGCTCAAGGATATGCTCGCGAACGACCCTGAGAACGCCATCATGCCCTTCCGAAAGTACCTAAAAGCTTACCTTGACCCCTATGAACTTCCACGAGAAACCATGCGAAACTTGCTCACCTGCGGCGATGCCAACCAACTAATGGCATTGGTGATGGAAACCTTCGCCAAACTCGGAGCAACCATACAGTAAGTTCCTCGGGATGCACTGACATCCAGGGGTAAAATTAGAACTAATCAAACGAGGAGCCCTAAATGAACATGAACGAATCTATCGAGAATAGTTACAAGCGCAGTATCCGTGCCTGGACGATGTACGATTGGGCGAACTCAGCTTTCGCCACCACCATCATGGGGGCGATCCTACCCACCTACTTTGCCACCTACATCGCCGGTGGTCAATCTGTTCCGATCTGGGGCAGTGCGGTTGCCATCGGCAGCCTGATTGCCGCCGCGCTCAGCCCTATCCTGGGCGGTATCGCGGACTTTAAAGCCTCCAAAAAGCTTTTCCTGGGGCTCTTTGCGGCTCTTGGTATCATCAGCACCGCTTTATTATTCTTTGTCACGGGTCCCGGGCATCTAGCCCTCTGCATCATTCTTTATGTCCTCGGAACCATCGGTTTTGCCGGCTCACTCGTTTTCTACGACTCCCTGCTGC
Source organism: uncultured Anaerolineaceae bacterium (assembly GCA_964409045.1). Classification (GTDB taxonomy): domain Bacteria; phylum Chloroflexota; class Anaerolineae; order Anaerolineales; family Anaerolineaceae; genus Mesolinea. Next base: position 1,115 of record CAYPBU010000045.1, on the reverse strand, counting down.
CGCACGTGGCAAAACCGGAAGATATGGACAAAGTCTCATCTCGCGGGTATGCCCTTGGGTATATCGGCGGCGGATTGCTGCTGCTGATCAACGTCCTTATGATCTTTTTTGGACCAAGCCTGCTGACGAACATGCCCAAAGACGAAGCCACGCAACTGATGACACGGCTCAGCCTGGCGAGTGTGGCAGTGTGGTGGGCAGTTTTCGCCATCCCCCTTTTCCGTGGTGTGAAGGAACCAGCCGCCATGGCAGAAAAACGCGAGATTGGACAAAACGGCGTCAAAGTCAGCCTCCAGCGTCTTGGTAAGACTTTTAAAGAGATTCGTGATTACAAGGACCTTTTCTGGTTCCTGCTGACATTCCTGGTGTATTCCAACGGTATCGGCACCATCATCACCATGGCTGCAGCGTTTGCCACGGACCTGGGCTTCAGCACGATGACCGTACTGGGAACCTTCCTGATGGTCCAGTTCGTAGCCGCGCCATTTGCTTTGCTGTTCGGCAAACTCGGCACGAAACTCGGCAACAAAAAGGCTATCACCCTGAGTTTGCTGATCTACACGCTGGTCGCGATCGTTGGCTTTTTCATGAGTAAAGACTGGCACATGTTCGTGCTCGGTTTTGGTGTGGCGACCGTTCAGGGCGGCAGCCAGGCTCTGAGCCGTTCTTTAATTGGCAAACTGATGCCCAAGAGCAAAAGCGCCGAATTCTTTGGCTTTTTTAGCGTGTCAGAGAAATTCAACACGATCCTTGGTCCTTTAACCATGGCGTTAGTCACCAAACTCACCGGCGACCCCCGTTATGGCATCATTTCTCTCGTGATCTTCTTCGCTGTCGGTATCTGGATGCTCCAGAAGGTCGACCTTGAACGCGGCGCGCGTAAGGCAAAAGCCGAAGACGCTCTGATGGTTGCGATTGATTAATTCTGACACCTTTCCTTCGCCTCAGAAAGCCTCCCTCTATCAAAGGGGAGGCTTTTGCTATTCACTTTGTGCATAATTTAATTGTCACTTTACATACTGTTCAAAGTGACTATAATTCTGTTGCTTATCATCATAATTCCGGGAGAATTGACAAATGAAGAAATTCCGCGTTGCGGTATTGGCAAACATCAA